>CAYJMY010000360.1:0-2586 GCA_964371125.1 uncultured Mesorhizobium sp. | reverse complement strand
CGGCCAGGCTTTTCGCATGATGGTCGACGTCGGCTCACTCGATGCCCTGGACATCCTCGCCACCGCCGCCTCCGTCATCGCGGAAGGCGAAGTCATGCAGCTTGCCGCTGCCAAGAACCTCGAGACCACCGAGGACGAGCATTTCGCCGTGATCAAGGCCAAGACCGCGGCGCTGTTTTCGGCAGCGGCGGAAGTTGGGCCGGTGATCGCCGGCGCCGGCCGCGCCGACCGCTCCGCGCTGCGTTCCTACGGCATGAATCTCGGCCTCGCCTTCCAATTGATCGACGACGCGCTCGACTATGGTGGCAGTTCCAAGGACCTCGGCAAGAACGTCGGCGACGATTTTCGCGAGGGCAAGGTGACGCTTCCGGTCATCCTCAGCTACCGGCGCGGCTCGGCGGCCGAACGCGCCTTCTGGAAGGAGGCGATCGAAGACGGCAAGACCGATGACGCCGCGCTGGAAAGGGCAGTCGGCCTGATGAGCCGCCAAGGCGCCATTGCCGACACGATCGGCCGCGCCAGGCATTTCGGCGGCATCGCCCGCGACGCGCTGGCGCCGCTGCCGGCCTCGCCGCAGAAGGCGGCGCTGCTCGAGGTGATCGACTTCTGCATCAGCCGCGTCTCCTGACAGCGGCGCCGTGACCGGATTGTGAAGCCGGCCCGATTGCAGCCCGATCCCAAAAAGGCCATTCTTTTCGCCCATTGGCGGGCTGAGTCATCGCTCCCTCGGGAGACGCTCGGCAGGAAGGAAGACGATGCGGTCTAAACGCGGATACTGGCTTGCGGGCGTGGCGGTCATGGCGCTTGCTGCAAGCCCCGTCAGCGCCCGGAGCGCGTCGGAACAGGTAAGCATCGGCACGTTTTCCGGCGCCTATCTTGCGGCTCGAATCGCCGAGAGCGACAACGACCGGCAGGGCGCAGCCGCCTACTATGCGCGCGCGCTCGAATTCGATCCCGCCAACAAGCAGCTCCAGCAGAGCTTGATGCTGTCGCTCATTTCGCAGGGACGCTTCGATGAGGCGCTGCCGTACGCCGACAAACTGAAGGCCGAGCCCGAGGTCGAGCGCTTTTCGAGGCTGGCGCTGGCAGTCGATTCCATCCGTCGCAAGGACTATGCCGGCGCGGAGACGTGGCTCAAGCTCGCCCTCGAATCCGACCTCGACCGCCTCATCACGGGCCTCGTCACGGCATGGGCGAAGCTCGGATCGGGCGATGCCGACGGTGCGCTGTCCTTCCTGGAAGGGCTCGACGGTCCCGAGTGGTATGCGTTGTTCATCGGCTATCATCGCGCACTCGTCGCCGATGCTGCCGGACTGAAGGACGAGGCTGACGCCGCCTACACGGCGACCATCGACAACCTGCCCGCGGGCGGCGCCGCGCCGGATACCTGGCTGCGCGCCGCGGAGGCCTATGCCGGGTTCCTTGCACGCGCCGGCGAGACGCAGCGCGCCTTGGGCATCCTCGATCGCGCCGAAGAATTTGCCAGCGGACGCCTTCCGATCGAGTCGCTGCGCCGCCAGATCGAAGCCGGTGCTGCGATCCGGCCACTGGTCGACGGGCCGCAGGCCGGCGCCACCGAGGTGCTGCTCAATCTCGGCACCGCGCTCAACCGCGGCGGCGGCGAGGCCTATGTCCGCCTCTATCTCGAATATGCGCGCGCGCTCCAGCCCGACAACGACCAGGTGCTCCTGCAACTGGCCGCCGTTTCCGAGCAGCAGCAGAATGCCGAGGACGCGATCACCTTCTACAGCCGCATCCCCGCCGGCTCGCCGATGAAGCGGGTATCCGAGTTGCAGCTCGGCCTGAACCTCGCCGATCTCGACCGGCACGACGAAGCGATTACCCATCTGAAGGCCCTGCTCGACGGCGATCCGGACGACATGCGCGCCTATCTGGCCCTGGGCGGCGTCTACGCGTCGAAGGAGAATTACCGCGCCGCCGCCGATCTCTACGATGCCGCAGTGTCGCGCATCGTCAGGCCGTCGCGGGAGAACTGGAACATTTTCTACCAGCGCGGCATCGCCTACGAGCGGCTGAAGGAGTGGCCCAAGGCGGAGCCGAACTTCCGCAAGGCGCTCGAACTGTTTCCCGACCAGCCGCAGGTGCTGAATTATCTCGGCTATTCCTGGGTCGACATGAACATGAACCTCGAGGAAGGCCTCGAGATGATCCGGCGCGCCGTCGAGCTGCGGCCGAGCGACGGCTACATCGTCGATTCGCTCGGCTGGGCCTATTACCGGCTGAACCGTTTCGAAGAGGCGGTGACCGAACTCGAACGCGCCGTCTCGCTGAAGCCCGACGATCCGATCCTCAACGACCATCTCGGCGATGCCTACTGGCGCGCTGGCCGCAAGCTGGAGGCCAGGTTCCAGTGGACGATCGCCTCCGACGTCGATGACGAGGGCAACGTCAAGGCCCGGGTCGCGCCCAAGCTGGCCGGCGGGCTCGACGCCGCGCCGCAGACCGAGGATTCGGCTCCGGTCGTCGAGCAGCCCGAACCCGTCGCAGAACCCGAAGTGGTGGTGCAGTAGCCCTCGATGCAAGGCATCATCGTCGAGACGGCCCCCGCCAAGGTCAACCTCGCGC
>CAYJMY010000359.1:0-2594 GCA_964371125.1 uncultured Mesorhizobium sp. | reverse complement strand
GCGTCAAGCTGAACCATCCGGAAGCGATCGCCCTGATCACCGATTTCGTCGTCGAGGGCGCGCGCGACGGGCGCTCCGTGGCGGATCTGATGGAAGCCGGCGCCCATGTCATCACCCGCGACCAGGTCATGGAGGGCATCGCCGAGATGATCCACGACGTCCAGGTCGAGGCGACGTTCCCGGACGGCACCAAGCTCGTCACTGTCCACGAACCGATCCGGTAAGAACGAAGCGATGACCTTGACGCCAGTCAATTACCGAGGCGCGCGCGGAAGCTATCCCTTGCTTCCGACGCGGCCGGAACGACTGGAAGAGGAGAGGTCGGCCGATGAAGTTGCTGATGTGGCTGGGCGCTGTTCTCGTCATCGTCGCGGTCCTGTTCGTGGCCGCGATGGCGTGGCTCATCTGGCGGGTCGATCAGGAAACCGTGCGTCCGATCGAGATTGCCAACGCGGACGGTACGGCGGGCGCCGCACTGATCGTCATGAGTCCGGGCGCCAGTTCGTTCCCGGACGAGATCGCGGCGTCTTTCGCACAGGGGCTGGTCAAGAGCGGCTGGCGCGTCGAGCGGACGACGCCGTCGATCGAAACCCCGACGGATCTATCCGCGTACGATCTGGTCGTGGTCGGCTCGCCGATCTACCGCCACGGTCCCACGAAGCCCTTGACCGACTGGATATCGCGGCTCGAAGACCTCAGGGGCAAACCGGTTGCCATTCTGCTCACCGGCATGGGATCGGCCGACGATGCGCTGGCCGTGACCCGGCAACTCGTGACGGACGCGAAGGGCGAGGTGGCAGGCAGCTATGCCTATTTCAGCCTTTTGCCCAACGATACGGAAAACCGCTACACCGGCTCCAATACCGAGCGGGCGCGCGCCATGGCCACGGACGCGGCGGTGGCGCTGGCCGGGAAGCTGCCGTGAGCCCGGCGGGGCAGCGGACCGTTCGCGCCATTCCACATGCCCTGACCGCGCTTCGGGTTCTCTCGGCCCCGGCGCTGCCGTTGCTCGCCCTGCAGGGTCGCACGACAGAGATCGCCCTCATTCTTGGCTTCGCCCTCGCCAGCGATATCGTAGACGGCTACCTGGCCCGCCGGTTCGGTGTCGCCTCTGATATCGGAGCTTGGTTCGACGCCTGGGCCGACTTCGCCGTGGTTCTCGCTGCCTTCGTCGGGTTCGCCCTCGTCCAGGCAGTAAGCTGGTGGCTGCCGGCGTTGATCGTCCTGTCCTTCGTGGTATTCGTCGCCACGGCGCATCTGAACGGCAGGATCTACGATCCTGTCGGCCGCGCGATCGGCGCCCTGCTGATGATCGGCGGCTTTTCCATTTGCATCGCGCCTGATCTGTTGGTCGTGGACGCCGTCGCCCTGACAGCCATTGGCGCCCTCTCGATCACCATTGCCAGTCGACTTGTATGGGGATTTTCGGGCGCGACCGGAAAGCGGTCGCCGGGTCGAGCTGAGAAGGGATAACGCAATGATCGTACGCATGGTTCTCGCAATCGTCACGCTGGTCGCGGCGAGCGCTCCCGCCTTCGCCCACCTCGATCCGGCCGAACATGGTTCGTTCGCAGCCGGTGTCTCGCACCCCTTCTTCGGGCTCGACCATATCCTGGCGATGGTCGCCGTCGGCCTGTGGGCGGCGCTGCTCGGCGGCCGTTCGGTCTGGCTGGTGCCGACGGCGTTCGTCGGCACGATGATGCTCGGCTTCGCCGCGGCGCTCGCCGGGCTGGGCCTTCCTTTCGTCGAGCCCGTCATCGCCGCCTCGGTCGTCGTCATCGGCCTGCTGACGCTGGTCGCCCTGCAGGTGCCCACCCCGGTCGGCATGGCGATGGTCGGCTTTTTCGCCTTCTTCCACGGCTACGCCCACGGCGGCGAACTGGGCGACACGGGCGTGCTGTCCTTCTGTGCCGGCTTCGCCGCCGCCACGGCCATCCTGCACGCCGCGGGCGTCGGCGCCGGGCTGGGCATGGGCCGGCTCGCCGGCGGCCCGGTAGGTCGCGGGCTTACCCGGGCGGCGGGCGCGGCGACGGCTCTGGGTGGCCTTTGGATCGCGGTCGGGGGCTGAATCGATGAGCGGAGGACTCGTTCCGGGCGAAATCATTCCCGCGGCCGGCGACATCGAACTCAATGCCGGCCGGCCGACCGTGACGCTGAAGGTGGCGAACACCGGCGACCGGCCGATCCAGGTCGGCTCCCACTATCATTTCTACGAGACCAATGCGGGCCTCAGCTTCGACCGTGAGAAGGCGCGAGGCATGCGGCTCGACATCGCGGCGGGCACGGCGGTGCGCTTCGAGCCGGGCCAGGAGCGCGACGTCACGCTCGTGCCGCTCGGCGGCGGGCGCACGGTCTACGGATTCCGCCAGAAGGTGATGGGGAAGCTGTGAGCCGGCCGGAGGTTTTCGAGATCGCCGGAAGGCAGCTCGACGGACTTTTTCCGGGTCTCCGCTGCGATCGATGCGGTCGCCACGCCGCGGACGCGCCGGAAGAGATCTGGGTGAAGGCCGGCTGCGCCTACTTCTGCGGCGAATGCGTTGCCGCAGGCCGTCACCTCACGCATCCGGCCGTGTGCCGACCGTCCTGAAGGATAC
>CAYJMY010000358.1:0-2613 GCA_964371125.1 uncultured Mesorhizobium sp. | reverse complement strand
AGTACGGCTGCACCTGGATCAACACCCACTTCATGCTCACCAACGAGATGCCGCACGGCGGGCTGAAGCAGTCGGGCTACGGCAAGGACATGTCGCTCTACGCGCTGGAGGACTACACGGCGGTGCGCCACGTGATGGTGGCGCATGGGTAGCGGCGGGGCTACGAGAACCACGTTCACATGGTCGCGCTCTACACCGTTTGGTACAATATCGTCTGCGTTCACAAGGCGCTGAAAATGTTGCCGGCCTTGGCGGCGGGCGTTTCGGCCGCCCCATGGGGCGGCCGGATTGTCCGGTTTCGTGAGCGACGGGCCGGACGGCATTGCGGGTGAGGGCAGCGCCGGTCTGGAACCGTCGCCCCGTCGTCCGTTTTCGCTTCGCCCGACAGCCTCTCTCGCGATGCGGGAAGGAAACCGGACGTTGAAGAGGCAACTTTTGAGTCCAACGGGAGGAAGTTCACTATGTATCGTCGTCAGTTTCTTGTCGCGGCGACTGCTGCCGCGCTGCTCGCCGCAACGCCGTCATTCGCAGCCGATGTCGCGCAATCGGTGGTCGAGGCCTATGTCGCCGCCTGGAACGCCCACGATTCGGCCAAGGCGGCGAGCTACTTCGCCGACGGTGTGATCTATTATGACGCATCGGTGGGGACTCCGATCGAAGGCAGGGAAGCGGCCAAGACCGGGGTCATCGACAATTTCCTCAAAGCAGCGCCGGACGCCGCGTGGAAGATGAAAGGCGCGCCCGTCGTGCAGGACGACCGCGTTTCGTTCGAATGGGAATTCTCGGGCACTAACACCGGCGCCTGGGCCGACGGCACCGCGGCGACCGGAAAGGCGTTCTCCTTCACCGGCGCCTCGATGTTCACCGTCAAGGACGGCAAGATCGTCTCGCAGAGCGACTATTACGACGCCCTCGGTTTCTACAAGCAACTCGGGTTGATGTAGTCTTCATGCCGCCTCGGCGTCTGTCACCCGCCGGAACCGAAGCTCCGGCGGGAGGGTCGGAAAAAGCGCAGCGGGCCGACCGGTAGGGTCGGTCGCGAACTGCGGCCATCGCCCGCATTGCCTTGTGCGTGGCTCTCTCGTAGGCCCGGGCGAGGCCCTAACGGCGATTGCCGCCGCGCACTAGACATGGCGGTAACTCAAGAACCTGCACCGCCTCTTTCGGAGTGTCTGTCATGAATGCCAATGCACCGCTTCAGTCCCGTCGCGTCGCCGCCGTCCCGCGCGGCGTCGGCAACGCCTTCGCCGTCTACGCCGACCGTGCGGAGAATTCCGAGGTCTGGGACGTCGAGGGCAAGCGCTATATCGACTTCGCCGGCGGCATCGCCGTGCTCAACACCGGCCACCGCCATCCGAAGGTGATCGCCGCGGTCAAGGACCAGCTCGACCGCTTCACCCACACCTGCTTCCAGGTCCTGCCCTACGAGCAGTACGTGCTGCTCGCCGAGCGCCTCAACGCGCTGGCGCCGTTCAAGGGCGAGGCCAAGACGATCTTCTTCTCGACCGGTGCCGAGGCCGTCGAGAACGCCGTCAAGATCGCGCGCGCCGCGACCGGCCGGCCGGGCGTCATCGCGTTTACCGGCGCCTTCCACGGCCGCACGGCGCTGACCATGTCGCTGACCGGCAAGGTCGCGCCCTACCGCAAGAAGTTCGGCCTCGGCGTGCCCGGCATCTACCACCTGCCGTTCCCGACGCCCGACAACGGCGTCACCGTCGCCGACACGCTGCGCGCGCTGGAGTTCCTGTTCCGCGCCGACATCGAGCCGACCCAGGTCGCGGCCATGATCATCGAGCCGGTCCAGGGCGAGGGCGGCTTCCACCCGGCTCCGGTCGAGCTGCTCGAGGCGATCCGCCAGATATGCGACACCAACGGCATCGTCATGATCGCCGACGAGATCCAGACCGGCTTCGCCCGCACCGGCAAGATGTTCGGCATCGAGGTCTCCGGCGTCGAGCCGGACCTGATCACCGTCGCCAAGTCGCTGGCCGGCGGCTTCCCGCTGTCGGGCGTCATCGGCAAGGCGGCGATCATGGAAGCCGCGGAGCCGGGCGGTCTCGGCGGCACCTATGCCGGCAGCCCGATCGCCTGCGCGGCGGCTCTCGCCGTGCTCGACGTGATCGAGGAGGAGAAACTGCTCGAACGCGCCGAGAAGGTCGGCGCCCGGGTCAAGGCCGCCGTGGTCAAGGCCTCGCAGCGCAACGACACGGTTCCGATCGCAGCGGTGCGCGGCCCCGGCGCCATGGTCGCCTTCGACGTCGTCAAGAAGCGCGGTTCGGGCGAGCCCGACGCCGACGCGACTAAGCGCGTCACCCAGGCGGCGATCGCCGACGGACTGGTGCTGCTCTCCTGCGGCGTCCACGGCAACACGATCCGCATCCTCGTGCCGCTCACCGTGCAGGACGACGTGCTCGACGAAGGTCTCGCCAAGCTGGAAAAGGCCCTGGTCGCCGCCAACGCCTGAGGCGTCGACCGGCGAAACGACAGAAGGCCCCGCGACGTCGGGGCCTTCACACCGACGACAACCGCCCGCTTCTCGTCGCCGTCATCCTCCACTGCCCCGCCGCCATCCTCCGTCGCCCCGCCGCGATCCTCCGTCGCCCGGCCGTCATC
>CAYJMY010000357.1:2351-2753 GCA_964371125.1 uncultured Mesorhizobium sp. | reverse complement strand
GGCAAGACGGTGACGCTGCAAATCCTCGCCGAAGGCTTTTCCAATGCCGGCGTCCCGGTGTTCTGCGCCGACGTCAAGGGCGACCTCTCCGGCATCGCCGCCCTGGGCGAGGCCAAGGATTTCCTGCTCAAGCGCGCCGAGGCGATCAAGCTCGACCCGTACGATTTCCAGGAATTCCCGGTGATCTTCTGGGATCTGTTCGGCGAGCAGGGGCACCGGATCCGCGCAACCGTCTCCGAAATGGGACCGCTGCTCCTGTCGCGGCTGATGAACCTCACCGACGCGCAGGAAGGCATCATGAACATCGCCTTCCGCATCGCCGACGAGGAGGGCCTCCTGCTGCTCGACCTGAAGGATCTCCAGGCGCTTCTCGCCAACATCGCGGAGCGCGCCGGAGAGATC
>CAYJMY010000357.1:0-2341 GCA_964371125.1 uncultured Mesorhizobium sp. | reverse complement strand
GATCGGCGCGCGCTACGGCAACGTGACGAAGCCGTCGGTCGGCGCCATCCAGCGCTCGCTGCTGGTGCTGGAACAGCAGGGCGGCGCCAACTTCTTCGGCGAGCCGGCGCTGCGCATTGAGGACATCATGCGCACGACGCGCGACGGCCGCGGCGCCATCAATGTGCTCGCCGCCGACAAGCTGATGATGAACCCCAGGCTCTATGCGACCTTCCTGCTCTGGCTGATGTCGGAGCTGTTCGAGGAGCTGCCGGAAGTCGGCGATCCGGACCAGCCGAAGCTGGTCTTCTTCTTCGACGAGGCGCACCTGCTCTTCAACGACGCGCCGCGGGCGCTGGTCGAGCGCGTCGAGCAGGTCGTCCGCCTGATCCGGTCGAAGGTCGTCGGCGTCTACTTCGTCACGCAGAATCCGCTCGACGTGCCGGAAACGGTCCTCGCCCAGCTGGGCAACCGCATCCAGCATGCGCTGCGCGCGTATACGCCGCGCGAGCAGAAGGCGGTGAAGACCGCGGCCGACACGTTCCGGCCCAATCCGGATTTCAACTGCTTCGAGGCGATCACCAAGCTGGGCACCGGCGAGGCGCTGGTCTCGACGCTGGAGCAGAAGGGCATTCCCTCGATGGTCCAGCGGACGCTGATCCGCCCGCCGGCTTCGCGGCTGGGGCCGATCACGCCGCAGGAGCGCCGGGCGATCATCGCCGAAAGCCCGGTGGCCGGCCAGTACGACGAGACGATCGACCGCGAATCGGCCTTCGAGATGCTGAAGAAGCGGGCCGACGAGATCGCGAAGAACGAGGATCGGGGCGGGCGCTACGAAAGCGGCGAAGGCGACGAGCGCCGCCGGGGCCCCTGGACGCTGCCCGATTTCGGCGACCGCGACGACCGAGGGGACGATCGCAGCGAAACCGATCGCAGGCGGACGCCGCCGAGGCCGTCGGCGCCACGCCAGCCGCGCCCGTCGAACCGGCAGACGGTGACGGAAGCGGCCATCAAGTCGGTGGTGCGGTCGGTCGGTTCGTCGGTCGGCCGCGCGCTGGTGCGCGGCATCCTGGGAAGCCTGTCGCGGAAGTGACGGCGGCGGGGGCGGAGCGCTTATGACTTTGCCAACGTCGACATCGCCTGATCGTGGACCTGCCTGGGGAACATCCGCAGCGCGTCCGGGTCGAACGTCAGATGGAGGAGGTAGCGCCGGGTCAGATCGTGGACGACCTGCGCTTGCGCGGCATCGCGCCTGCGCTTGAGGGGATCGCGGTCGGGGCGCCCCGAGAGCCAGTGCTTGTGGATGGCGAAGACCCGTGGATCGACCGCCGTCATCTGCAGCGGCTGGCCCCGCTCGTCGATGCAGGTCTGCTCGAACGCCGACGCGTTTTCGAGCCAGGCCAGTCCCTCGATCTCGGCGGTGGCGAGATCGGTCGCGCTTCCTTCAGGAGGTGAAGACGCCCAGGGCGGATTGCGCATCGGCGCAATCAGGTCGACCATGAAGCCGTCGTCGTTTTCCGCCCGGAACGGCTGACGCGACTTGCGGAACGATTTGTCGGCCCGCCGCAGCAGGCCGATCATCCCTGCAGGATCCTTAGCCTCGGGTCCGACGAAGGCAATGCCGGTTCGAGCATCCACGAGCAGGTCGAGATCGCCGGTGGTCGTGATCTCGGATGCGAGCATCACGCCCGCGGAGGCCTCATAGGCGAAGAGTGCATTGGTGCCCACGACGCGCAGCCCCCGGCCGAGCAGAGCCTGGGCGTCCAGTAGCCGGAGAATTCGTGCGGTGAGCGAGGGTACCCGCCCGAGTCCCAGCGCGCGGTTCACGGCCGCCTGCTGCTCCATGACGGCGTCGATCCTGCGCCGGCTTTCCCGAGCGTCGGTCCGCTCGCGCTCGAAACGGCCCTTTATCTCTTCGGTCTGGAGCGATCGGCGTCCGAGAGTCTTCTGGCGCCGTTTTCCCGCCTCGTCGTAGTAGACCCGGAACAGATACTCGTGGCCCCGGGATTTCTCCCACACCATGGAACCCTTGTAGCCCAACTCACGGGCATGAGCGTTGCGCCATGCCTGATAGCGCTGGCGGGTGTTTATGGTCTCCCGGCCCTGATCGCCGTTGAGTTCCAGGAACTCCGTCATTGTTCCAACACTTCCGATTGAAACTCAACGAAACTGTTGGAACAGTACCCATTCGCGTCCGGGACCGCAAGTTCCAACATTCCGGCTCGAAATCGCGCCGGACTGTTGGAACAATGAGCCTCAGAGGCCCGTCAGGCGACGCGCAGGCCCGAGGTCACCAGGATCGGCGTGCGGTTGGGAACGCGCTCGTAGAGATCGATGATGTCCTGGTTGAGCAGCCGCACGC
>CAYJMY010000356.1:342-2809 GCA_964371125.1 uncultured Mesorhizobium sp. | reverse complement strand
AGCCAGAACGAGCGCACCCATGCGCTGCAGGCCATGCGCGACGGCCGCGCCCGCGTCTGCATCGCCACCGACGTCGCCGCCCGCGGCATCGACCTGCCCAATCTCGAACTGGTCATCCACGCCGACCTGCCGACCAATCCTGACACGCTGCTGCACCGTTCGGGCCGCACCGGCCGCGCCGGGCGCAAGGGCGTTTCGGCCCTCATCGTGCCCTACAATGCGCGCCGCCGCGTCGACCGCCTGATGCAGACCGCCAACATCACCGCCGCCTGGGTCAACGCACCCTCGGCCGACGAGGTGACGGCGCGCGACAACGAGCGGCTGCTCGCCGACCCGCTGCTCGCCGAAGCGCCGCGCGAGGACGAGGCCGACTTCGTGCGCCAGCTGCTCGAAAGCCACGGGGCGGAGAAGGTGGCGGCCGCCTTCCTGCGCCAGTACCGCGCCGGCCGCTCGGCGCCGGAAGAACTCGGCGACACCGCGCCCTACGTGCCGCTGGCGGCAAAACGCGAGCCGCGCGACGGCGACGCCGCCGCGCCGACGCCCGGCAACAACCGCCGCGATTTCGGCGAGAGCGTCTGGTTCTCGCTCTCCGTCGGCCGCCGGCAGAACGCCGAACCGCGCTGGCTGATCCCGCTGCTCTGCCGCGCCGGCAACATAACCAAGAACGAGATCGGCGCGATCCGCATGATGGCCGAGGAGAGCTTCGTGCAGATCGCCGCCGGCTGGGCGGACCGGTTCGTGGAAGCGATCGGGCCCAACCGCACGCTGCAGAACACCATCCGCGTCACCCGCCTCGACGGCGAGCCCGACTTCTCGCGCAACGCTTCCGCTGCGCCCGGGAAGCCGGCAAAACCCTATGCCAAGCCCCGCCCCCAGGGCGACACGCCGGCCGAGCGCAAGTTCGAGCGCCGCGAGGACGCCCGCAGCGACGCGCGGTCGGTAGGCCAGCCCGACGCCAAGGCGCGCTGGAAGAAGAGCAAGCGTCCCGCCGAAGGGCTGGACGCCCCCGCCGGCTGGGCGAAGAAGAAGGCAAAGCCCAACCCCGACAAGGGCAAGCCGAAGCGCAACAAGCCGAAGCCCTGACAAGATTAAGCCCTGACGAGCCGGGATCGATCGGGCTGCCGGTCGTTCGATTGCGCCATCCGTGCCCGGCATGTCCGTCGCCGCAGGCCTCGTGCCGATCCAATCCGCACTCGGCCTAAACGCCCAATTAACCGCTTATCATCCATAAGGTCCGATGGGAAAAAACGATCGCCGCGGTGCGGCGTAGAGGCGAAGACTTGACCAACAGCCTGCTGCTCCTCGGCGAAGCGCTCTTCTACTTCGGCTCAATGGCCGTGCTCTTCCGGCTGCGCCGTACGATCGGCATCGGCGTGTTCATGTGCGCCGTCGGCGTCATGCATTTTCTCGAGACCTATCTTGCCAGCGCCTTCTACGTCGAACTGCCGTTCGGCATGGTCTCGCCGGGCTCGGCGGTGCTGTTCTCCGGAAAGCTGGTGATGCTGCTCCTGCTCTACATCAAGGAGGACGCCAAGGTCGTACGCCAGCCGATCTACGGGCTGCTCTTCGGCAATACGCTGATGATCGGGCTGGTGCTGCTGCTGCGCCTCCACGAGGTGTCGCCGCTGCCCAGCGGCCAGACGCCCGACATCGGCTTCGTCGACCAGATGGGCTGGCTGATGGTGTGGGGCACGACGCTGCTCTATGTCGACGCCATCCTGATCATCCTGCTCTACGAGAAGCTCGGCCGCACGCTCCGCCACGTCCGCTTCCTGCGCGTCCTGGCGTCGGTGGCGGCGATCCTGACCTTCGACCAGGTCGGCTTCTTCACCGCGCTGCACTACGTCGCCGGCGCGCCGCTGGAAGTGTTCTTCGGCGGCTGGGCGGCGAAGATGGCGGCGGCAGTGGTCTTTTCGGCGCTGCTGTGCGCCTATCTGCGCCTGTTCGAGACGCGCGACGAGACGCGGCCGCGCGAGATCGCCGACGTCTTCCACGCGCTGACCTTCCGCGAACGCTACGAAGCGCTGGTCGAGCAGGCCGGGCGCGACAGCCTGACCGGGCTGCTGCACCGCGGCCGCTTCGAGGACAGCGGCCGCGAGCGCGTCGCCCGCAGCCTGCAGGACGGCCGGCCGCTCAGCCTGCTCATCGTCGACGCCGACCACTTCAAGTCGATCAACGACCGCTTCGGCCATGCCGAGGGCGACCGCGTGCTGAAGATGGTGGCCGACGAACTGCGCCGGGCCGTCGAGGCCGACGACCAGGTGTTCCGCATCGGCGGCGAGGAGTTCGCCGTACTCAGCCCCTACCCGCACGCGGTGGCCCGACTGCTCGCGGAAAACATCCGCGAGCGGATCCGTTTCGCCGGGATCACGCCGAACCTTTCGGTCAGCATCGGCATCGCCTCGCTCGACGAGCGGCCCGGAGGGCTGGCGGCGCTGTTCGCGCTCGCCGACGAGCGGCTCTACGC
>CAYJMY010000356.1:0-332 GCA_964371125.1 uncultured Mesorhizobium sp. | reverse complement strand
GGGGCCGACGGGGGGCTCACCCCGTCAAACCCGCCCGGCCGCGACCGCGTCGTCGGCCAGGCCCCTGCGGGACAGCCGTCGGCAGCCGACCACCAGCACGGCACCGGCCGCCAACGCGTCCCGCACGGCTGACGCTTCTCCGGCGGACACGCGACCCCGCAACGCCGTCTTGACGCGCGCAGGACGGCAGCCGACTGTCCGGCGGGGAGACGACAACATGACCTTCGACCACACAGAGACGCTGGATTCGCCGACCGGCGCGGCGCTGAACATCTACGTCAGCCGCGCCACGGCGCCGCTGCGCGGCGTCATCCACGTCAACCACGGCCTTG
>CAYJMY010000355.1:0-2811 GCA_964371125.1 uncultured Mesorhizobium sp. | reverse complement strand
CGTCGCCCGCCGGCACGCGCAGCGCCACCGAGCGGTTGTTGACGCCCCAGGTCGGCGCCACCGGCGCGTAGGACTGCGAGACGAAGCGCCGCCACGAATTGGCGTGCGGGGCGAAGACGAGCATGGATTCGCCCATGGTCGCGGCAAGGCCGCCGAGCGCCTGGAGCAGCGGCAGCGACAGGCTTTCGCCGCCGGCTTCCGAAAAGACGTTGCGGCCGGCGCCGTCGCGCAGCGATACGTGGAGATGCATGCCGGAGCCGGCGTATTTTTCGATCGGCTTGGCCATGAAGCAGGCGGTGACGCCGTGGCGCCGCGCCTGGGCGCGCACCAGGCGCTTCAGCATGACGAGGTCGTCGGCGGCGCGCATGACGTCCTCGCGGTAGTGGAGCGTCAGCTCGTACTGGCCGGGCGCGTATTCGGAGATGACCGTCTCGGCGGGGATGCCCTGCGCGCGCGCCGCGGCATAGATGTCGGAGAACAGCGGCTCCATGCCGTGCAGGTGGTCGACCGAATAGACCTCGGTCTTGCCCGAGGCGCGGCCGTCGAGCACGGCGCGCGCCGGCTGCACGCGGCCGTCGGCGTCGCGTTCGTTGGCGAGCAGGAAGAATTCGAGTTCGAAGGCGCCGGCCGGATGGAGGCCGCGCGCGGCGAGCCGCTCGACCTGGCGCTTCAACGCATGGCGGGGGTCGGACGCCATCGGCCGGCCGTCGAGATCGTACATCGACATCAGCACCTGGCCGCGCTGCGGGCTGGTGCCGTGCAGCGGCGCCAGCGTGCCGGGGATCGGCCAGGCGCGCAGGTCGCCGTCGCCGGAATCCCAGATCAGCCCGGTCTCGTGGACGTCCTCGCCGGTGATGTCGAGGCCGAGGATCGAGATCGGCAGGTGGCGGCCGCCCTCGTAGAGGCCCTTCAGCTCGTGGCGGCGGATGATCTTGCCGCGGCCGATGCCGTTGGCGTCGATCAGCACGATGTCGAAGGCCTCGATGGCCGGGTGGGCTTCGAGGAAGGAGACGGCCTCGTCGACGGAGGAGCCGGAAGGGGAGGTCATGGGGTTGTCCCGAGAGATCGATACGAGGTTGGTGAAGGACCCCCCTCTGGCCTGCCAGCCATCTCCCCCTCAAGGGGGGAGATCGGCAGCTTCGGCCGAGGAGCGTCTTCTGCAGAGTTGGCAGTTTGCGAAAACTGTGATGACGGCTGATCGCCCTCTTCGAGGGGAAGATGGCCGGCAAGCCAGAGGGGGGGCTTGCCGACGACGTCCGGAGGCAGAGAACTCACCCCGCCAACTCCGAACAGATGTCTCCGAACGCCGCGACCAGCCGGTCGACCTGGCGGGCCGTGGTGGCGGGCGAGACCAGCATCATGTTGTGGAACGGCGCGATGAGCACGCCGCGGTTGACCAGGGCGACGTGGATGGCGGCCTCCAGCGCCGGGGCGTGGGCGCCTTCCGCCTCGCCGCCGTTCCTGAGCGGGCCGGGTGCGCAGATGAACTCGACGCGGGCGCCGACGCGCACGGCATGCCAGGGGAGATGGCTGCGGGCGATCGCCGCGGACAGCCCGTCGACGAGGCGGGCGGCGAGCTTTTCCATGTGGGCGTAGTTCGCCTCGGTCATCACCTCTTCCAGCGTGGCGCGCATGGTGGCGAACTGCAGCGGATTGGCCGACAGCGTCGTGCCCATGCCGGAATAGCCGGGGGTCTTCTCTTTCTCGTAGGCGCGGAAGCGGGCGGCGACGTCGGCGCTCATGCCCCACACGCTTGCCGGGACGCCGCCGGCGATCGGCTTGCCGAGCACGAAAAGGTCGGGGTCGAGGCCGTGGCTTCGGGTGTAGCCGCCGAGCCCGGTCGAGATGGTGTGCGTCTCGTCGATGAGGAGCAGCGTTCCCGCCGCGCGGGTCAGGCGGCGCAGGCCGTCGTGGTAGCCGGGATCGGCGAGCACCATGCAGGAGTTGGTCAGCACCGGTTCGGCGATGACGCAGGCGACGTCGCGGTCGGCGAGCGCGGCTTCGAGCGCCGCGAGGTCGTTGAACTCGACGACCTTCGTGCCCTGGGTCAGGTCGCGGAACTCGCCGGCGAGGCCGGGCCGGTTGGCGGGGCGGCCGCCGACGATGCGCACCATCGTCTCGTCGACCGAGCCGTGGTAGCAGCCGTTGAAGACGAGGATCTTCGGCCGGCCGGTGACGGCGCGGGCGACGCGCAGCGCGAAGCGGTTGGCGTCGGTCGCCGTCGTGGCTATTTGCCAGAAGGGCAGGCCGAAGGTCTCCTTGAGCAGCCGTCCGACGGCGATGGCGTCCTCGCTGGGCAGCATGTAGGTCAAACCGCGGCCGGCCTGGCGGCGGATGGCGCGGGCCACCGGCGCCGGCGAATGGCCGAACATCGAGCCGGTGTCGCCGAGGCAGAAGTCGGCGAGCGTGTTACCGTCGACGTCGGTGATCGATGCGCCGCGCGCTTTCTCGACGAGGATCGGGAAGGGCGTCGGCCAGTCGTTCATCCAGTGCATGGGAACGCCGCCGTAGAAGCCGTCGATGCCGCCGGCGAGTGTCCTTGCCGCCTTCGGCCGGGCTTTTGCGAAGATCTCGGCCTCGCGCGCCCGCAGCGCGGCGATGCGTTCCGCCGGAATGCCGCCGATGCGGCCGGCCTTTTCGCTACCGGAACCCACGATGTCGTATCCCCCGTTCGGCTCCGGTTGCTTCAGATCACGCCGGGCCGGGAAACGGTCTAGCCGGGCGGCAGTGTCGAAGCAATCGCCACGAGCGCGCCTCAGCGGTGCCAGAGCGCACAGACGCGCTCGGTTCCGGCCGCGGAGACGAAGCTCT
>CAYJMY010000354.1:0-2826 GCA_964371125.1 uncultured Mesorhizobium sp. | reverse complement strand
CCGAGGACTACTACGTCGCCAACAAGCTGATGAAGGGTTTCATCGGCTCGGCCAATATCGACACCAATTCGCGCCTGTGCATGGCGTCGTCGGTCGGGGGGCATCGTCGCGCCTTCGGCGAGGACATCGTGCCGGGCACATATGAGGACCTCGATGAGGCCGACCTCATCGTGCTGGCCGGTTCGAACACCGCATGGTGCCATCCCATCCTGTTCCGGCGCATGCTGGCCGCCCGCGAGCGCCGCGGTACGCGGATCGTCGTCATCGATCCGCGCCGCACGGCGACGGCCGACGATTGCGACCTCCACCTGGCGCTGAAACCGGGCAGCGACGTCCTCTTGTTCAACGGCCTGCTCGTCCATCTGGCACATGCCGGCGCGGTCGATCCAGCCTATCTCGCCGCGCATACGGCGGAGTTCGCCGAGGCGCTGGCCGCCGCGCAGCAGGACGCGCCTTCGGTCGAGGACGCGGCCGAGGGTTGCGACGTCCCGCGGGCAGCGCTGCAGGCGTTCTACGAACTCTTCGCGTCGACAAAGCGCGTCGTGACGGTCTACAGCCAGGGCGTCAACCAGTCGACGCGCGGCACCGACAAGGTCAACGCGATCATCAACTGCCATCTCGCGACCGGCCGGATCGGTCGGCCCGGCATGGGTCCGTTCTCCGTGACCGGCCAGCCCAACGCGATGGGCGGTCGCGAGGTGGGTGGGCTGGCCAACCAGCTCGCCGCGCACATGGCCTTCGACGACCCCGCCGACATCGACCGCGTCTCGCGCTTCTGGGGTGCACCGGCCATCGCGACCAGACCTGGCCTCAAGGCCGTCGACCTGTTTCGCGCCGTGGGCGACGGCAGGATCCGGGCGCTCTGGATCATGGGCACCAATCCCGCCGTCTCGATGCCCGACGCCGGCAAGGTGCGGTCTGCGCTCAAGGACTGCGACTTCGTCGTCGTATCCGACGTGACGCAAACCGACACAACCCGTCTTGCCGACGTGCTTCTCCCTGCCGCCGGATGGGGCGAGAAGGACGGCACGGTGACCAATTCCGAGCGGCGCATCTCGCGACAACGGCATTTCCTGCCTTTGCCGGGCGAGGCGCTGCCGGACTGGCGCATCGTCTGCGAGGTCGCACGCCGGATGGGCTTCGGCCCGGCGTTTTCCTACGACTGCGCGGCCGCGATCTTCCGCGAGCATGCCGCGCTGTCGACCTTCGAGAACGACGGCGCCCGACTGTTCGACATCGGAGCGCACGCCGACATCCCCGATGCCGCCTATGAAACCCTCGCGCCGCTGCACTGGCCGTGCAGGCCGACCGCATCTCCTTCCAGGACGGAGGAGCGCCTCTTTGGCGACGGCAACTTCCCCACGACCGACGGCCGCGCCCGCTTCGTCGCGGTTCGCTATGTCGGCGTCGCGAAAGAAGTCTCCGGGGATCTTCCGATATCGCTCAACACGGGCCGGCTGCGCGACCACTGGCACACCATGACGCGGACGGGTCGGGTCGCGCGGCTCGGCTCCCACGCGCCCGAGCCGGTCCTGGAGCTTCACCCCGTCGATGCAAGGCAGAACGATATCCTCGACGGCGACCTCGTCGAATTGTCGAGCCCTCAGGGAAAGGTGCGGGCGAAGGCGCACATCTCGGATGCGCTGAAGCCGGGGCAGGCCTTTCTTCCCATGCACTGGAGCGGTGACTTCGCGGCGAAGGCGTCGGCCGGCTTCGTGTCCAGCCCGTCGACCGACGCGGTCTCCGGCCAGCCGGAACTGAAACACGTTCCGGTTGCCGTCACGCGCATCGATGTCGCCTGGGAAGCGGCGTTCCTGTCGCAGCGCGACATCCGGCCGACCGGGTTTCTCCACTGGAGCCGCCGTGTCGTCGAGGGCGGCTGGGTCTATTCGTTGTGCGGTTCGGAAACGCCGGCGCAAGGTGCAATGCTCGCCAGGGTTCTGTTCGCGGGCAGCGAGCCGCGAGCCGAAATCGAATACACCGACCGCTCGGCCGAAACCTATCGCGCGGCCCGGCTCGACGCGTCCGGTGCGCTGTCCGAGGCGCTGCTGGTCGCACCACCGCGACGACTGCCGGATCCGGACTGGTTCCTCGCGCTGCTCGCTTCGCGAGCCCCATTGTCACCCGCCGAGCGCCGCGCGCTGCTCTCCGCCCGCGCCTCTGTGCCGGCCCCGTCGCGTGGCCGCATCGTCTGTGCCTGCTTCAACGTCGGCGAGAACCAGATCGCGGCGGCGATCGCGGACGGTTGCGTCAGTGTCGAGGCCGTCGGCGCACGCCTCTCCGCCGGCACGAATTGTGGCTCCTGCCGCTCCGAGATCAGGACATTCATCGATGCAGCCCATCTCCAGGCAGCCCAGTGAAACCGGGCCGGGGCGGATCGGCGCCCTGAGCGTCCTTCCGGTCTTCCTCGATCTCAGCGGAAGGCGCGCGGTCGTCGCCGGCGCGAGCGACGCCGCCGCCTGGAAGGCGGAGCTTCTGGCGGCTGCCGGGGCCTCGGTCGACGTGTTCGTCGGCGAGGGGCCGGCCTCGCCCGAAATGCTGACCGCGGCGGAGCGCGAATCCGGCATCACGCTGGTCGCCACAGGATGGACCGGCGCGTGCCTCGGCGGCGCGAAGGTCGCGCTCGCGGACGTGGAAAACGACGACGAAGCGCGCGCTTTCCGCGATGCCGCTCGGTCGGCCGGCGTGCCCTGCAACGTGATCGACAGGCCGGCGTTCTGCGACTTCCAGTTCGGCACGATCGTCAATCGTTCGCCCGTGGTGATCGGCATTTCCACGTCGGGCGCGGCTCCGATCCTCGGCCAGGCCGTGCGCCGCAGGATCGAG
>CAYJMY010000353.1:0-2850 GCA_964371125.1 uncultured Mesorhizobium sp. | reverse complement strand
GAGTACAACTGGGTCATCGCCTCGCTCATCTTCATCATGGGCGTGCTGATCCGCCACTACTTCAACACGGTGCACGCCCGGAAGGGCAACCCGACCTGGACCTGGCTCGCCGCGGCGGTGCTGTTCGTCGTTGTCATCTGGCTGTCGACCGTGCCGAAGGTGCTCACCGGCGAGGCGAAGGTGTCGGCGGCGGGGGAGGCCTTCATCGCCTCCAGCCACTTCCCGGCGGTGCGCGACACGGTGCTCGGCCGCTGCGCCATGTGCCACGCCGCCGAGCCGGGCTACGAGGGCATCTACCTCGCGCCGAAGGACGTCGTGCTGGAGACCGACGAAGGGATCGCCGAGCATGCGCGCGAGATCTACCTGCAGGCCGGGCGCAGTCATGCCATGCCTCCCGGCAACGTCACCTTCGTCACCCCGGAAGAACGCGCGCTGATCGTCGCCTGGTACGAAGAGGCGCGCTGATGCCGGGTTGTTCGGACCGCCGCCCTTTCCACACTGATACGGTTCACCGCGCATGAGTGCCCTCCTGCTGCGCGGGCGCACGCTCAGCTTCCTGCGCCGGCCGGACGGCGTCGGCGACATGGCCGCGCTGCGCTACGAGGAGGACGGCGGGCTGCTCATCGACGGCGGGCGGATCGTCGCCGCCGGGGCCTATGCGGACGTCGAAGCCCGCGCCGGCGACGACGCCGAGATCGTCGACCACCGGCCGAACCTGATCCTGCCCGGCCTGATCGACACCCATGCCCACATGCCGCAGATGCAGGTGATCGCCAGCTACGGGGCGGAGCTGCTTGACTGGCTGAACAAGTACACGTTTCCCGAAGAAACCCGCTTCTCCGATCCCGATCATGCACGGCGCATCGCCGGCACGTTCCTCGACGAACTGGTCCGCCAGGGCACGACCACGGTCGCCGCCTACTGCTCCGTGCACCGGGAATCGGCCGAAGCCTTCTTCTCCGCCGCCCATGCGCGCGACATGCTCACCGTCGGCGGCAAGGTGATGATGGACCGCAACGCGCCGGACGGGCTGCGCGACACGCCGCAATCGGCCTATGACGACAGCAAAGCGCTGATTTCCGCCTGGCACGGCAAGGGCCGCCAGCTTTATGCGGTGACGCCACGCTTCGCCATCACCTCCACGCCCGAGCAGATGGAGGTGGCCGGCGCGCTGATGCGCGAGCATCCCGACCTGCACATGCAGACCCACCTTTCGGAGAACCACGCCGAGATCGCCTTCACGCTGGAGCTCTACCCGCAAGCGCGGGACTACACCGACGTCTACGAGCGCTACGGGCTGCTCGGCCGGCGCGCGCTGTTCGGCCATTGCATCCACCTTTCCGAACGCGAGGCCGATGCGCTCGCCGAGAGCGGCTCGGTGGCCGTGTTCTGCCCGACGTCGAACCTGTTCCTCGGCTCCGGCCTGTTCGACTACCAGCGCTACCGGCGGCGCGGCCGGCCGCTGCGCACGGCAATCGCGACCGACGTCGGCGGCGGCACAAACTATTCGATGCTGCGCACGATGGACGAGGGCTACAAGGTGATCGCGCTGAACGGCGAGAAGCTCGATCCGCTCGGCTCGTTCTGGCAGGCGACGCGCGGCAACGCCGAGGCGCTGTCGCTTTCGAACCGCATCGGCACGCTGGACGAAGGCAGCGACGCCGACATCGTCGTGCTCGATTCCGGGGCGACGCCGGCCATGCGCATCCGCCGCGAGCGCGTGACCAGCCTCGCCGAAGAACTGTTCCTGCTGCAGACGCTGGGCGACGACCGCGCCGTGGTCGAGACCTACGTTGCCGGACGGCCGGTGAAGAGCGTACTCGACGGGCTAACCGCCCAGCCGGTATAGACGTCGCGCCGCAGGCGGGTTCGCCGCGCCGCGCCGGGGAAGGGACACGATGAGCGAGCTCGACGCGAAGACCTTCCTCGTCTCGCTCTTCGAGGCGGCGGTCGCGGCCGCCGACCCCGAGATCACGATAAAAGACCACCTGCCGGAGCGGCCGAAGGGGCGCACCATCGTGGTCGGTGCAGGCAAGGGCGCGGCGCAGATGGCGGCGGCGTTCGAAAAAGCCTGGGACGGACCGCTCGAGGGCACCGTCGTCACCCGCTACGGCTACGCCGCTCCGTGCGCGCGGATCGAGGTGATCGAGGCGGCTCATCCGGTGCCCGACCAGGCCGGGCTGGCGGCGGCCCGGCGGCTGATGGAGCGGGTTTACGGGCTGACTGAAGACGACCTCGTCGTCGCGCTGATCTGCGGCGGCGGCTCGGCGCTGCTGCCGGCGCCGGCGGGAGAACTCACGCTCGACGACGAGATCGCGGTCAACCGGGCGCTGCTCGCGTCCGGCGCGCCGATCGCGGCGATGAACGCGGTGAGGAAGCACGTCTCGGCGATCAAGGGCGGCCGGCTGGCGGCGGCGGCTTCTCCGGCGCGCGTCGTCTCGCTGGTGGTCTCCGACATTCCCGGCGACGACCCGGCGCTGGTGGCCTCCGGGCCGACGGTGCCGGACGCGACGACGCGCGCGGACGCGCTCGCCATCGTCGCGGCGTATTCCATGAAGCTGCCGGCCGCCGTCATGGCGCATCTCGCCTCGCCCGGGGCCGAGGCGCCGCGGCCGGGCGACCCGCGCTTCTCGTCCAACACGGTGGCGGTGATCGCCTCGGCGGGAATCTCGACGAACGCGAAGAGAGCCTTGCTGAAGGCGCAGGGCATCGCGGCGGTCATCCTGTCCGACTCGATCGAGGGCGAGGCGCGCGACGTCGGTTCGGTGCATGCCGCGATCGCCCGCGAGGTGGCGGGGGGGGGGCGGGGGGGCGGCGGCCGGGGGGGGGGGGGGGGGGGGGGGGGGGGGG
>CAYJMY010000352.1:0-2864 GCA_964371125.1 uncultured Mesorhizobium sp. | reverse complement strand
CATCCGAACCCGCGCCGGGCTCGGTCAGGCCGAGCGCGCCGACCTTGCGCCCCGTGCACAGGCCGGGAAGGTACTTTCGCCGCTGCTCCTCGTTGCCGTTTCGATAGATGTTGTTGAGGCAGAGATTGTCGTGCGCCACCCACGCCAGGGCCATCGCGTGGTTCCAGCGGCCGAAGCCCTGCAACACCAGACCGGCGGCGAAAAGGTCGAGGCCGGCGCCGCCATACTGTTCGGCGACCGTGATGCCGAACAGTCCGTTGTCGCCGATCTTGGGAAAGGCCTCCTCGGGCCACCATTCCTCCGCGTCCATGCGCGGCGCCAGGTCGTAGAGTTCGTTTCTGGCGAACCGGTCGGCTTGATCGAGGATCGCCCTCTGGTCTTCGTCGAGGTCGAAGGCGAACGACCTGTTGCTCCCGGGATCGACAGTCTGCCGCAAGGTCACGCTTTCCTCCCCGTCCTCCGACGCCGGCGGGCGACGAGCAGCCTGCGCCACCCGCGTCAACCCGACGGATACTAATGAACTAACTTCATCAAATATCCCTCATCGCCTGTCAACCGAATTCGATACGGATTTGTCTGCTATCTTATTGGCACACGCTATCTGCGCCTTTTTTGCCGGGGTTTCGCCGCCGATCTCGCTTTCGCCTGTTGACACAGTTGATGAATTGAAATCATTTAAGTTCGATGCACCCGCGAAACCATGCGGCGGCAACAATTCCGGGGAATAAGGTGTCACAGCCCATACGAATCGAACGCAACGGCGCCGTCATGACGATCGTGATCGATCGCGAGGCCCGCCGCAATGCGCTCAACGAGGCGGTCGCGGCCGGCATCACGGCCGCCCTCGACGAGGCCGAGGCCGACCGCTCGGTCCGCGCCGTCGTGCTCACGGGCGCGGGCGACAAGGCGTTCTGCGCCGGCGGCGACCTGCAGCTGCAGTCGGACGGAACGCCGTTCACCATCGACGCGGCCGACCCCCGCCACTATGTCGCGCGGCTGCTCAGGCGCATGGACGCCTGCCGCCTTCCGATCGTCGCCCGCGTCAACGGGCCGGCGCTCGCCGGAGGGTTCGGGCTGCTCTGCGCCTGCGATCTCGCGGTAGCGCGCGAGGATGCCCTGCTCGGCGTGACCGAGGTCAAGGTCGGCATCTTCCCGATGATGATCCTGCCCTATCTTCTCAGGGTCGTCCCCTATCGCCGCATGATGGATCTCTGCCTCACCGGCGAGCTGATCACGGCCGCCGAGGCGGTCGCCGACAACATCGTCAACTACGCTGTGCCTGCGGCGGAACTCGACCGGAAACTCGACTGGCTGCTCGACCGCATCACCGGCAAGTCGCCGACCGGCATCCGGCTGGGCAAGCAGGCGCTCACCAAGATCCGCGAGATGTCGACGGATGCCGCGCTCGAATACGCGCAGTTCATGCTGGCCAACATGACGCGCACCAAGGACGCCCGCGAGGGCATGCTCGCTTTCAACGAGAAGCGCGCGCCGAACTGGACGGCGGAGTGAGCCGGCGATGAAGGAGACGGTACGCATCGGCTGCGGCGCGGGCTTCTGGGGCGACAGCCCGGAAGGACCGCGTCAGCTCGTCCGCTCGGGCGAGATCGACTACCTCGTCCTCGACTATCTGGCCGAGATCACCATGTCGATCCTCGCCCGGATGAAGGCGAAGAACCCCGACCTCGGCTACGCCACCGACTTCGTCGGCGCGGTGATGAAGCCGCTCGCTCGCGAGATCGCCGAAAAACGCATCCGCGTCGTCACCAATGCCGGCGGCATCAACCCCGAAGCCTGCGGCAGGGCGCTGGAGGCGGTGTTCCGCGAAGCTGGCGTCGATCTCAAGGTCGCCGTGGTCAAGGGCGACGACCTGTCGGGCCGCATCGACCGCTACCGCGAGGCGGGCGTGCGCGAGATGTTCTCCGGCGCGCCGCTGCCCGAGCGCATGGCCAGCGTCAACGCCTATCTCGGCGCATTCCCGATCGCGGCGGCGCTGGACGCCGGCGCCGACGTTGTCGTCACGGGACGCTGCGTCGATTCCGCCGTGGTCCTCGGCCCGCTGATCCACGAATTCGGCTGGAAGCCGACCGACTTCGACCTCTTGTCGGCGGGCAGCCTCGCCGGCCATGTGCTCGAATGCGGCGCGCAGGTCACCGGCGGCATCTTCACCGACTGGCGCAGCGTCGCCGACGGCTGGGACGACATGGGCTTCCCGATCGCCGAGTGCGGCGCCGACGGCGGCTTCGTGGTCACCAAGCCGGCCGGCACCGGCGGCCTCGTCTCGACCGCCACCGTCGCCGAGCAGATCGTCTACGAGGTTGGCGATCCTTCCGCTTACATCCTTCCCGACGTCGCCTGCGACTGGTCGGGCGTGCGCCTCGATCAGGCCGGCACCGACCGGGTCACGGTCACCGGCGCAAGGGGTCGCGCGCCGACGCCTTCCTACAAGGTCTCCGCGACCTATGCCGACGGTTACCGGGCAACCGTGACGATGATGATCGCCGGCCGCGAAGCGGCCGCCAAGGCCGAAGCCGTCGGCCGCGCCATCCTGTCGCGCTGCCGCCGGCTGATGGCCGAGGCCGGCCATGCCGATTTCGCCGAGACCTCGACCGAGGTGCTCGGCGCGGAATCGGGCTACGGCGCTGCCTCGCGCACGGCGGGCACGCGCGAAGTGATCCTGAAGATCGGCGTCCGCCATCCCTCGCGCGATGCCCTCCAGGTCTTCGCCCGCGAGATCTACCCGGCGGCGACCGCCATGGCCCAGGGCCTCACCGGCTTCGCCGGCGGCCGGCCCGAGCCCCAGCCGGTCATCCGGCTGTTCTCCTTCCTCGCGCCGAAGGCCGACGTGACGGTGACGATCGCCG
>CAYJMY010000351.1:0-2882 GCA_964371125.1 uncultured Mesorhizobium sp. | reverse complement strand
ATGTCGAAGACGAAGAGCTGCGCGCGCTCGTAGCGCCGGAACTGGAGCGCCATGAGCGCCAGCAGCACCGACTTACCCGCGGCGGTCGGGCCGACGACGAGGGTGTGGCCGACGTCGCCGACATGGAGCGACAACCGGAACGGGGTAGAGCCTTCCGTTCTGCCGAAAAGCAGCGGGGGTGCCTGGAAGTGCTCGTCCCGTTCCGGCCCCGCCCACACGGCACTCAGGGGGATCATGTGCGCGAGATTCAATGTCGAAATGGGCGGCTGGCGCACATTGGCGTAGAGATGGCCGGGCAGCGTGCCGAGCCAGGCATCGACCGCGTTGATGGTCTCGATCATGCCGGTGAAGTCGCGGCCCTGGATGACCTTCTCGACCAGCCGCAACTTCTCGTCGGCGATCCGAGCGTCCGCGTCCCACACCGTGATCGTGGCGGTCGCGTAGGCTTCGCCGGCATAGTCGGCGCCGAGTTCCTGAAGGGCGAGGTCCGCGTCGGCCGCCTTGTTGGCCGCGTCCGTGTCGACCAGCACGGAGGCCTCGTTGGTCAGCACCTCCTTGACGATCGCAGCGACGGACTTGCGCTTGGCGAACCACTGGCGGCGGATTTTCGTCACCAGTCGCGTGGCGTCGGTCTTGTCGAGCAGGATGGCGCGCGTCGACCAGCGGTAGGGAAAGGCCAGACGGTTGAGCTCGTCGAGAATGCCGGGCGTGGTCTCGGCAGGGAAACCGACAATGGTGAGGATGCGCAGATGTGTGTTGCCCAGGCGCGGCTCCAGCCCCCCGGCGAGCGGCTGATCCGCCAGCAGCGCGTCCAGATACATGGGCGTCTCGGGGACACGGACGTGGTGGCGCTTGGTCGAGATCGTCGAATGCAGGTAGGTCAGCGTCTCGGCGTCATCGAGCCAGCGGCATTCGGGCATGAAGCCGTCGAGCAGCGCGAGCACGCGGGCGGTGCGATCGACGAAGCCCTTGAGAATTTCCCAAGGGTTGACCCCGGTGCGCTCGCGGCCCTCGTAGAGCCAGGTCTCAGCGCGTGCCGAATCCTCGTCCGGCGGCAGATAGACCACTGTGAGGAAGTAGCTCGACTCGAAATGGCTGCCGGCCTCCTCGAAATCGGCTTTGCGCTCGGCATCGACCAGCGCCGAGGCGGCATCGGGAAACGTGCTCTTCGGATAGGTCGAGGCCTCGTGCCGCTGCGCCTCGACGAAGATGCTCCAGCCGGAGCCGAGGCGACGGAAGGCGTTGTTGAGGCGGCCGGCGACGCCGACCAACTCGGCCGGCACGGAACTGTCGAGATCGGGGCCTCGGAACCTGGCCGAGCGCTGGAAGCTGCCGTCCTTGTTTAGGACGACGCCCTCTCCGACCAGCGCGGCCCAGGGGAGATAATCGGCGAGCCGGACGCCGCTGCGCCGGTATTCTGCGAGGTTCATCATCGCGTCACCTCAGGCCGAGATGCGCGGGGATGCGCAGATGCCGGCGCACCACCTCGACGAAGAGCGGATCGCGCCGCGCTGCCCAGACGGCGGCCAGGTGCCCGATCGCCCAGAGCAGGATGCCGACCAGCCAGAGCCGCAGGCCGAGGCCGAGCGCGGCCGCCAGCGTGCCGTTGAGGATGGCGACCGAACGCGGCGCGCCGCCGAGCAGGATCGGCTCGGTCAGGGCGCGATGGACGGGCGCGGT
The DNA here is from genome assembly GCA_964371125.1 of uncultured Mesorhizobium sp. Taxonomy (GTDB): domain Bacteria; phylum Pseudomonadota; class Alphaproteobacteria; order Rhizobiales; family Rhizobiaceae; genus DUSC01. Next base: position 1,202 of record CAYJMY010000351.1, on the reverse strand, counting down.
GAATCCGGGAACCTCCTCCATCAGATCACGGCCCCGCCGCCGAAGCTGAAGAAGGAGAGGAAGAAGGAGCTGGCCGCGAAGGCGATCGACAGGCCGAAGACGATCTGCACCAGCCGCCGGAAGCCGCCCGAGGTGTCGCCGAAGGCGAGCGTCAGGCCGGTCACGATGATGATGATCACCGCGATGATTTTCGCGACCGGCCCCTCGATGGATTCCAGGATCTGCTGAAGCGGCTCTTCCCAAGGCATGGAAGATCCCGCCGCGTAGGTCGCTTTCGTCATGACGAACGTAAGTGAGGTGGCGAGCGCGGTCGCCGCGAGGCGCGCAAGGGCGCGTGGGTTCAATGTCATTGCGGGGCTCCAGTGGGTTCGGGGGATGAGATGATGGGGGCAAGGGCGTAGTCGCCGGTCGTTCCGAGCCCCGTGACGTGGACGAGTTCCGCGAGCCGCCGAGCCGAGCCGCGACCCGAGAGGACAGAAATGACGTCGATCGTCTCGGCGATGAGTGCGCGCGGTACGGTGACGACGGCTTCCTGGATGAGTTGCTCTAGGCGCCGCAGGGCGCCGATCGCCGTGCCCGCATGAATGGTGCCGATGCCGCCCGGATGACCGGTCGACCACGCCTTCAGCAGGTCGAGCGCCTCGGCGCCTCGCACTTCGCCGATCGGTATCCGATCGGGCCGCAGCCGAAGGGAGGAGCGGACGAGCTCGGACAGGGAAACGATGCCGTCCCGGGTGCGCAACGCCACGAGGTTGGGCGCGGCGCATTGCAGTTCACGGGTGTCTTCGATGAGAACGACACGATCGCCAGTGCGGGCGACCTCGGCTAGAAGGGCGTTCGTCAGCGTCGTCTTGCCGGTCGACGTGCCGCCGGCAACGAGGATATTCTGCCGGTCGGTGACGGCCCGGCGCAACGCGTCGGCCTGCCCATCGGACATGATGCCAGCCGCCACATAGTCCGCGAGCGAGAACACCGCGACAGCGGGCTTGCGGATCGCAAAGGCGGGTGCCGCAACCACCGGCGGCAGCAACCCCTCGAAGCGCTCCCCCGTTCCGGGCAACTCGGCGGAAACGCGTGGCGCACCAGAATGGACTTCGGCACCGACATGGTGCGCGACGAGGCGGATGATGCGTTCGCCGTCCGTGGGCGATAGCTGCTCGCCGGTATCGGCAAGGCCACTCGCCAGTCGGTCGATCCAGAGC
>CAYJMY010000350.1:0-2899 GCA_964371125.1 uncultured Mesorhizobium sp. | reverse complement strand
GCCCTGCCTTGGGACCGTTCAGGCGCGTCAGCCAGCGTGGGGCTCGCGGGCCCAGAGCTTTCGTTACCGCCTCCAACAACCTGGCAAGAGCAAGAAGAAGCTTCTCCATGGGTGCTATCGGTCGGCGTTCGGCGGCTGTTGAATGAGCAGGCCGGAGACGACGCGGGCGACGGCACGCCCCATAAGTGGGGGAACGGCGTTGCCCACCTGCTTCAGCTGCTGGCACTCGCTCCCGTGGAAGACAAATCCATCGTGAAAGGACTGAAGCCGCGCGGCCTCACGGACAGTGATCCATCGGTCGTATTTCGGGTGTATCCACTCCGAAAGGTCGCGGTGCATCTGGGCCAGGATGGTGTAGGAAGGCTTCTTAGGATCGAGACGGCGCCACTTATGGCCGCGAGTGCCAGTCCAGAGCGTCTTCGGAAGTGAATCGCCACGGGCGCCCGGGCGGATCGCGGCGACTATCTTTTTCCGCCGCGCTTCGATGCCCTTGGTGTGGTGGTTGTGGAGCTGGTCTCCGGAAAGGTTAGCTCGCTTGCTCGCGGAGCTGAGCAATTCATGGTCCCAGTCCAGCCGCATCAGTTTCTGGAACTCCGAGTATCGGCCGCCGGGCTTCCTTGGATAAGGAAGCGGTCCGTCGTCTGCTGATACGGCTCCGGGAAGGTCGGAAAGCGCTTCGTGGACTGTGACCGTGCCAGCGGATTTCTCCCGCTCGACCAGCGCCTTCAGCACCTCGTCGAAGTCCCCAATGAATGGCTGAGTGTCCCGGATGCCAAAGACAAAGACGCGGCGCCGGTGTTGCGGAACCCCAAAATCCGAAGCAAGCGCGGGAATGATCGCCGTCCTCGAGTACCCAGCCTCCCGAAACGCGTTGACGATTTTCGTTTTGAAATGGCCATTCTTCATGGCCACCATATTTGGGACATTCTCCATGACGAAGGCGCGCGGCCGCAAAACCCGAACAACGCGCACGAACTCTTCGTAGAGGCGGTTGCGGGGATCATCCAGGTTGCGGGGGCCGATCTGGCTAAAGCCTTGGCAGGGGGGGCCGCCGTAGACCATGTCGATTTTCTGGGCAGTCAGCTCGCCCAGTGTTGGCACGCCCGGCTGCTCATCCTGCAGGAAGCGGGCTATGTCGCCCTTGAAGAGCGCCACGTCGCCGAAATTGGCTGCGTGCGTCAGGCACGCCTGAGCGTCTGACTCCACGGCGCAAACAACATTCCAGCCCGCGAGACGCACTCCTTCACAGAACCCGCCGGCTCCGCTGAAGAGCGACACAGCGGTCAGCGTCATCGCGCGCCGCCTTCGAGGCTACGCCTGCATCTGCAGTGATCGACGTTCAAAATTCGTAAGAACGCACTACGCCCCATAGTCCCCATCAAGTCCGTGCGAGTCTTTCGCAGCCCGCTGGTCCTTCCTCACTACAAGCCGCGCCTGGCCTCCGAAACTCCAGACGCTCTGCGCGCCGGTAGAACGGCGCTTCCCGAGGCAATGAGATCCGTGGTGGTGATCCTGGGCGCTTTTCCGACAAATAGTATAGACTGAAGAACTCTACGTTCTCTAGTCCGCATAATACGGTGGCGCCGTTGTCCCCAATCCGTCTCACGAGCCTCGTCCTGGTTGAGGAGCGTCTTCTCGAAGCCAAGTATTTTGCGCATCGGCTCGCGAGGCAGAACGACCGGGACAGATTCGGCTACGAGCTGAATGCCTTCCTGGCGGCGGCGCGCAGCGTGACCTTCCTGTTGCAGAAGGAGATGGCCAAAGTCCCCGGCTTTGCGCAATGGTGGGACAGCCAGCGGCAGCATCTTTCGAACGACCCCTCCGCGACGTTCTTTCTAAAGCTCAGGAACTTTTCCCAGAAGGAGGGCCGGGTGTCTCTGGTTGGCGGCTCGCTTGGCCGGGGCCGATGGTCGTACCGGTTCGCAGGGAACTCCGATCGCGTTCCAGCGTCCCTTCTGAATCGTGATGTTGCCGACTGCTGCCACGAGCATGTGGGAAAGATCGCGAGGGTTGTCCTCGCTTGCTCAGAAGCATTCCCGTATCAGAGCTGCCCACGGATGGCTCTGACACCGGCAGGAATCATTGCGCTGCAGCTTTCTCTAGAGCAGGTGGAGGAGGCGCTCGGATTTCCGCACGGGTGGACAGAGACTGGCGATGCTACGAGCCACGACCGGCGCATTCAGGTTCTACGGGAGCATGTGGACGGTGTCGATTTCGCTGCGATTAGCCGACTGGCAAACTGGAAGCCGAAGGCGGCGCCCACATCGGATGCGCCCGCGTCCAATCTCGCCGAGCAGATGCTTACTTCTCTGGTAAGGCAGCTCGAAGGTTCCGATCGGCGCGTCGTGACTGCGCAGCTCGCAGCCGAGCTGCTCCTCGGTGGAGATTCCGACGTCACCGCAAGAAATCAGTAAAGCAGGCGTCGTCAACGTCGGACTTGACAGCAAATAGGATGCGCAGGTCGTGACCCTGAAAGCGCGCGAAGTTCTCGATGACTGCCGCGTCGGGCTATCGATGCTCGAGGATGAAACAGACGTCCGGAGGTGGCGCGTTCATTGGGCGGCGGCCGTCGCGCTGATACGCGCGGTTGGCCACGTGCTCGACAAGGTGGATGGCGAGGATCCGATAGTCAAGCAAGCAGCTAGCGCTGCGTTCAAACAGTGGAAGGGCACGGATCCTAAGCACGAGATATTCCGCGAGTTCATCGAGCGCGAGTGCAACAATCTGCTCAAGGAGTACCGCAGCGATGTTCACCCGCACGCGGAGGTTGCCTTGGCATTCGAATATTCGGTACAGTCCGCGGATAGCGGCGCTCCGCTCAGGTATACTCAGATCGCTAAACTTGATGAGAATATCTACAGGCCGCTCCTCGATGGCCCGTGGGAAGGAACTGATGCTC
>CAYJMY010000349.1:0-2933 GCA_964371125.1 uncultured Mesorhizobium sp. | reverse complement strand
GGGGCCCCCCCGGCGGCGCCCCCCCCGGCCGGGCGGGGTGGCGTCACTCACCGCGCTCCGGCCGCCCGCGACGCGCTCTGCGCCTCCATCGCCTCCTCGATCGAAGCAGGTCCCCTCGGCGCTACGGGATGGGCGCGACCCGTACCGCTCCCGCTCACGAAACAGGCGGCGGCAGGCGAGATCGCGCTGGCCGTGTGCGGTGCGCACATGGCCGGCCTGCCGCTCAACCGCGAACTGGTCGAGCGGGGAGGGCGCTTCATCCGCGCCGCCTCGACCGCGCCGGTTTACCGGCTGCATGCGCTGGCCGGCGGACCGCCCTTCCGGCCGGGGCTCGTGCGCACGACACGCGGCGCTGCGATCGCGCTTGAAGTGTGGGCGCTGCCGCGGGAGCGCTTCGGCGACTTCATCGCCGGCGTGCCGGCGCCGCTCTGCATCGGCACGGTGGAGCTCGAGGACGGCACGACGGTCAAGGGTTTCCTATGCGAGGAAGCGGGACTCGCCGGCGCGGCCGACATCACCGAGTTCGGCGGCTGGCGCGCCTGGCTGGCGCGGCCGAAGGCGGAGGCCGCCGCATGACGGCGATCCCGGTCATCGACGTATCCCCGCTCGCCGACGGCGACGAAGCCGGAACCAGGCGCGTCGCCCGCGAGATCGGCGCCGCCTGCCGCGAGGTCGGCTTCTTCTACGTCGCCGGCCACAGCGTCGGCACGGCGCTGATGGACGAGGCCTTCGCCGCGTCCCGCGCCTTCTTTGCCCAGGTCGAGGCGGTGAAGAAGGAGGCGCTCTACAAGGCTGCGGGCAATCGCGGCTACGTGCCGATGAAGGGCGAAGCGCTCGACCCGAACCGGCCGGCCGACCTGAAGGAAGCCTTCAACATCGGCCTCGACCTGCCGGCGGACGATCCGGAACTCGTCGCCGGGAAAATGTTCCGCGCCGCCAACCTGTGGCCGGCGCTGCCGGGCTTCCGCGAGACCATGCTCGCCTATTTCGACGCCTGCCATCGCTTCGGCCGGTCGCTACACCGCGCCTTCGCCGCCGATCTCGGCCTGGCCGGGGACTTCTTCGACGACAAGCTCGACCGGCCGATGGCGGTGCTGCGCCTGCTGCACTATCCGCCGGCGCCCGCCCGCGCCGAGGAGGGGCAGCTTGGCGCCGGCGAGCACACCGACTACGGCTGCGTCACCCTGCTCGCCACCGACGGCGTCGGCGGGCTCGAGGTACGCACGCGGGCCGGCGCGTGGATCGCCGCGCCGCATGTGCCCGGCGCCTTCGTCTGCAACATCGGCGACTGCCTGATGCGCTGGACGAACGACATCTACGTCTCCACGCCGCACCGCGTCGTTTCGCCCGCCGGCCGCGAGCGCTTCTCCATCGCCTTCTTCCTCGATCCGAATCCCGATGCCGACATCGCCTGCCTGCCGGGGTGCGCCACGCCCGCGCGACCGGCGCGATACGCGCCGATCAAGGGCGACCAGTTCCTGCTCAGCCGCCTGTCGCCGACCTACGAGAAGTCGGGCCTCGGCACTGCGGCGAAAGTTCCCGCGGAGGCGTCCTGACATGGCGGCCGCGCGCGCACCGATCCTCCCAACCGGACGCGGCACAGGCTTTGCCGCCTCCCGACCGAACGCGGCACAGGCTTTGCCGCCTCCCGACCGAACGCAACCCCAAGCCGCTGGAGCCTTCCATGATCCGTGCATCCCTCAATCGACGTTCACTCCTCAAGGCCGGCGCGGCCGGCCTCGCCGCCTCCGCCCTGCCGTTCGGGCTCGCCCGCGCGCAGACGCCGATCGTGCTCGGCGCCGTCTATGTCGGCCCGCGCGACGACTTCGGCTGGAACCAGGCGCACGCCGTCGCCATGGACGTGCTGAAGCAGGTGCCGGGCGTGACCGTCATCGAGGAAGAGAACGTGCCGGAGACCGACGCCGTCTCCAAGTCGATGGAATCGATGATCAACCTCGACGGCGCCAACCTCGTGCTCGCCACCTCGTTCGGCTACTACAAGCCGTTCGTCGTCGAGTCGGCGAAGAAGTACCCCGCCGTCCAGTTCCGCCACGCGGCGCCCTTGTGGAACAAGGACACCGATCCGGCCAACGCCGGCTCCTACTTCTGCTACCTCAACCAGGCGCACTATGTCGACGGCGTCGCCGCCGGCCTGTCCTCGGCGTCGGGCAAGATCGGCTTCGTCGCCGCCAAGCCGATCCCGTCGGTGCTGTCCAACATCAACTCCGTGCTGCTCGGGGCGAAGAGCGTCAACCCGAACGCCACGGTGCAGGTCATCTTCACCGGCGAGTGGTCGCTGCCGGTGCGCGAGGCCGAGGCCGCCAACGCGCTGATCGACGCCGGCTGCGACGTCATCACCTGCCATGTCGACGGGCCGAAGGTGGTGGTCGAGACGGCCGAGGGGCGTGGCGTCAAGAGCTGCGGCCACAACGCCAGCCAGGCGCCGCTGGCGCCGAAGGGCTTCATCACCGGCGCCGAATACAAGTGGGAGACGATCTACAAGATCTACGCCGACGCGCTGGCCAAGGGCGAGGCGCTGCCCAACTTCATCGCCGGCGGCTACCACAACGACATGCTGCGCAACACGGCCTACGGCGCCGGCGCGACGCCCGAGGCGATCAAGGCGGCCGACGCCGCGATCGAGGGGCTGAAGGCCGGAAAGCCGATCTATGTCGGCCCGCTGAAGGACAACAAGGGCAACGTCGTCATCGACGGCACCAAGGACAACTACGATCCGGTCCTCGACGGCATGGACTACCTGCTCGAAGGCGTCGTCGGCTCGACGACGTGAGGTAACAGTCATGTCGATACCCCCACCCCTTACCCCTCCCCACCCGGGGGAGGGGGATTCTGAGGCGCCGGCGACCCCCTCCCCCTTGGGGCCTGTTGCGCGAATAGGCGTCGCGGCGTCTTTGAGCGAGGGGACGCGTCGG
>CAYJMY010000348.1:0-2960 GCA_964371125.1 uncultured Mesorhizobium sp. | reverse complement strand
CTGGGGCGGCGAGCACTTTCCCTTCTCGACACGGGCCGAGTTTGTCGAGGCGATCGAGGCCGGCGGGGTCGCGGCGATGGAAGTGCTGGCGCGCGACCTCAGGGCGCTCGGCCTCTATACCGCCCGCTCGCTCTCCTTCACCGGCGTCGAATACGAGCTGCTCGAGCACGAGCTGACGCTGGAACAGGTGCGTATTTATGATGCCTATGCCGGCGCCTTCGCCATCATCCACAACAATCTCGATGCTGCGATGCAGGCGACCAATATCACCGGCAGCTCCGGCACGCTGAACGCCCAGGCCAAGTCGGCCGCCCGCTCGGCCTTCGAGAGCGCCAAGCAGCGCTTCTTCGGCCATCTGCTGACCTCCATGAAGACGCCGACGCTGATCCGCTTGATCACAAGCGACCTGGCGGATGGCCACGCCGCCGTTGTCCAGATCGTTTCGACCGGCGAGGCGCTGATGGAACGGCGTCTCAGCGAGCTGCCGACCGAGGAATGGAACGATGTTCGCGTCGACATCACGCCGCGCGAGTACGTCCTCGATTACCTCGCCCATTCCTTCCCGGTGCAGCTCTATGAACCGTTCACCGACTCCGAGGGCAATCTGTCGTCGCGGCCGGTCTATCGTGACGGCCAGCCGGTCGAGAGCCGTGAGGCCGTTGCCCGCCGCGACGAACTGATCGCGAAGCTGGCGAGCCTCCCGCCGGTGCCCGGAGCGCTCGACCAGATCGTCCAGCATTTCGGGGCGGACATCGTGGCCGAGGTCACCGGACGCTCCCGCCGCATCGTGCGCAAGGGTGAACGCCTCGTCGTCGAGAACCGCGCCGGCTCGGCCAACCTCGCCGAGACGCAGGCCTTCATGGACGACCAGAAGCGCATCCTGATTTTCTCCGACGCCGGCGGGACGGGCCGCAGCTACCACGCCGAACTCTCGGCCAGGAACACGCGGCTGCGCGTGCATTATCTGCTCGAGGCCGGCTGGAAGGCCGACACCGCCATCCAGGGCCTCGGCCGCACCCACCGGACCAATCAGGCGCAGCCGCCGCTCTTCCGGCCGATCTCGACCAATGTGAAGGCAGAGAAGCGGTTCCTGTCGACCATCGCCCGGCGTCTCGACACGCTGGGCGCCATCACCCGCGGCCAGCGCCAGACGGGCGGCCAGGGCCTGTTCCGGCCTGAGGACAATCTCGAGAGCCACTATGCCCGCGATGCGCTGCGCCAGCTCTATCTGCTGATCGTGCGCGGCAAGGTCGAAGGCTGCTCGCTCGAGCGCTTCGAAGCGGCCACCGGACTCAAGCTCACGGATGCCAATGGCATCAGGGACGAGCTGCCGCCGATCACAACGTTCCTGAACCGCCTGCTCGCCTTGACCATCGAGCTGCAGGGCGTGCTGTTCGGCGCCTTCGAGCAATTGCTCGCAGCGCGGATCGAGGGCGCCATCGCCTCCGGAACCTATGATGCGGGGCTCGAGACGCTCACCGCCGAGAGCTTCGTCGTCACCGACCGGCAGGTTATCTACACCCACCCGCGCACCGGCGCAAAAACCCGGCTGCTGACCATCACCGAACGCAAGCGCAACCGGCCGGTCACGCTCGATGCGGCGCTCGACCATCTCGTTGATCGACATGCCATGCTGCTCATCAACGAGCAGTCGGGCCGCGCCGCGGTGCGGATCCCGACCACCAGCGTCATGCTCGACGATGGCGAGATCGAGCGCCGGGTCCGGCTGATCCGGCCGATGGAGAGCCAGAACATGCCGCTCAAAGCCATGGCGGAAACCCGCTGGGTCGAGACCGACCGCGCGGCATTCGCCAAGGCATGGGCGGCGGAAATCGCTCAGGTGCCGGAGTTTACCGACTCCGTTCTGCATATGGTGACCGGCCTGCTGCTGCCGATCTGGCGGCGCCTGCCCAACGAGTCGACGCGCATCTATCGGCTCCAGACCGACGAAGGCGAGCGCGTCATCGGCCGCCGTGTCTCGCCCGCCTGGGCCGCCAATGCCACGACGACGGGTGTCGCCTCGCTCACTCCCGAACAGGCCTTCGCGGCGCTGATCGACGGGCGGACCATCCTCGATCTCGGCGAGGGGCTGCAGCTTCGCCGCGTCCGCGTCATGGGCGCCTGGCGCATCGAGCTGTCCGGCTTCACCGATACGATGCGCGAACGCCTCACCACCTATGGGCTCTTCCACGAGATCATCTCATGGAAGCTCAGGATGTTCGTTCCGGCCGATGCTGCTGGCGTGGCCGTACTCGAGCGCGTGCTCGGCCGCTTCCCCATCGAGCGCGTCAGCGAGCGGGAGGCCGCATAATGCCCCACCACGATGCCGCCGATCTCGCTCACCGTCTCGGCGAACATGCCGAGGCGGTGTGCCGCCGCTACCTCTCGAACGGACGCCGATCCGGCAACTACTGGCAGGTCGGCGATGTTCGCAACACACCGGGCCGGTCCATGTTCGTCCGGCTCAGGGACTCGCCGAAGGGGCCGCCCGGCAAGTGGACCGACGCCGCGACTGGGCAGCATGGCGACCTGCTCGATGTCATCCGCGAAAGCATGGGCCTCGTCGACTTCAAGGACGTCGCCGATGAGGCCCGCAGCTTTCTCGCCATGCCCGACGCGACGACAGAGGTGGAGCGGACGAGGCGGACGCGCGACCCGGCGCCGGCCGGATCGACAGAAGCCTCGCGTCGGCTCTTCGCCATGTCGCAGCCGATCACCGACACCCTCGTGGAGACGTATTTGCGCGGACGCGGCATTACGACTTTGCACGGAACCGGACCGCTGCGCTTTCACCCGCGCTGCTACTACCGGCCCGACGACTATGGTCCGACCGAGACCTGGCCGGCGATGATCGCCGCGGTCACCGATCTCGACGGGCGCTTGACCGGCGCGCACCGCACCTGGCTCGCCCCGGACGGTACCGGCAAGGCACAAGTCGACACGCCGAGGCGGGCCATGGG
>CAYJMY010000347.1:0-2980 GCA_964371125.1 uncultured Mesorhizobium sp. | reverse complement strand
CCTGCGCAAGGCGGGCATGCGGGTCGGCCCCGCCGCCGTGAAGGACGCGATCGAGGCCGTGCTCGCCGCCGGCATCGGCAGCCGAGACGATTTCTACTGGACGCTGCACGCCGTGCTGGTCACAAGGCGCGAGGACCACGCCGTCTTCGACGAGGCGTTCCGCCTGTTCTGGAAGTCGCGGGAGCTGATCGAGAAATTGCTCGCCATGTTCTCGCCGGTGGCGATCGACCAGCGCGAGAAGCAGAAGCCGCGTGCCGCCGAATCGCGCGTCTCGGCGGCGATGTTCGAGGGCCACCAGAATAACCAGAAGCCGCAGGAGATTCCCGAAGTCGAGGTCGACGCACGCTTCACCGTGTCGGGCAACGAGGTTTTCCGCGAGAAGGACTTCGCCCAGATGAGCGCGGCCGAACTGGCCGAGGCGCGCGCGGCGATCGCGGCGCTGCGATTGCCTTTCGACACGGTGAAGACCCGCCGCCACCGCCCCGACCCGCACGGCAGGCGGCCCGACCCGCGGGCGATGATGCGCTCGGCGCTGCGCACCGGCGGCACGCTGATCCTGCCGAAGTTCCGCTCGCCGCGCGAGGTGCATCCGCCGCTGGTCGTGCTCGCCGACATCTCCGGCTCGATGAGCCAGTACACGCGCATCTTCCTGCATTTCCTGCATGCGCTGGCCGAGAAGAGGCGGCGCGTGCACACCTTCGTCTTCGGCACGCGGCTGACCAATCTGACGCGGCAGATGCGCCACCGCGACCCCGACGAGGCGCTGGCCGAGTGCTCGGCGACGGTCAAGGACTGGTCGGGCGGCACACGCATCGGTGACACGCTCGCCCAATTCAACCGCAAATGGTCGCGCCGCGTGCTGTCGCAGGGCGCCGTCGTGCTGCTGATCACCGACGGGCTCGAGCGCGACGACGTCGCCGGACTGTCCGAGGAGATGGAGCGGCTGCACAAGTCGTGCCGGCGGCTGGTCTGGCTGAACCCGCTGCTGCGCTTCGAAGGCTTCGAGGCGCGGGCGAGGGGTGTGCGCGCCATGCTGCCGCATGTCGACGAGTTCCGCCCGGTGCACAATCTGGAGGCTCTGGCCGATCTGTGCGCGGCGCTCGGCGCGACCGGCTCGGCCGAGACCGATCCGCGGCGATGGCTTGGCGGAAGGCGCGGCGCGTGACCATATTAGGCGACCAGGCGCGGGCGCGGTGACGGAGGAGACGCTACCATGCAGCAGGGCAACACGATCGACGAGGCGCGCGATCCGCTGGCCATCGCCGAAGGCTGGCTCGACGAGGGGCGCAAGATAGCCGTGGCGACCGTGGTCGAGACATGGGGCTCGGCGCCCCGCCCGGTCGGCAGCCACCTCGTCATCGACGCGGAAGGCAATTTCCAGGGCTCCGTGTCCGGCGGCTGCGTGGAGGGCGCGGTGGTCACGGAAGCCATCGACGTGATCTCCTCCGGCGCGCCGAAGATGCTCGAGTTCGGCGTCGCCGACGAGACCGCCTGGCAGGTCGGCCTGTCCTGCGGCGGACGTATAAAAGTCTATGTCGAGCGCGTGAGCTGACCATGGACGCCGCCGCGCTGAGACTGCTCAACGAGGAGCGCCGCGCCCGCCGCGCCGCGATACTGGTCACCGATCTGACCGACGGTTCGGCGCGCGTCGTCCGCGAGGGCGAAGCGGTCGAGCCGGCACTCGCCGAGGCGGTGGCGAAGGCCTTCCGCTCCGGCAGTTCCGGCGCCGTCGAGGCCGGCGGAGCGCGCTTCTTCCTCAACGTCCACGTGCCGCGGCCGCGGCTGGTGGCGATCGGCGCCGTGCACATCACGCAGGCGCTGGCGCCGATGGCGGCGATCGCCGGCTTCGACATGGAGATAATCGACCCGCGCACCGCCTTTGCCACGAGCGAGCGTTTTCCCGACGTGGCGCTGCATGCGGAGTGGCCGGAAATCGTGCTCGGCAGCCGTCCGCTCGACGCCTATACGGCGGTGGCGGCGGTCACCCACGATCCCAAGATCGACGATTTTGCGCTGAAGGCCGCCCTCGACGCCGGCTGCTTCTATGTCGGGGCGCTGGGCAGCCGGAAGACGCATGCCCGCCGCGTCGAGCGGCTCTTGGCGCTCGGCGCGAGCCCCGAACAGATCGGCCGCATCCACGCGCCGATCGGCATCGACATCGGCGCGTCCAGCCCGGCCGAGATCGCCGTCGCCGTGCTGGCGCAGGTCATCCGCGCACTGCGCACGCGCGGCGCCGACGCGTCGGCCCGGGACAACGCGGCGTGAGGTTCGGTCCCGTCCCGCTGGATAAGGCCGAGGGCGCCATCCTGGCGCATGCCGTCGACACCGGCGAGCGCCGCCTGCGCAAGGCGCATGTGCTGGCGAAGGACGACATCGACGCGCTTCGCGAGGCGGGCGTGGCCGAGGTGATCGCGGCGGTGCTCGCTCCCGGCGACGTCGGCGAGGACGCGGCGGCGACGCGGCTGGCGCGTGCGCTGACCTTCGCCAACGTCGAGGCAAAGCCGGCGGCGACCGGCCGCGTCAACCTCCACGCCACCGCCGCCGGCGTCTTCTGCGTCGACAAGGGGCTCGTCGACGCCTTCAATGCCGTCGACCCCGCCGTCACCATCGCAACGCTCGCCGATCTTTCCCGCGTCGCCGCCGGGCAAATGGTGGCGACGGTGAAGATCATCCCCTTCGCCGTGCCGGAGGACGTGGTCATGCAGACCGCCGCCGCAACGGCCGGAGGCGAGATCTTTGCCGTCCATCCGTTCCGCCCGCATCGCGTCGGGATCGTCCAGACCGTGCTGCCGGGGCTGAAGGAGAGCGTGCTCGACAAGACCGTGCGCATCACCGAGGCGCGGCTGGCGCGCTCCGGCTCCGAGCTTTCGGGCGAGCGGCGCACCGCCCATGACGCGGCGGCGGTGGCAGCGGCGATCCATTCGTTTTCGAGCGACTGCGACATGGTCGTCGTCTTCGGCGCCTCGGCGATGTGCGATCC
>CAYJMY010000346.1:0-2995 GCA_964371125.1 uncultured Mesorhizobium sp. | reverse complement strand
CCAGCCCCAGTAGGTCCAGGTGCCGGCCAGCCGGTCGAAGACCTGGCGGGCGTCGGTCTCGGAGCCGTAGCGCTCGTTCTCGGGCAGTGCGGCGAGTGCGGCCTCGTCGGGGACGGAGCGCCACAGGAAGGAGGGGACGTCGTTCTCCTCTATCCTCTTCAGCCGCGCCGGTACGCCGGCCTTGCGGAAGTACTTCTGCGCCAGGATGTCGGCGGCGACCTGGCTGAACTGCGCCGGCACGTCGATGCCGTCGAGACGGAAGACGACCGAGCCGTCCGGATTCTTGATCTCGGAAAGGGCCTTGCGGAACTCGATCTCCGCGTAGGGTGATTGTCCGTCCCGGGTAAAACGCCGTTCGATGCGCATGTCAGTCAGTCCCTTCAGGTCTCAATATATAGCATCTGTCCACAGCCTTCACCGGCTTTGTCGAACAGACGCGGTCCGCCGCATCCGGAAGCCCTCGACGAGGCCCCCGGCTCTCCATCCCTCCGGTTTGCGAACCCGTCCGTCCGGCGTCCTTCATGACGCCTTGTCCAGACTGGCCCGCGAATCCCGGCGGGTCCATCTTCTCGCTGTTATGGCGATTCCCTCAAGGAGGGATACTTACTGTATCTAGCGTCGAGCATGGCCGCAAACACTAAATATAGTGTTAACAGAAGATTATTCCAGCCCGACACCGTTCCGTCCCGTCCCTCGAAAACCGGCAAATCCCCGCGCGCCCGCCAGCCTCGCAAACGGGCGGATCGCGATCGAAACGCATGCAAATCTGCAAAAAACACCGCCCCCACAACTTGCCGCCCACCCCCGCAACACGACCCCATGGCTCATAAAAAGCGACTCGGACCCCATCGTCAACGATTCGTTTCATGTCGGTACGATGACGCTAGATGTTGTGGGGAAGGGGTGTGGATAGCGGGGACGCGGAGGGCCGAGCGGCGCGCATCCGTCCGGCCTTTCCGGCGGTGGTCAAAACGCAACCGCAGCGATCTCGAGGCCCCGCGAAAGTTCTGGCGGTCCCAGCGGTACTGAACTAAAGTGCGAAGACGGGTGGGCATCGCAGGGTCCACAGTCGGGGGCGGGTTTAATCCGGCTAGCTGGCGAAAGCGGGCTTGACTGCTTGGGGAAGCAGGACGGCCGGCAGGAGCGTCTCCCGTGGCGGTGGCTTCTATCTGCGGCTTCAAACCCAACGACGCCATCCGTCGCGTCGCCATGCCCGAGACTCAAGCCGAGTCCTTCGCCGGCGCGCCTATAACTGCCGCACGCATCATGTCGGCCGTCAAGGTAATGGCCTGCGGGCAGCGTCGTGAACGCCGCTGCGGCCGGCAACGACCCCTTACTGGCACTTCGCACCAGGTCGATACGTTCGAGAGGCGCCTTGGTTCGTCGCCACCGTGATCTGCATGACAACGAGAAGACCGGCATCTGGCGTTCCGACGACAGAAGCCGCGCAACCAGAGGGAGATAGAAAATGCCGCTGAACCTGATCTTCATCACGCCTGGCAACTACACCATCGACGACAACGGCACCCCGGGCGACAACATCTCGGTGATCCGCGACGGCACCGGCGCCGTCATTTTCACCTTCGCCCATCCGGCCGACAGTCTCGGCTTCACCGCCAGCACGCCGGGCGTGAACCTGACGGTCAACTTCACCGATACCCTCGGCGCCGCGAACTTCACCATCGGCGACCTGACGTCGTCGGCGGCCACGCCGGATTCCGTCACGATCGGCAATGTGCGAACCACCGGCATCGTCACGCTGGTCTCGAACGGCGCCATCGCCGAACTTGGCGGCGACGCCGGCTCGGACATCGTGGCAGGCCAGCTCATCCTGAGCGCGGGCACCGGCGTCGGATCGGGGGCCAATGCGATCGAGACGCAGACCCCTTTCATCGAGGCCGAGACCGTCACGGGCGGCATCAACATCAGGAACTTCGGCAGCGTACAGATCGGCGGGAGCAGCGACAATGTCAGCGGACTCCACGTGCAAACGTCCGGCGACATCAATCTCTGGACAGCCGGCTCGATTTTTCTGTCCGATGCGACGGGACCTGAAACCATTCACGGAGGCAGCAGCTCCGGAAACGTCACGCTGACTGCCGCCGGTTTGGCCTCGGACATCATCGCCAACGTCAATCGGGATTCGATAGCCGCCCCTGGCGGCAACGTCGTTCTGTCCGCCGGGCGCGACATCGCGTTCGGCACCATCGGCGCCGACTTCGACAACGACGTGCGTGCCCGCGGCAGCATCACCATCGATGCGGGCCGCGATTTCCTGGTGGACGGTTTTTCCGACATCGCCTCCGACGGTTTCGGGGCGAACACGGGCGGGAATCTCGTCGTCAATGCCGGCCGCAACATTCACGTGCGCAACATCGCAGGCACCGACGCCAGCATGGGGGCGGAGGGAAGTGCGGGCGCCGACGTGATCCTGACGACGGGGTTGGATGGCGCGCTCATTCTCGACGCGCCTTTCTCGGCCGCGGTGTTTTCTTCCAGCGGCGATGTGATCGCCAATGCCGACCGCGCGCTGATCGCCGCCACATCCGGCATCACCGCGAATTCCGGCCAGGTATTCCTCCGCCCCGCCACGGCCGGGCGCGAGATCGTCCTCGGCAGCGCGGGCGATGCCGCCTTCGCGCTCGAACTCTCCGACGCCGAACTCGACCGCCTTTTCACGCCGACGCTCAACATCGGCGACGACAATTCGGGCCAGATCACGGTGAGTTCGGCCCTTTCGCCGGCCAATGCGACCGACATGGTCCTGCGCAGCGGCGGCGACATCGCCATCCAGGCGGCGATCACGACGATCGGCGATCTCGAACTGCGGGCGGGGGACAACCTCGTCCTGAGCGCTTCGCCGACGTTCACCGTCGGCGGGACTCTCTCCATCTTCGTCGATACGCTCGGCAATGACGGCGGCGTTGGCGGCATCGTCGACCTTAGCACTGCAACCATCAACGCCGGCGCGATCCAGGTCGACGGGGCGGAGGAA
>CAYJMY010000345.1:0-3020 GCA_964371125.1 uncultured Mesorhizobium sp. | reverse complement strand
ACAGCCGCTTCCTGTTCGTCGAGAACGACGAGCAGCTCGACAAGTACCTGTCGGTGAGCGACGCCATGCCCGGCCTGGCGAAGGTCATCGTCTTCGATCGCGAGGGCTTGCACGGCTTCGCCGACGACAAGGTGATCTTCCTCGACGACCTCTACCGGCTCGGACGCGAGTTCCGCAAGGAACATCCCGACCGCTTCGGCGAGGAGATCGCCAGGTCGCAGCCGAAAGACACGGCGATCCTCGTCTATACGTCGGGCACGACGGGGCCGCCCAAGGGTGCCATGATCAGCCACGAGAACATCATCTCGTCGATCTCCGGCGCGGTCCTGACCCTGCCCGTCATGGAAACCGACGAGCAGGTCTGCTTCCTGCCGCTCTGCCACATCCTCGAGCGGCTGATCAGCGTGTTCATCCCGATCGGGCTCAACTCCACGGTCAACTTCGCCGAGAGCCCGGAGACCGTGTTCGACAACGTCCGCGAGGTCAGCCCGCACGTCTTCACCGCCGTGCCGCGCGTCTGGGAGAAGGTCTATTCGCGCGTCGCCATCATGGCCGGCGAGGCGACCTGGCTCGGGCGCATGGCCTATCGCGCCGCGGTCGCCACGGGCATGCGCCGCGTGCGCTACCTGGAGGAGGGCAAGCCGGTGCCGCCGGGCACGGCGCTCGCCTACGCCTTCTGGGACTTCATGGTTCTCTCCAATCTGCGCCGCATGCTCGGCTTCGACCGGCTGCGCCGGGGCACGACGGGCGCGGCGCCGATCTCGCCCGACCTCTTGCGCTGGTACAAGGCGGTGGGTATCACCGTGCTCGAAGGCTACGGCATGACCGAGAGTTCGGGCGTCATTTCGCTCAACCTTATGGATGCCTGGAAGATCGGTTCGATCGGCACGGTCGTCCCCGGTGGCGAGGTGCGCATCGCGCCCGACGGCGAGATCCAGTTCCGCGGCGGCAACGTCTTCAAGGGCTATTGGAACAAGCCGGAAAAGACCGCGGAAACGATCATCGAGGGCGGATGGCTGCGGACCGGCGATGTCGGCCGCATCGACAACCAGGGGTTCCTCACCATCACCGGCCGCGTCAAGGACATCATCATCACGGCCGGCGGCAAGAACATCACGCCCGCCGAGATCGAGAACAGGCTGAAGTTCTCGCCCTACATCGCCGACGCGGTCGTCATTGGCGACAAGCGCAAGTTCCTCTCCTGCCTGATCATGATCGATCAGGAGAATGTCGAGAAGTTCGCGCAGGACAACCGCGTGCCCTTCTCCAACTTCAAGTCGCTTTGCGCGGCGAGGGAAGTGAAGGACCTGATCGCCGGCGTCGTGGAGGAAACTAACCGCGAGTTCGCCCGCGTGGAGCAGATCAAGGATTTCCGCTTGATCGATGTGCTGTTGACGGCAGAGGATGACGAACTGACAGCCACGATGAAGTTGAAACGCAGCTTCGTTGAACAGAAACACAAGAAGCTGATCGACGAGATGTATGGCTGACCGCCATGCTGGAAAGTCAAGAAACCAGGAGGAAACCTACATGAAATCAGTACTGGCAACATCGATCCTCGCGCTCGGTATCGCCACCGGCATGGCGTCGACGTCGCTCGCTCAGGGCGTCTCCGACACGGAAATCCTGATCGGCTCGAACGGCGACCTGTCCGGCGTTTTCGCGCCGTTCAACGTGCAGGCCATCAAGGCCGCGCAGCAGCATTTCGACGAGGTCAACGCCGCCGGCGGCATCCACGGCCGCAAGATCAAGTTCATCGTCGAGGACCACGGCTACCAGGTGCCGAAGGCGGTGCAGAACTTCAACAAGCTGGTGAACTCCGACAAGGTGTTCGCCATGTTGCTGAACCTCGGCACGCCGCACAACATCGCCGGCTTCAAGATGATGGAGCCCGCGCAGGTCGCCAACGTCTCCCCGCTGACGGCGGCGCGCCAGATGCTCGAAGGCGACATCACCTACAAGTACGCCGGCACGTCGTCCTACTACGACCAGCTCAAGGCCGGCGTCGAGTATCTCGCCAAGGAGACCGGGGCCAAGGAAGTCTGCTCCATGTACTTCCCCTCCGACTTCGGCCTCGAGGTCTACGAGGGCACCAAGGAGAAGGCCGAGGAGCTCGGGCTGAAATACGCGGCCGAGACCACGCACAAGCCGGACGACCAGGACTTCGTCGGCTCCCTCACCAAGCTGCGCGAGGCGGGCTGCGACATCGTCTCGACGGCCGTCGGCGTCCGCCAGACCATCGTCATCCTCGGCACGGCGAAGAAGCTCGGCTGGAACGATGTCTCCTTCATCGGCTCGTCGGCCGGCTTCAACACGGCCGTCGCCAAGGTCCCGGGCGGCGTAACGGAAGGCTACTACGCCGCTGCCGGCTGGTCGGACCTCGAGGCGCGGATCGCCTCCAACGAGGAACTGAAGAAGTGGGCCGAGGGCTTCAAGGCCACCTTCAATGAAGATCCCGGTACGGCTGCGCAGCTCGGACGTACCGCGGCCGTGACCCTGGTCAAGGGTCTCGAGGCCGCCGGCAAGGACCTGACGCCGGAGAGCTTCAAGGCGGGAATGGAGACGGTCGAGTTCGACGATCCGATCGGCGACGTCAAGGTCAAGTACGGCCCCGACGACCACCAGGGTGGCGACGCCATCATCATCTCGAAGATCGAAGGTGGCATGTGGAAGGAAGTCGGCCGCAAGTAAGGCCACCTGCGGCCTGACCCGATCAGCTCGGGTCAAGCCCAGCGCACGAGATCGACAGGGCCGGCGGCGAGCAATCCCCGCCGGCCCTGTCGTTTGGGGGGGCGGTGGGGGCCGTCGGCCGGTGCGTCCTCTTGGATTGCGGGGTTATTCGGCCGGTTCGACATTGGCGTAGGCGGCTTCCTCGAGCTCGCGCTTCAGGCGCGCCTCCTCCTCGACTTTCGGCGTGACGAAACGGCCGAGCAGGAGATAGGCGACCGGCGTCAGGAAGAGGGTCTATACGGCGGCGAGGCCGAGGCCGCCGACGATCACCCAGCCCAGCGCGATGCGCG
>CAYJMY010000344.1:0-3095 GCA_964371125.1 uncultured Mesorhizobium sp. | reverse complement strand
CAGTCCCCCGCGTCGGCGTGTAGAAGCCCATGATGCACTTCACCAGCGTCGACTTGCCCGCCCCGTTCTCGCCGAGCAGCGCGTGGAACGAACCGGCCTTGACGTCGATCGACACATCGTCGAGCGCGGTGAAGCCGCCGAAGGTCTTGGTCATGCCGATCGTCTGCAGCGACGGCCCGCGCTGTGCCAGAGCCGCGTGGGAAATGGCGGCGGGCGCGTTCATGGCAGCGCCTCGATGAAGGCCGCGGAGACGGCGACCGCGCCGAACACGCCGCCCTGCATCTTGATCATGTCGATCGCGGCGAGGTGGTTGGAAACCTTGGTCGCCGCGCAGCAGTCCTCGAGCAGCAGGCATTCGTAGCCGCGGTCGTTGGCGTCGCGCATGGTGGTGTGGACGCAGACGTCGGTGGTGACGCCGGTGAAGACGATGTTGCGGATCGACTTCAGCTTCAGCACCAGTTCGAAGTCGGTGCCGACGAAGGTGCCCTTGCCCGGCTTGTCGATGATGGCCTCGCCGGGCTCCGGCTGGAGTTCGGGGATGATCTCCCAGCCCGGCTCGCCGCGCACGAGGATGCGCCCGCATGGCCCCTGGTCGCCGATGCCGGCGCCGATCCGCTGCGAGCGCCAGCGCTTGTTGGCGGGCAGGTCGGAGAGGTCGGGCTTGTGGCCCTCGCGCGTGTGGATGACCGGATAGCCCTTGGCCCGCATCGCCTTCAGCACCGCCTGGATCGGTCCGATCGGCGCGCGGGTGAGCGAGATGTCGTAGCCCATCGAGTCGACATAGCCGCCCGGCGCGCAGAAGTCGGTCTGCATGTCGATGACGACGAGCGCCGTGTTGTGCGGGCCGAAATCGCCGTCGAACGGCCAGGGATAGGGGTCGGAGGCGACCATTGCGGCGTTGGCCACCCGGGCGGCGGCGATGCGTTCGTCGACGAGGCTCATCTGGTGCTCCTCACTTGGCCAGCGACAGTTCGCCCGGCACGTCGCGCGCCGCGCTCTTGGACCGCGCCGAGGCGATCATGATGAAAAGGGTCAGGATGTAGGGGGCGGCGTTGAAGAAGTAGTAGCCCTGGCTGATGCCGATCGACTGCAGCGACGGCCCGATCGCGCCGGCGGCGCCGAACAGAAGCGCCGCCCACACGCAGCGGACCGGATCCCAGCGGGCGAAGATGACCAGCGCCACCGCCATCAGGCCCTGGCCCGACGACAGGCCCTCGTTCCAGCTTCCCGGATAGTAGAGCGACAGGAAGGCGCCGCCGACGCCGGCGAGGAAGCCGCCCGCCGCCGTCGCCAGCAGGCGCACGAGATCGATGGAGACGCCCATGGCGCGCGCCGACGCGGCGCTGTCGCCGGTCATCCTGACGATCAAGCCCCAGCGCGTGTTGGCCAGCGCCCACCACATGAACGCGGCGAGCGCGATGCCGACCAGGAACAGCGGATTGACCTGCAGCGCCTGCGCGATCGACGGATTGGAGGACCACCAGCCGAGCGGGATGGCTTCGAGGCGCGGCGCGGTCGGCTGGATGTAGGGCTTGCCGAAGAAGAAGGCGAGGCCGGTGCCGAAGCTCATGAAGGCGATGCCCACGGCGATGTCGTTCACCTTGGGCAGCTTGCAGATCCAGCCATGCATGGCACCGAGCACCAGGCCGGAAAGACCGGCGAAGAGCACGCCGAGCCACGGGCTGCCGGTCTGGTAGGAGCCGGCATAGGCGACCATCGCGCCGAGCACGAGGTTGCCTTCGAGGCCGAGATTGATGCGGCCCGACTTCTCGGTCAGCGTCTCGCCCAGCGCCACGAACATGAACGGCGTGGAGACGCGGATGGCGCCGCCGAGCATGGCGATGAGAACGATGACGAAGCCGTTCTCGCTCATGTGCGCTCTCCGATCTTCTTGGGCTGGAGGAAGGGGATGCGGCCGTAGAAGGTCTCGGAGACGAGCAGCACGACGAAGATGATGCCTTGCAGGACGAGGACCGTGGCGTCCGGCATCGCCATGCGCCGTTGCACCAGGCCGCCCGCCGCGTCGAGCGCGCCGAACAGGATGGCGACCGGGATGATGGCCAGCGAGTTCTGCCGGGCGAGGAAGGCGACGAGGATGCCGGTGAAGCCGTAGCCGGCGATCAGCGAGGCGTTGGCCTGGCCGTGGATGGCGGCGACCTCGTAGAAGCCGGCCAGGCCCGAACAGGCGCCGGCGATGGCGCAGCAGACGACGACCAGCGCGCCGACGGGAAGGCCCTGCGCCCGGGCGGCGCGCACGTTGCCGCCGGTCATGCGCGCGGCAAAACCGAAGGTCGTGCGGCTCATCAGGATGTAGAGCAGGACCGCCAGCACGATGCCCGCCGCCAGGCCCCAGTGCACGGAAGTGCCCGGGATCGGCCCGACGCGCCAGGCATCGCCGATCGGCATGGTCGAGGGCTTGTTGGCCGAGGCCGGGTCGCGCAGCGCGCCCTCGACGAAGAAGTTCATGATGGCGATGGCGATGTAGCCGAGCAGCAGCGACGAGATCGTCTCGTTGACGCCGCGATAGTGGCGCAGCCAGCCGGCGATGCCGACCCACAGGCCGCCGACCGCCATCGCCGTGACCGCCATGATCGGCAGGCCGACGGCCGGCGGCCAGCCGCCGCCGACCATGGGGATGGCGATCGCCGCGGCCGCGAAGCCGCCGAGCACCAGCGCGCCCTCGGCGCCGAGCAGGGTCAGGCCGATGCGCGCCGGGATGGCGAAGGCGAGACCGGTCAGGATCAGCGGCGCGGCGCGCTGCAACGTGTTCTGGATCGAGAAGGCCGAGCCGAAGCCGCCCACCCAGACGAGGTTGAAGAAGGTCGCCGGCGACTTGCCCAGTGCGAGCAGGAAGAACGAGAACAGGATTGCCGATGCGACCAGCGCGCCGACGGGGATCAACACCGCCTCGATCGAGGCGATGGCCTTCGGGTCGAGGCCGCGCGGCGAAGCGAGAGGCGCTGCGGCGACGACGGCGGTCATGATGACTCTCCTGGATTTGTGGCCAAAGCACCCCCACCCCTTACCCCTCCCCACAAGGGGGCCTGTTGCGCAATTTGGCCGTTGTGATTCACTGCGGATTGCGGCTGGAGGGA
>CAYJMY010000343.1:0-3108 GCA_964371125.1 uncultured Mesorhizobium sp. | reverse complement strand
ACCCCACCCCCGGCCTTCGGCCGGACCCTCCCCTCGAGGGGGAGGGAAAGCGCCGCCCGGGGAAACCCGAGCTCCGCCCCGGCCTTCAGTCGATGTCGAACGAGACGCCCTGCGCCAGCGGCAGCGCCTTCGAATAGTTCACCGTGTTGGTGGCGCGGCGCATGTAGCCCTTCCAGGCGTCAGAGCCCGATTCGCGGCCGCCGCCGGTCTCCTTCTCGCCGCCGAATGCCCCGCCGATCTCGGCGCCCGAGGTGCCGATGTTGACGTTGGCGATGCCGCAGTCGGAGCCTTCCGCCGAGAGGAAGCGCTCGGCCTCCTGCAGGTCGAGCGTGAAGATCGACGAGGAGAGGCCGGCGCCGACGGCGTTGTGCATGCGCACGGCCTCGTCGAAGTCGGAATAGCGCACCACGTAGAGGATCGGCGCGAAGGTTTCCTCGAGCATCGGGCCTTCCTGCGCGGGCATCTCGACCAGCGCCGGGCGGACGTAATACGCGTCGGGGCCCTCGACCGCGACGCGGGCGCCGCCGGTGACCGTGCCGCCGGCGGCCGTCGCGGCGGCGAGCGCTTTCTGCATGCCGTCGAAGGCCGCCCTATCGACCAGCGGGCCGACGAGGGCGGAGGACGTCAGCGGGTTGCCGACCGAGACGCTCTCGTAGGCCTTCTTCAGCCGCGGCACGAGGCGGTCGTAGACGCTGTCGTGGACGAACAGGCGGCGCAGCGTCGTGCAGCGCTGGCCGGCCGTGCCCATGGCGCCGAAGGCGATGGCGCGCAGCGCCATGTCGAGATCGGCCGACGGGCAGACGATGCCGGCATTGTTGCCGCCGAGCTCGAGGATGGCGCGGGCGAAGCGCTTGGCGAGCCTGGGACCGACGTCGCGGCCCATGCGCGTCGAGCCGGTCGCCGAGACCAGCGCGACCTTCGGGTGGTCGACGAGCACCTCGCCGATGGCGCGGTCGCCGATCAGCACCTGCGACAGGCCTTCCGGGACGCCGCCGGCGCGAGCCGCGGCTTTTTCGAAGATCGCCTGGCAGGCGAGCGCGGTGAGCGGCGTCTTCTCCGACGGCTTCCAGACGACCGAATTGCCGCAGACCAGCGCTAGCGCGGCGTTCCACGACCACACGGCGACGGGGAAGTTGAAGGCCGAGATGACCCCCACCACGCCGAGCGGGTGCCAGGTCTCCATCATGCGGTGGCCGGGGCGCTCGGTGGCGATGGTCAGGCCGTAGAGCTGGCGCGACAGGCCGACGGCGAAATCGCAGATGTCGATCATCTCCTGGACCTCGCCGAGGCCTTCCGACGCGATCTTGCCGGCCTCGATGGAGACCAGCCGGCCGAGGTCGGCCTTGGCGGCGCGCAGCTCGTCGCCGAGCAGGCGCACCAGTTCGCCGCGCTTCGGCGCCGGCACCAAGCGCCAGGCGCGGAAGGCCTCGTCCGCCCTGTCGATCGTCGCGGCGGCTTCGGCGGGGCTGGTGACGGGCAGGCTGGCCAGCGCCTCGCCGGTGACCGGGCTGCGCGAGGCCATCGTGCCTCCGGAATAGAGCTTCTTGTCGACGCCGAGCCGGGAGAGGAGGGCGTGCGTTTCGTTGACGACGGTCATGGTCTTGTCCCTGATCCAGACGGAATTTGCGCCCTGCTCATCCCGAACCGACGGCAAAGTCAAGGGCGACCGGCCGCCGGCACTAGGGCCAGGGATGCGGTCGCCGCGCTGCGGGCGTGGTCGGCTTCAGGCCTTCGCCGGGACCATCGACTTACGATAGGAATCCTTCAGCGCGATCAGGGCGCCCGAAAAGTGCAGGATATCGCAGCCGTCGACCACGACGGAAACGCCGTCGCGGGTCCTCCCGGCGAAGCGCCAGGTCGACAGGCCGACGTCGCCGGCAATGCGATGCTGCGGCCGCGTCCACTGCGCGTCGGGGAAGGTATCGAAGACCGCCGCGAAGGCCGCGCGCACCGCCTCGCGGCCGACATGGGCTGCGCCTTCGGAGCTGTCGCCCGCGGACGCGTGGAAGGTGCAGTCGTCGGCCATGCAGGCCATCAGCGTATCGAGGTCGTGGGCGTTCCAGGCGTCGCCGAAGCGCATCATGGTCTGC
The DNA here is from genome assembly GCA_964371125.1 of uncultured Mesorhizobium sp. Classification (GTDB taxonomy): domain Bacteria; phylum Pseudomonadota; class Alphaproteobacteria; order Rhizobiales; family Rhizobiaceae; genus DUSC01. Next base: position 1,018 of record CAYJMY010000343.1, on the reverse strand, counting down.
AGGCGCTGTTCCTGCAGCGGATCCTCGACGACCTCGATCTCCAGGAAGGAGAGCGGCCGGTCGCCGTTGTTGATGACGTTGTGGTGGACGCCGGCCTTGCGCGAATAGGGCGCGTGATGAACCAGCGGCGCGGTCCGCGTGCCGCCGCCCGGCTCCTCGATGAGCAGGTCGCCGTCGGTCAGCGGCACGACCGTGTAGTCGTGGCCGTGGATGTGCCAGCCGGTCTCGGCGCCCGGCTCGAAGCGCCATTCGGTGGCGCGGATGCGGCCCTCGCCGATATGCAGGACAGGCGTGGCGGACGGTCTGGACATGGCTCGCTCCCGGTCGATGGATCGGGGCGATCCTGCACCCGCCGGGGCGCAAGCTCAATCGTGAGCCTCTCGGCCAGCGCCGCCGAAGGTGAGTGCCAGGTGCTCGGAGAAGGTCAGCGCCGCGCCCTGCGGCCTTCGGTCGCGTTTCCAGGCGATACCGACGTCCATGGTCGGAATGTCGTCCTCGAGGTCGCGGCGCTCGATCAGCTGGCCGTCCAGCGACCAGTTTCTGTAGACCATGTCGGAAAGGATGGTGATGCCCATGCGGGCCGCGACCATCGAGCGGACCGCCTCGACAGAGGAGGTGGAGAACACCACCTTCGGCTGGAAGCCGGCGCGGTTCCAGTAGCGCGAGGCGGTCTGGCCGGCCTCGTCGACGGTGAGCATGATGTAGTCGCGGTCGGCGAGGTCGGCGAGCGTTATGCGCGCGGCGGAGACCAGCTCGTGGCCGGCCGGCAGGGCGCCCCAGAACCAGACGATGTCGAGGTTGTGGAAGCACTGGTCGTAGACATCGTAGGCACCGGGCTTCAGCGCCGCCTTGCGCTGGCAGGAGATGAAGTCGAGTACCTCGTATTCGACCTTGAAGCTGAGATCGGCTTCGGCAAGCGCCACGATCGGGTCGATGATCGTGATCGAGGTCCCGAGCACGCGAAGGGTCGGCGGCCGGATGACGGCCGGCGATGCGAGAGATTGTGGGTGCCGTTGGC
>CAYJMY010000342.1:0-3138 GCA_964371125.1 uncultured Mesorhizobium sp. | reverse complement strand
CGTCGAAGAAGGTCAGGAGCCGCTTCCAGTGGCGTTCGGCGCCAGCTGGGTCGAAGACCCCGTGGTCCGGCACGCACCAGCCATGACGCATGCCGACATAGTTTTCGAGCAGGTAGTCGATTTCCGCCGCCCGGAGCGCCTCGGCCAGCCGCGCCGACTGTTCCGGAGGAAAGCTCTGGTCGACGCCGGCCGAGCCGACATAGACGCGGGCGCGGATCGTCGCGGCATGACGATGGGGGCTGTCGTGCGCCTCGCCGGCCAGATGACCGCCGTGGATGCTCGCGGCCGCCGCGATTCGATCAGGATAGGCCGCTGCGGCGTTCAGCGCGCGTGCCCCGCCCATGCAGTAGCCGACCGTTCCGAAGCCGCCGCCGGCGCCGGCCTCTTCCAGCACCGCGAGAAAGGCAGCCGTATCCCGGCGGGTCATCTCCTGGCTCGTCCCACCGATCATTCCCATCAATTCGGCGCGTTTCCGCTCGTCGGAGAAAGCCGTCTTCGCGTCGAAGGGACCATATGGGCCGAACCGGTAGAAGAGGTCAGGCACCAGCACCAAATAGCCATTGCCGGCCAGGCGGTCGGCAATCGCCCACAATGCCGGCCTCGGGCCGAACGCGTCCATGTAGAGTACGATTCCCGGTGCTCCGCCCGCGGCGTCGCCGTGAATAGTCGCCGTCGACACGCCGTCGGCTGTCTCGATCGCGATCGTGGTTCTCGTCATGGCGCTACCCTGCTTCGCTTCCGGCACTATTGAAGGCCCGCTCGCGGACAGGCAAGGGCGACCGATGCGGCCCGACGGCTCCGCCCTGTCCGTCCCATGAAAATTCCGTTAACATGAACGCGTTTTGACGTATCGTCGCCACAATCGGGCGCGAGAAGCTAAGGTGGGGTTTTAAAAGGGCGCTCGACATAAGTCTTGCGTGGAGAGTGGTTTGACGTTCCGGTTCGGAGGGAAAGCGGCGCGCCCGCCGATGGTCTTTGACCGTCGGAAGGATGTTGTCTTCCCGGAGCAGCGTCCCGAGTTGCGCCGGCAGCGGTTGTTCCTGACCATCGCCGGCAGCGTGGCCTTTTCCGGGCTAGCGGCATTTGCCTATCACTATACGGCCCCTTTCGCAGATCCGCCGGCATTCGCGGTTTCGGCGCAAGCCACCGCACTGCCGAGGGCGGTTGCCGCTGCGCCCGAGGAAAAGGCCGACGTTGCTGTCGCAAGCGCCGCGGAACCGGTTGAACCAGCGCCCGCGCCGGCTGAGCCTGCGACCGCAGCGCCTCAGGAAACCTCGGCAATTCCAGTTGAAAGTACAGCGGCGGAAGAGATCGATATCCTCGATTCAAACGATCCGCGCTGGAGTTCCTCGATCGCCGTCGCGGGCCCGGCTCCTGCGGTCGCACCCGAGGATGACGGCGAGTTGGCCTATGCCGCCGGGAATCCGGCAGCGGCTGCCCTCAGGCGCACCGTCGTCGACGATCGGACGGATGACACGGAGACGTCGGCCATTCCGGCTCCCCGTCCCGCCGTCGAGGCAATCGAGCCGGAACGGCCGGCCGTTGTTGACGGGCGGGAACCAACGCGGACCGCGACGATAGCCAGCGCGGTCAACATGCGGGCCAGGGGCGCCAAGGGCGCCCGCGTACTCGGTGTGATACCGCAAGGGGCGACCGTCGGACTGGTCGACTGCGATGGCTGGTGCGAAGTGATCTACGAAGGCCGCAGGGGCTTCATCTACAAGTCCTTCATCGGCGGGGCGACCCGGACGGCCGACGCGGCGGAAACCGCGCGGCCGCGCAAGCCGTCCAAACCGAAAATCGTCCCCGTGCAGCAGAACGATATCGACGACATCGGTCGCTGATCACGCCGCGCCCGCGAACGCCGCCATGTGGAACGCCTGCATGTCGGGCGGATAGCGGTGGTCGGCGCCCTGCGGGCACGCATTTCGGTCGAGGCATCCGCGTTCGCGGCAGGCCGACCCCTCCGCTCCTCGCACATGCGACCGGCAGGCCTGATAGTCGAAGCCGGTCTCGCCATAGGCGTCGGCCGGGCAGGATTTCAGGCAAGGTTTTCCAAGACATAGGTCGCAGAGGTGAATCGGTTCGGGAACCGCTTGAATCAGCGCGTGAAGCTGCGCCGCCTCCGTGCCGTCGAACAACAGCGCGCCCCGATAGGCGTGCCACAGCCCGTAGATGGGATGCATCAGCACGCCCAGCGGCGAAGGCCGCAGCTTTTCGGCGCGCATCGCCCATTGCTGGAACGGCAGATAGGGACGGTCGGAGGGAAAGACCGCGCGGGCGCCTACCTGCGCAGCGACGGTTCCGATAACTATCTTGGACCAGGTGTCGAGCGGATCGGCGAGATCCTCCGGCTGGGATGAACGCCATTCGAGGAAATGCGGCCAGTGCGCCGCGCCGCCATGGCCGACCAGCAGGACCGATCGGGCAGGCGATCCGGACGGACCGGCCGGCGCGTCATCGTCGGCGCCGAAACGGAAGCCGCCACGTGGGATGAGACCATAATGTACGAGTGCGGCTGGCACTCGCCCGGCGAGGTCGTTGCCGCCGCCCGACGACACCGTTAACTCTTCCCGTCCGGTGCCCGTATTGCCGAGCGCCAGACTTCCTTGTGGATGATGTCGGCCACTTTAGCCCGGCCTGAAACGGGCTCCCTTCACGTGAAGGCGTCGGGCATCGACTCCTTCTTCTGGCGGATGAAGGCGGTCAGCGCCTCGTCGATGGCCGGATCGAGCGACGGCGCCTCGTAGCTCTCCAGCCAGCGCCGGGCAATCTCGTTGGCGCGCTGCGGCGCGGTCTTCTCGCCTTCGGCCTGCCACTGCTCGAACGAATTGTTGTCGGCGATGTTCGAACGGTAGAAGGCGGTCTGGAAGTTGGCCTGCGTATGGTCGCAGCCGAGATAGTGGCTGCCCGGCCCGACCTGGCGGATGGCGTCCATCGCCTGGCCGTTCTCGGAAAGGTCGACGCCCTCGGCGAACTTCTGCTGCATACCGAGCTGGTCGATGTCCATAATGAACTTCTCGTAGCAGGAGGCGAGCCCGCCCTCGAGCCAGCCGGCCGAATGGAGGACGAAGTTGGTCCCGGCGAGGATCGTCGAGTTCAGCGTGTTGGCGCTCTCGTAGGCCGCCTGCGCGTCCG
>CAYJMY010000341.1:0-3159 GCA_964371125.1 uncultured Mesorhizobium sp. | reverse complement strand
TTCTCGGCCGACGATCGAGCCACCGGCTCGATCGGAAGATCGGCCTCGAAGCCCCTCGAGGGGGAGGGAAACCCGGCGCAGGTCATCGCGGACAAGCAGGATCGTGCCCTGGAGGGCAGGACAGTTTCGCGGATTCTGAGAGTTTGTCGAATTCCGCCGGTCTCTACGACGTGTCGTAGACCGGCAACCCGCGGCGGGCCGGGAGGACCAGGAGCAGGATCGGCAACGGTGTCGCCGGATGCGGCGCACAGTTGCCGGCCCGGCTGCCGGATGTGTTGCCGCAAGTGTCCTCGTAGCGGTGGGCCGCGCGGCAGAGGTCGAGGACTTCGGCGAGAGCGCGGAAGCGCAGGGCGAACCACGCGGCGTGCAGAGGGCTCGAGCCGCTCTCCGCGGTGTCGTCGAGCCAGGGAAAATCCTCCGCTGTCGCCCCGGCCGCCTCTGCCGTTGCGGCGACGAAGGACGTCGCCACGGCTTCCGCCCGGCGCAGGAAGACGAGCACGAGGAAACGCACGGGAAGCGAGCGGCCGGCGGCGCGCTCGGCGACGAGCGACAGCGAGACGAGCAGCGCCGCGATCTTCAGCAGCATCCCTCCGTTCCGCCCGTCCATGCCACCGTCCATTCCGGCCTCCTTTGCCGGGGGCGATTCTACGGCGGGCTGTTCGGGAGGGGGATAAAATCGCGGGCGCAAGGGGCGGAAATCGCGCAAGGCGTTGATTTTGCTGGAGGGGGCGGAAAATTCAATCCCCCTGCGTGGAAGCAGCGCGCGGCGAAAGCGGCGCGACAGGGCCAGGACGAATGGCGGCGAAGGGGTGGTGAGCCGAACGTCGGCAGTTAGTCGAAGCCGGCGGCTAGCTGCCGTTCTTCACTTCACCCCGCGACATGAGATGTCCGGGATTCGTATCCGCGTGGTTGTTGCCGCCGTGCGCCGCGATGAACATGTCAACGGCCGACCGGCAATAGGATTCGATCTCGTTTTCGTCCTCTGCTCTCGCCTCATCGAAGCGTGCGAGAATCAAGAGATCGCAACCTTTGAAAAGCGCGGCAAACAAACGGGCGGATCGAAGTGGATCGGGCACGCTCAGAAGCGACTTCGCGTGCAACCGACGCAACAGGGCCTCGACCTGGGCGATGACATGGGCGGGGCCGGCTTCGTAATGGACCTTGCTTAACGACTTCTGGTTGGTCTTGTCGGCCATGATCATGGCTTCGATACTGCGGACCTCCGGGCTCAACAGCGTGCGAAGCAGGGATGATCCCACCGCCATGAGCTGATCTTGGGCCGAACCATCGACGCCTCCAATAAGGGCCAGCGGCGCAAACTCATGGCAGCGGGCGGCAAACGCCGCGCCAAACAGCGCCTCCTTGTTCTCGAAGTGCCGATAGATGCTGAGCTTGGATATCTTCGCCCGCTGGGCGACCTTGTCCAATGTCGTCGCTTGAAAACCCAATTCCGCAAAGAGTTCGCCCGCGGCATCGACGATGGTTTGGCCAAGCGCCTCGTTGGCTGGCCGTCCGCGCCGGGCATGGCTGTTTTCGTTCACGATAATTATGGTCCTTGACAGTATCGTAACTCCTGAATTAAGATACCATGTAGTTTCTGAAATATGCAAGCGCGTTCGTCGGACGATCGCCGGCCTGAAACACGAGAGACCCATGCAACGACGAACCCTGCTGAAGCTGGCCGCGGCGCTTTCCGCCATCGGCATCGCCCGCGCCCCGGCCAACGCAACGTCCATTCCATCCCCCTCCATCCGCAACACGGAGCCCATCACCATGGATGACGTCATCATCATCGGCGGCAGCTTTGCCGGCCTCGCCGCAGCGCTGCAGCTCGGCCGTGCCCGCCGCAAGGTCACCGTTCTCGACACCGGCCTGCCGCGCAATCGCTTCGCCGGCCACTCGCATGGCCTGCTCGGCCACGATCACAAGCCGCCGCTGGACATCCTGGCCGAGGCGCGCCGACAGCTTGCGCGCTATCCCACGATCAGGCTGGTCAACGCCCGCGCCGACAGCGTCTCCGGCGCCATCGACAATTTCTCCGTCCTCACTGCCGATGGCGAAAGCCTCGGCGCCCGCCGCCTGATCCTGAGCTATGGGATCGTCGACCAGATGCCTGCCGTTCCGGGCTTTGCCGAGGGCTGGGGCACATCCATCGTGCCCTGCCCCTATTGCGATGGCTTTGAAGTCGCCGGCCAGCACTGGGGCCTTGTCTGGTCCGGCCCGCAGTCGCACAATCAGGTCAGGCTGTTCCACGACTGGACCGACCGGTTGACGGTCTTCGCCGATGGTCACGGCATTTCACCCGATATCCGGGCCGATCTGGCGCGTCGCAACATACCTGTCGTCGAGGGCCGGATCATCGGGATCGCCCGTCAAGGGGACCATGGCGCCACCGTCAAGCTCGATACCGGCCCCGATGTCGCGGTCGACATCCTGTTCGCACATCCGCGCAACAAGCCTTCCGCCAGCCTGCACGAATCACTGGGTCTCGCCACGGTCGCTACGCCCCTCGGCATCGTGCTCAAGGTCGACGAACGCCGCGAAACGAGCTTGCCCGGCATCTACGCCGCAGGCGACCTCACCAACCCGCAATTGCCCACTGTAACCACGGCATCATGGCAAGGCGCGATGGCGGGTATCTTCGCCCAGCAGTCGATGCTGGTTTGAGGGCATAGATTCCCTTCTCCGGTTGCCGCGGGCCATCACGGAAACACCTGTTGGGAGAGCGCCTTCGTCAGCAGGTCAGCGGTTGTGCGATAGAGGGCCGTGGCAAGAAGATCGTCGGCGCAACCGCATCTGTTCTGCCCCTATGCCCACTCCCCGCGCGTCCGCATACAGGCGTCGGCCGACCACCGCTCAACGGCAGAATGGGGGTCGCAACCTGCCCTTCCCGCGCCCGGCACGGTCCGGTTTCCCGATGTGGTTCGCCGGGGCCGTACCTTCAGGACACGCCCCTCGAATCCGGCAGATACCGCCCATGAGGATCGGCGCTCTTCGCCCGCCGTCCCGCGCGGCCGGAGCGTTCCGGCACGGATTCCAGGGTCTGCGCCTTCGCTACGCTCCGGCTCCGCCGTGGGACGCCGAAGGGGCGGCGGCGGCGCGCGCCCTTCTCCCCTTGCGGGAGAAGGTGGATCGGCCGAAGGCCGAGCCGGATGAGGG
>CAYJMY010000340.1:0-3166 GCA_964371125.1 uncultured Mesorhizobium sp. | reverse complement strand
GAAGGCGCCTTCTACGTCTATCCGTCCTGCGCCGGCACGATCGGCCGCACGGCGCCGTCGGGCAAGGTCATCGCCGACGACCAGACCTTCGTTAGTGAGTTGCTCGAAACCGAGGGCGTCGCCGTGGTGCACGGCTCGGCCTTCGGCCTGGGGCCGAACTTCCGCATCTCCTACGCGACGTCGGAAGCGCTGCTCGAGGAGGCGTGCACGCGCATCCAGCGCTTCACGGCTTCGCTGAGCTGAGGCAAGGCGCCGCAAGGCCTCGCGAACGCCGAACCGGAAGGGCAGCGATGGCGACGAACAACCGCATCGACCTGATCCGTCCCGACGCCCCGGAATTGGCGGCGCGCGGTCCCTACGGCGTCGGCGTGACGACGCTTTCCACGACCAATCCCGGCCAGGCGGACATCGCCCGCGCCGTCGCCGGCCGCCCGGTGCCCGTCTACGACCGGCCGTTCACGCTCGAAGTCTGGTATCCGGCCGAAATCGCGCCGGGAACGCCGCCGAGCCCTTACGAGAACGTGCTCCTGCGCGACGGCGAGACCCGCGCCACGCTCTGCGGACAGGCGGTCCGCGACGCCGCGCCCGCCGCCGGCGGACCGTTCCCGCTCGTCATCCTGTCGCACGGCTATCCCGGCAACCGCTTCCTCATGAGCCATCTCGGCGAGAACCTCGCCGGCAAGGGCTACGTCGTCGCCTCGATCGACCATGCCGATTCGACCTATGACGACCAGGGCGCCTTCGGCTCGACGCTGGTGAACCGCCCCCTCGACCAGACATTCGTGCTCGACGAGATGGAGCGCCTCTCGCGGACGCCGGGCAACCTGCTCGACGGGCTGGTCGATGCCTCGCGGGCGGCGCTGGTCGGCTATTCGATGGGCGGCTACGGCGTCGTCGTTTCCGCCGGCGGCGGCCTCGCGCCCTCGGCCGCCAGCTTCGAATGGGCGCCGCCCGACGGACTGCTTTCGCGCCACGTCGCCGGTTCGGCCGAACACCGGACACTTGCCGACCCGCGCTTCAAGGCCTTCGTAGCCATCGCCCCGTGGGGCATGGAAAAGGGCTTCTGGAACGCCGAGGGCCTCGCCGGTGTCCGTGGACCGATCCTCTTCGTCGCCGGCGACGCCGACGACATCTCCGGCTACGCCGGCGGGGTGAAGAAAATTTTCGAGCTCTGCACCAATGCCGAACGGGCGCTGCTCACCTTCGAGAACGCCAACCACAACGCCGCCGCGCCGATTCCGGCGCCCGCCGAGGCCTGGTTCATGTCGGAGAAGATCGGCTTCTCGCCGTTCGACCACTACGCCGACCCGGTCTGGGACACGGTGCGCATGAACAACGTCGTCCAGCACTTCCTGACCGCCTTCCTCGGCCGGCACGTCCGGGGCGACGAGGCGATGCAGCGTTATTTGGACCTTTGCGAACGCGCCGCAGACGGGGTCTGGTCGACGGACGGCGACGGGACGCCGCGTCCGGATCACAGCTACTGGAACGGTTTCCAGAACCGCACCGCGATCGGCCTTCGCCTGTCCCGCGGGGCGCCTGCGACGGCGTAGCAGAAGATACGCAAGATTGATCGGCGCGCCCGGCCGATCCCGGAGCGTCGCCGCCGCTCAGCCCTGCGTGCCGACGATCTTCTCGCCGTGCACCACCACGGTCTTGCGGCCGCCCGAGGCGTCGCGTCCGTCGGTCCGCTCCATGATGACGAGTTCGGACTGGTCGGCGTCGTTCGGCCCGCGCCGCGCGGCGGCGCCGAGCGTGGAATCGCGACCGGCTGCGGCTTCGCCGAAGTATTTCTTCTTCAACCGCTCGAGATCGACGCCGGCGGCGTCGACATGGTGTTCGGTCAGCGCGTCGACGGCGAACTGCTCTTCCACGGCCTTCCAGCCCGGCATTGCCTCTTCCGCGACCTGTTTGGCGTTCTTGGGCATCAGCATCATCCCGTTTGCGTTAGACTAGCACAGTCTCGCTACCAACCCAACCCGAGGCAGGTGAACTGCCTGAGCACCTTGTATTCGATGGCCCACTCGGCGGGCGTCTGCAGGCCGTGGGGCATGTCCCTGATATAGGTCCTCTTGGCGTCGAACAAAGCCTGTGCCGGCGCCGCGCCGGATGCGACGGCGCGCCAGAAGGAATCGTGGAGCGGCGCGCCGAAATAGCCGAACGGCGGCGATAGGGGCGAATAGTGGGCGCCGGTGCAGCCGACAAAGGCGAGCGCGCCGAGCTCGAGCATGCGCAGGGGGATGGAGGTCCTCGGCGTGCGCGGCGTCACATCCCAGTGGCTGGCGGCGCGCGCCGCGATCTCCTCGACGATCAGCGCACCCCAGCAGCAGCCGGCCAGCGCCACCGCGCCGGCCAGTACGCCGCCGAGGCTGTCGATGTTGACCGCCTCGACCGAACCGCCGTCGTCCTCGCCCCAGAACCGGCTGCCGTCGACGTCCGATCCGTGCAGCATGAAGTAGGTGCCGCCGGCGGGGATGCCGCCGGCGCCGATGTCGGAATAGGCCTGCGGGCCGCTGACCAGAAGCTGCCCGTTGCCGGCCATGCCGCGGAAGACGTTCTCCGCGAAAGGCCGCGCGGCGTTGCGCGTCCCGAACTTGCCGGCAGTCGGGCGATGGGCGTCCGCCGCCAGTGCATGGGCAATGAAGGTTGCGCTGGCACAGTCGGGAACACGCGACACCGGCACCTCCCCCAGACCGTCGCCGTCGAGGTCGCCATAGCGCTGGTCGCTCCAGACGATGAGTTGGTCGGGGTCGTTGCGCGTCGCCACGCGCGGCCGCAGGTCGGGAGGCAGCACGTCGTAGATCTGCGCCGGCAGGACGTCGTAGTCGCCGAGCAGGACGATCCCGCGCGCGTCGCGCCCGGTCCTGCCGATCTCCGCGAAAGCCTGGTCCGGATCGCCGATCTCGAGCAGGCGGTTGCCGGATTCCTCGATCATGCGCCGCACCGACGCATAGCCGGCATCGCCGATCTTACGCCTGAGGCCTGCCGCATGCGTCGCGAACACGAGGTCCGATAGCGGCCGCCCGGCGCCGAGTCGCAGGCGCTCCTCCTCGGCGCGGCCCTCGCCATCGTGTCGCGTCCCGGCGGTCACGCCGCCGATGTCGATGCGGATCGTCACACTCGGTACGCCTACGGGTATCCTGGCGGTCACTTCGACGAAGAGGTC
>CAYJMY010000339.1:747-3228 GCA_964371125.1 uncultured Mesorhizobium sp. | reverse complement strand
CCGACGACCTCTTGAATGCCATTCAAGCGCTCTCCCAACTGAGCTATGGCCCCACTCCGGCCGCAGCCGGCGCCGTTTCCGGCGTATCGAAGGCCGGGCTTGGGAACCCGGCCGTAGTCGAGGCGGCTTCTAAACCCGCCTCGTGAGAAGATCAAGCCCGCAGTCGGCTTTTCTGGCAAGCGGAAAGCCCGCCGGCGCGGGTGCTCCGGCCGGACGGCAGGCGCTCAGATTTCCTCGTCGTCGTCGCCGAGGCCGATGATGTCGGCGACATCCTCGTCCTCCTCCTCCTCGTCGGCGAGGAAGGTGTCCTCGTCGTCGCCGAGATCGACATCCTCGTCGACGTCGATGTCCGGCAGATCGTCGGGGCCTTTCGCCTCCTCGTCCGCCTCCTCGAGCGACACGACGACGGCGCCGGCTTCTTCGACGTCGATCTCCTTCTCCTCGATCTCCTCCTCCTCGCGCCCGGTCTCGCTACCGGCATCGAAGTAGGAACGCGGATAGCTCTTGCCCGTGTAAGGGGAAACGATCGGATCCTTGTTCAGATCGTAGAATTTGCGGCCCGTTTCCGGGTCGATGCGCTTTGTGCCAAGCTCTGGTTTCGCCACGACAAGCCTCGTCAAAGAAGTTTGGTCCCCTTAACCACAGTTGGCGGCCCTGTCAAAGCCTATCGGACCAGCGCGCGACCGGGCCGGCGGAAGGGCTCCGACGCGCTTCGCGCAGGGGATGACCGAACCGGAAAGCCATGGTAGAGACCCGCGCCAACAAGGCTCCCGGCGCGCCGCCGGTTGCCGGCCCCGAGCCGAGGATGCCATGTCCAGTCACGCCACGCCGCGGCCCGCCATCGGCCGCCGATCCCCACCCCTTCGCGGCGTCGCGCGGGTGCCCGGCGACAAGTCGATCTCGCACCGTTCCTTCATGTTCGGCGGCCTCGCAGCCGGCGAGACGCGCATCACCGGCCTGCTCGAGGGCGAGGACGTGATGCGCACCGGCGACGCCATGCGGGCGATGGGCGCGAACATCGTCAAGTCCGGCGACACCTGGATCATCCAGGGTACGGGCAACGGCGCGCTGCTCGAACCGGAGGGGCCGCTCGACTTCGGCAATGCCGGTACAGGCTCGCGCCTGACGATGGGCCTCGTCGGCACCTACGACATGAAGACCACCTTCATCGGCGACGCCTCGCTGTCGAAGCGGCCGATGGGCCGCGTGCTCGAACCGCTGCGACTGATGGGCACGCAGGTGCTCGACGCAGCGCCCGGCGACCGCATGCCGCTCACGCTCCACGGTCCGCGCGTCGCCGTACCGATCGTCTATCGCGTACCGATGCCCTCCGCCCAGGTGAAGTCCGCGGTCCTGCTCGCCGCCCTCAACACACCCGGCGTGACGACCGTCATCGAGCCGGTCATGACCCGCGACCATACGGAAAAGATGCTGAAGGGATTCGGCGCCGCCGTCGAGGTGGAGATCGCCGCCGACGGCGTCCGCACGATCCGCATCGAGGGCCAGGGCCGGCTCGCCGGCCGCGCCATAACTGTGCCCGGCGACCCCTCGTCGGCCGCCTTTCCCCTCGTCGCCGCCCTCGTCGTTCCCGGCTCGGACATCGTCATCGAGAACGTGCTGATGAACCCGACGCGCACCGGGTTGATCCTGACGCTGCAGGAGATGGGCGCCTCGATCGAATTTCTCGATCCGCGCGACGCCGGCGGCGAGGACGTGGCCGACCTGCGCGTCCGCGCCTCGGATCTGAAGGGCGTCCACGTGCCGCCGGAGCGCGCCCCGTCGATGATCGACGAGTATCCGGTGCTCGCCGTCGCTGCCGCCTTCGCCGAAGGCGAGACGGTGATGGAGGGGCTGGATGAACTGCGCGTCAAGGAATCGGACAGGCTGGCGGCCGTCGCCGACGGGCTGAAGGCGAACGGCGTCGACTGCACCGAGGGCGAGGCTTCGCTTGCCGTGCGCGGCCGGCCGGGCGCAAAGGGTCTCGGCGGCGGTACGGTCGCCACCCATCTCGACCACCGCATCGCCATGAGTTTCCTGGTCATGGGCCTCGCCGCGGAAAAGCCGGTGACGGTCGATGATCGCAGCATGATCGCGACCAGCTTCCCTGAGTTCTCCGGCCTAATGGCCGGGCTCGGCGCCTTGATCGAGGACGTCGCCCAGGCGGCGTGAACGGCAGAGGTCAGGGCGCGTGCAGCGCGGCCGCTACGTCCGCCGCGAGCGGAATCGACGGCTGCGCGCCGGGCTTCAGGCAGGCGAGCGATCCTGCGGCGGCCGCCCTGCGCATCGCGGCAGGCAGCGGCAGCCCCTCGGCGAGGCCGGCGGCGAAGTAGCCGCAGAACGTGTCGCCGGCGCCGACCGTGTCCACAGGGGTGACGCGCAGCGCCTCGGCGCGAACGATGCCCTCCGGCGTCGCCGCCGCCCCCCCCACCCCCCCCCCCGGGACCAAAACCCGCCCGCCCCGCGTAGACGCCAAAGCCCCCC
>CAYJMY010000339.1:0-737 GCA_964371125.1 uncultured Mesorhizobium sp. | reverse complement strand
GCCTCGGCGCTAACGATGCCCTCCGGCGTCGCGGCGACGACGCCGTCGCCGCCCAGCGTCACGATCACCGTCCGTCCCGTCTTCGCGCAGAAGGCGCGCATGCGCGCCTCGCGGTCGGAATCGTCGAGCGCCAGCGCCGCCGCGTAGAGATCGAACTCGGTCTCGTTGGCGATGACATAGTCGGCCTTCTGCAGCAGGATTGCCGCCTCGACGCGGAACGGTGCGGTGTTGAGGACCGACACGGCCCCCGCCTGGCGCGCCGCATCGAGCGCGCGTTCGACCGTGGCGAGCGGAATCTCGTGCTGCAGGAGCAGGTGCTCCCCCTTCCCGAACCGCACGGCGTCCACCGCCGCTGAGTCGACCGTGCCGTTGGCGCCCGGCACGACCGCGATCATGTTCTCGCCGTCGGCGCCGACGAGGATCAGCGCGGTGCCGGTCGGCTCGCCCGAGCGGGCGACGCCGGAGAGGTCGACCCCGCCCGTGCCGAGGAGCGCCAGGGCCTGGGGGGCTATGGGTTGGGCGGCTAGGGCGCCGATCATGCGCACCCTGTCGCCGCCCCGCGCCGCGGCGAGCGCCTGGTTGGCGCCCTTGCCGCCCGCGGCGGTGCTGAAGCTCGATCCCGGAACGGTCTCGCCGGGCTTCGGCAGCCGCTCCACGGTGGCGATCAGGTCGAGGTTGATGGAGCCGATGACGGTGATCAAGGCGGACCCTCCGGGCGAGTTCGCGCGGAGGCTACC
>CAYJMY010000338.1:0-3268 GCA_964371125.1 uncultured Mesorhizobium sp. | reverse complement strand
CAATACCGGAATTCCGGCATACGGAATCCAGGGTGCGGTAACCTACTCCCCGACGCCTGGAGGCGTCATGTTTCGGATCTAGGTTGTCACCTGGGCCAACAGAAAACAGTATAGGGTCGTGCTGGAGCGATACTTTCGCATCCGCTACGACATCTATGTGAAACGGCGGCAATGGCGCGCGGTGGCGCGGCCCATCAATATCGAGATGGATGCGTTCGACACCGAGCATGCCGTCTACCTGCTGGCGCTCGATCGCGCTGGCAAAATCGTCGGCGGGTCGCGCCTCGTCCCGACGCTGCAGCCCCACCTACTCGGCAATGTCTTTCCAGGACTAGCGCCCGACGGGGCCCCACGGGCGCCGGACATCTTTGAATGGACGCGCTTCTTCGTCAGTCCCGCCCTGCGCACCCACGGCGGATCATCTCCCGTGGCGGGTGTCGTCTTGTGCGGTGTGCTGGAGGTTGCCCGCAAACTTGGGATTCGTCAGATCAGCGTCGTGTGTGAATCGTTCTGGCCGAAGCGCCTGCGGGCCCTTGGGTGGAGTTTCGCCGAGCTGGGCGATGTCCTGCAGCACGAGGATGGCGACATAGTCGCGCTGTTGATCGACGTCACGCCAGAAGCGATCGCAAGTACACGCCGCGCCTATGGCATCGACGGACCGATCCTGGCCGACGCTGCGGCCTGAGCTGACTCCCCGCAGTTGTATTGCGCACGGTCAAACTTATTGTCACTGCGGCGGTTGCCGCTGTAGTCAGCTTGCAGACGCCAACGCTGCAGGTTGATCCGCTCATGAGGCCACGTGTCCTGATCTATTCCAAGGACCCGGATTTTTTCCTGGTGTTCGGCCATATTCTCGGTGTCGCCGGCTTCGACAGCCAACTGCTTGTGGCCGGGAATGAGCTGCTGCAAGGGGGTGACGCTGTTCCACTTGCCGTGGTCATGGACTGCCAGCCTGGCGACCGTTCCGTCGCGAAACTCTGTGCGGTTTTGAAGGGCAATGCGGAGACGAGGACAGCGTCGGTCGCCTGCCTCGTCGCGCCCGGCGCCGGCGGCCTGCATCTCGACCTCATCAAAGCCGGTGCGGACGAGATCTTTTCCCGACCCTTCCCCCCCGAAAAGCTCCTTACCTGGCTCCAGGCCAAAGCCGCCGCGGCAAAGACCTCTGTCGAAAGCGAGGGCGGCGATCTCGTGCATGGCGATTTCTTGCTGGAGCGACGTTCCCACCGTATCCTGTATAGGGGTAAACACATCGCAGCGCCGCCAATTGAATTCAATCTGCTGCGCAGTCTGATGGCGAGCCCGGGCACCGTGCTCAGCCGCGAAAGACTGATCGAGGCCGCCTGGCCCGGCCATGCCGGGGATACCGATATCCGAGGCGTCGATGTGCATATCGCGAGGTTGCGGAAGCGCCTGACCGCCGTGATCGGCCATGACGTCATCCGCACTGTCCGGTCGGCCGGTTACGCCTTCGCGCCCGATTGGTAGCCCCTAAGTCCATCCCGGTATTCCGTCAGGCTGAGGCGGGAGAATGGGTGCCAGAGTGACCATGGGCTTGTAGGTCGGGGGTGAGTCAAATGGCGGTCTCGTTGCTCCCGGTCGGTTTCGATGATCAAGCTCTTGTCGCCGGCATCGCCGTCGACCCGGCCACGGAGTCCTTTGCCGGTGGACCCATCGGCGAAATATTCGATAAACTGCGAGCTTCGCCGCCCCGCCAGCATGCTTTTGCGCTTGTCGATGGTGATAGGGTCGTGGGATTCATCGTTGCACGGGAAGACGCAGCCCTGCCCGTATGGGCAGAAAGAGGCTGCATGACATTGAACAATCTGCGGATCGACAGGCACCTCCAGGGCCGCGGCTATGGAACGGCTGCGATCCGCCTCGCCGCGCAATGGATTGCACGAGAACGTCCGGCCGTCACACGTGTCATGTCGAGCGTAAACGTCGACAATCTCCCGGCCTTTCGCTTGAACCTTGCCTGCGGATTGGCGCCCACAGGACAGATCGTCGAAGGCCGGTTTGGGCGCCAAAGAATCATGATCGCTCCGATCCAGCGCCTTTGCATTGATCAACAGGGTTCGACATCGACCAGCAGCTTGTAGAGGCAGTCGCCGGGCGCGGTAAGCATGGGCGCGCGCCGGCAGGCAACCAGACCGTCACCTGTGAATGCGACCGGCTCCGGCTCTTGCCACGGCCGATCGATGCAATGGATGACACCGGCCGGCTGGCCGGATTGGACGACTGCGCCCAGTTCGACCGCAGGTTCGAACAGCCCCTTGCGCATGGCATAGACGAATGCCTCCCTGCCCCGAACACGCATGAAGCGGGTTGGCGAAGCGGTGTCGGTCTTGACGTCCGGCAGTACACCGAAGCGCTTCAGGACCCGACGCAGTCCCTGTTCGGCGATGGCAAGCCCTTCCCGCGACAAGGTAGCGCGGCCACCCAGTTCCGCTGTGAGGACAGCCACCCCAAGGCCCTGCCCCGCGGCCGAGAATGTGGTCCTGCCGCCGCCTCCGGAGCCGTCACTGATGGAGGTCACCGGGGCGCCGAATGCGATCGCGAGATCGGCAAGCTCCCGTTGCTCCTTCTCGGTTCCCCCGCTCCTGATCAGGGCGCATGGCAGGTAGTCACATGATTGTCCGCCCGCGTGGAGGTCGACGGCAAGGTCGGCCATGGCGAGAAGCACGGTGGTGACGTAGTGCGCGATCATCGCGGTCGGCCCGCCAACCGGATCGCCTGGAAAGGATCTGTTGAGGTTGCCGGCGTCCAGCGGCGAGACGCGCCGGCCGGCCTCGACGGCGGGAGCGTTGAGCGCAGGCAGGATGATCATGCGGCCCCTTACATCGGCCGGATCGATTTCACGCGCCAGCGCGGCAAGCGCGACCTGTCCTTCATATTCGTCGCCATGGCTGCCAGCCACGAGAAGGGCCGTGGGACCTGCGCCGTTCCTGATGCACACGATGGGGATCGGCACCACGCCATAGCCCGACAAGTCCGTCGAATAGGGCACGCGCAGCCAGTCGCATTGCTTCCCATCCGCCTCGAAGTCGAGCGGCGTCCAAACCTGCGTGTAACCAGTCATTGATACTCTCTCAGTGCTTCAGGATCGTATCCAGGAAAAGCCGTGAGCGGGGATGCCCCGCCGAACCGAAGAAGTCGCGTGCCGGTGCGCGATCGAGGATGCATCCGCCGTCCATGAAGACGACCTGGTCGGCGACTTCACGGGCAAAGCCCATCTCATGGGTGACGCAGACCATCGTCATGCCGTCAC
>CAYJMY010000337.1:1072-3278 GCA_964371125.1 uncultured Mesorhizobium sp. | reverse complement strand
CGAGAAGAAGCACGGCGTGAAGCTCGGCTTCATGGGCTTCTTCGTGCGCGCCTGCATCCAGGCGCTGCACGACATCCCGGCCGTCAACGCCGAGATCGACGGCACCGACCTGGTCTACAAGAACT
Source organism: uncultured Mesorhizobium sp. (assembly GCA_964371125.1). Lineage (GTDB taxonomy): Bacteria > Pseudomonadota > Alphaproteobacteria > Rhizobiales > Rhizobiaceae > DUSC01. The sequence continues at coordinate 3,153 of CAYJMY010000337.1, read as the reverse complement.
ACTACCACATCGGCGTCGCCGTCGGCACCGAGAAGGGCCTCGTGGTGCCGGTGGTGCGCGACGCCGACCAGATGTCGCTTGCCGGCGTCGAGAAGAAGATCAACGAGTTCGGCAAGCGCGCCCGCGACGGCCAGCTCAAGATCGAAGAGATGCAGGGCGGCACCTTCACCATCTCCAACGGCGGCGTCTACGGCTCGCTGATGTCGACGCCGATCCTCAACGCGCCGCAGTCGGGCATTCTCGGCATGCACAAGATCCAGGAGCGCCCGGTGGTCGTCGGCGGCCAGATCGTGATCAGGCCCATGATGTACCTGGCGCTCAGCTACGACCACCGCATCGTCGACGGCAAGGAAGCGGTCACCTTCCTGGTGCGCGTCAAGGAGAGCCTGGAAGATCCCGAACGACTGGTGCTCGACCTCTAGAAGGCCGAGCCCGGCGCCGGAAAAGGAGCGCCCATGCCTTTCCGCAAGGAACGACAGGTAGCGACCGCGGCGCTGCTCGTCGCCGCGTCCGCCATGGTGTCGTCAGCGGCACTCGCCGCCTGTCCGGTCGAACTGGCCACCTACCGCGACCTCGAGGACGCCGCCTCCGTCGAGTTCACGCCGACCGGCGAGGGCGCCGCGGTCACCAACACGTTCCGCATGCTGCTCGACGACGACGTCGTGCTCGACGGCATCGTCATGTGGTCGGAAGACATCGGCCGGCCCTACGGCATGCTCACCTACAAGTGCCCGGAGGGCGACGCCACCGGCGCCGAACTCGACGCCTGCACCGTGTGGGAGGGGGTCGTCTATACGTCCGACGACCTCGGCAACATCGAGCTGCTGCCGGCCGAGGCGGCCGGCGCGCCGCGGAAGCTGATCTTCCCCGACCTCGGGCCGTCGCTCAGGCATTCGGCGGCATATGGTGCTTCCGGCTTCGCCAGGGTGCCGTGGGACGTCTTCAAGCTCAGCGGGTGCCAGGAATGAGCGGCAGGACGCTCCTCGTCACCGGCGGCGGCCGCGGCATCGGCGCCGCCGTCGCTGGGATCGCGGCGCGGCGCGGTTGGCGCGTCGCGGTGAACTACGCATTGAACGAGGCGGCGGCGACCGCACTTGTGCGCTCGATCGTGAAAGCCGGCGGCGAGGCCATCGGCATCAAGGGCGACGTCGGCGTCGAAGCCGACGTCCTGCGCATGTTCGAGGCCGTCGACGTGGCCTTCGGCCCGCTCGACGCCCTGGTCAACAACGCCGGCGTCGTCGACCGCAAGGCGCGCGTCGACGAAATGGGGGCGGACCGCCTCGAACGGATTTTCCGCGCCAACGTCATCGGCTCGTTCCTCTGCGCCGGGCAGGCGGTACGCCGCATGTCGACGCGCCACGGCGGCCGGGGCGGCGCTATCGTCAATGTCTCGTCGGTGGCGGCGGTGCATGGGTCGCCGGGCGAGTATGTCGACTACGCCGCCTCGAAAGGCGCGATCGACAGTTTCACCGTGGGCCTTGCCCGCGAGGTGGCCGAGGAGGGCATCCGCGTCAATGCGGTGCGCCCCGGCATCATCGCCACCGAGATCCATGCGTCGGGCGGCCAGCCCGACCGGATCGAGCGGCTGCGCGGCCTGGTGCCGATGAAGCGGGAGGGCGAGGCGGACGAGATCGCCCATGCCATACTCTGGCTTCTCTCCGACGAGGCGTCCTATACGACGGGCGCGATCTTGAACGTCAGCGGCGGCCGGTAGGGCGCAGGGAGTTGCGGCATGAATCTCGCTGTCGCGCATCTTTCGACCGAAATGTTCTATCTCGTCCTTTCGGTCGTGCTTCTTCTGCTGCATCTGGCCGTTCAGTCCTTCACCTTCAAGGCGCAGGTCGGCAACCGCTACACGGTGGGCGCCCGCGACGAAGGCCTGCAGCCATCGGGCTTGGCTGGCCGCGCCGCGCGCGCCTACGGCAACTTCCGCGAGACCTTTCCGGCCTTCGCGGCCCTTGCGCTGGCGATCGAGGTGCTCGGCGCCGGCGACTGGTGGACCGGCTTCGGCGCCGCGCTTTATTTCTGGTGCCGCGTCGCTTATCTGCCCGCCTATCTGGCGGGCGTCGTCTGGGTTCGAT
>CAYJMY010000337.1:0-1062 GCA_964371125.1 uncultured Mesorhizobium sp. | reverse complement strand
ATCGGCCTTGTCATCATGCTGTGGCGGCTCGTCGTGTAGCCGACGCGGCCGGGAAATCGGGAAAGGGGACCAAATGTCCACCACATACGATGTCGTCGTTATCGGATCGGGCCCCGGGGGCTATGTCTGCGCCGTCAAGGCGGCGCAGCTCGGCCTGAAGACGGCCGTCGTCGAGAAGCGCGCAACCTATGGCGGCACCTGCCTCAACATCGGCTGCATCCCGTCGAAGGCTATGCTGCACGCATCCGAGATGTTCGCCGAGGCCGGCCACTCCTTCGCAGCGCTCGGCATCAACGTCGGCACGCCCAAGCTCGACCTGAAGGCCATGCTGGCGCACAAGGACGCCACCGTGGCGGCCAATGTCGGCGGCGTCGCCTTCCTCTTCAAGAAGAACAAGATCGACGCCGTCCGCGGCACCGGGCGCATTCTCGGCGCCGGCAAGGTGGCCGTCACCGCCGAGGACGGCAGCGAGCAGGTGCTGGAGACGAAGAACATCGTCATCGCCACGGGATCCGACGTCGCCGGCATTCCCGGGGTCGCCGTCGACATCGACGAGAAGGTGGTCGTCTCCTCCACCGGCGCGCTCGAACTCGCCAAGGTGCCGGAGCACATGGTCGTCGTCGGCGGCGGCGTCATCGGGCTGGAGCTCGGCTCGGTCTGGGCCCGCCTCGGCGCCAAGGTCACCGTCGTCGAGTATCTCGAGACGATCCTCGGCGGCATGGACGGCGAGGTCGCCAAGCAGTTCCACCGCATGCTCGGCAAGCAGGGCTTCGAGTTCAAGCTCGGCGCCAAGGTCACCGGCGTCGCCAGGGCGAAGAAGGGCGCCACCGTCACCTTCGAGCCGGTCAAGGGCGGCGCTGCCGAGACGATTTCCGCCGACGTCGTGCTGATCGCCACTGGCCGCAAGCCTTATACCGAAGGGCTCGGCCTCGCCGAGGCGGGTGTGGCGCTCGACAGCCGCGGGCGGGTCGAGACCGACGCCCACTACCGCACGTCCGTTCCCGGCATCTTTGCCATCGGCGACGTGATCGCCGGGCCGATGCTGGCGCACAAGGCCGAGGC
>CAYJMY010000336.1:0-3301 GCA_964371125.1 uncultured Mesorhizobium sp. | reverse complement strand
ACTACACGCAGGACCGCGAGGACGAGAGCGGCATGGAGCATGTCGACGCCATCAAGAAGGGCGACCCCAGCCAGAACGGCATGGTGGCAGATCCGGACCGGATGGTGAAGGTGCGCATCGCCGCGGACAACTAGCGGCAGTCGGCATTCGGCAGGAGGAACGGCAGTCGGGAGTAGGCAATCGGCAGTCGGCAATCGGGTAGATTGCCGCTAGGCTTCGGTACTCTCTTTCCCAATCCCGACCGCTCACTCCCGACTACCGACTGCCCATTCGAGACTGACCGCTGTCAAACGAAAACGAAAGGAACCAAAAAATGGCCGACATCAAGGATCGCGAGAACGCGCTCATCATGGAAACCACCAAGGGCAGGGTGGTCATCGAACTGTTCCCCGACCTGGCGCCCGGCCATGTCGGCCGCATCAAGGAGCTGGCCCGCGAGGGTGCCTATGACGGCGTCGTCTTCCACCGCGTCATCGACGGCTTCATGGCGCAGACCGGCGACGTGAAGTTCGGCAAGTCGGGCGGCAAGGACTTCAACCCGGCCCGCGCCGGCATGGGCGGCTCCGACAGGCCGGACCTGAAGGCCGAGTTTTCCAACATGAACCACGGCCGCGGCACCTGCTCGATGGCCCGGGCGCAGAACCCCAACTCGGCCAACTCGCAGTTCTTCATCTGCTTCGAGGACGCCGGCTTCCTCAACCGCCAGTATACGGTGTGGGGCCAGGTCATCGAGGGCATGGACAATGTCGACAAGATCAAGCGCGGCGAGCCGGTCAAGGATCCCGACATGATCGTGTCGATGAAGGTCGCCGCCGACGTGCCGGCCTGATTCCGTCGTGGCGGGGGTCTTCTGGTCTCTGCTGGGCATCGCCGCCGGCGCGTTCCTGGCGCTGCAGGCGCCGGTGAACGCGGAACTCTCCCGCGGTCTCGGCCTGCCGGTCGCCGCCGCGGCGATCTCGTTCCTCGCCGGGGCCGTCGTGCTTGCCGGGATATCGACGGCGATCGTCAGGGCCGAAGGCCTTTCGCTCGACTGGCGCGCCCCGGCGCCGTGGCTGTTCGTCGCCGGGGGTTGCCTTGGCGGCGCCTACGTCACGGTCGCGACCATGCTGGTGCCGCGCGTCGGCGCCATGGCGACGATGGCGTTCATCGTCACCGGCCAGCTGCTCGGCGGCATGGTTATCGACCGGCTCGGCCTGCTCGGCGTCGCGGTGCGCGAGATATCGCTCGGCCGCGCCGCCGGGGCGATGCTGCTCGTCGCCGGTGCGCTCATGATCCGGCTGCTCTGATCCAGGAAGCGCACGCCGCGGCTTCTCTGCCGCGCGGAATGGCTGTAGTCTTCGCGCGGCTTAACAGGAGGTCGAGATGTCGGATCGGCGCGACCAGGAAGACCAGAGCGGGTTCGGTCGCCGGCCGGATGTCGACGGCGGCGGTTTCGCGCGGCGCGGCGGCTGGATCGGCGGCGCCGACCTGATCTTCATCGGCACCGTTTTCCTGTTGAAGAACTTCGGCTTCCCTTTCCCCGAAAACTGGTGGGCCTTGTTCATCCTGATCCCGGCGGTCGCCGCCTTCGCCGGGGCGCGTAAGATCTACGCCGGCAATGGCGGCGTCATCAATGCCGGCGTCATCGGCGGCATCGCCGCCGGGTGCGTGCTGGTGCTTCTGTCGGTGCTGTTCCTGTTCGGCGTCGACGTCGGCAAGTTCTGGCCGCTGATCCTGATCGTGGTCGGCATCGGCATCCTGACCGGGGCGATGGCGCCGGGACGCAATTCTCGCTCCTGAGCTTTCCCTTCGCGCACGGAGCCGCTAAACGGCACGCCATGCGTGTCGACCTCTTCGATTTCGACCTGCCCGAGGAAAGGATCGCGCTCCGCCCGGCGGAGCCGCGCGATGCGGCGCGCCTGCTCGTGGTCCGGCCGGGCGAGGGGCTCGAGGATCGTGTCGTGCGCGACCTGCCGGACCTGCTCGAACCCGGCGACGTCATGGTCTTCAACGACACGAAGGTGATACCCGCGCAGCTTTCCGGCATCCGCCGCCGCGGCGACGCGGCCGCGCAGGTCGACGCCACGCTGCACATGCGCGTGACCCCCGACCGCTGGCTCGCCTTCGTCCGTCCGGGCAAGCGCGTCGCCGCCGGCGACCGCATCCGCTTCGGCCATTCCAACACCTCCTGCCTGCTCGGCGCGCTCGACGCCACCGTCGTGAAAAAGCACGAGGGCGGCGAGGTGCTGCTCGCCTTCGATCTCGCCGGTCCGCTCCTCGACGAGGCCTTGCACGCCGTCGGCCATATCCCGCTGCCGCCCTACATCGCCTCGAAGCGCGGCGACGACGAACGCGACCGCAGCGACTACCAGACCATTTTCGCCCGCGAGGAAGGCGCGGTGGCGGCGCCGACGGCAGGGCTGCACTTCACGCCCGACCTGATGCGCCGCCTCGACGAAAAGGGCATCGAGCGCCGCTTCGTCACGCTCCATGTCGGCGCCGGCACCTTCCTGCCGGTGAAGGCCGACGACACCAGCGACCACAAGATGCATGCCGAGAAAGGCGAGGTGCCGGCCGAGACCGCCGCCGCGCTGACTGCCGCCCGCGCCCGGGGAGGGCGCATCGTCGCCGTCGGCACGACCTCGCTGCGCATCCTGGAGAGCGCGGCTGACGCCGACGGGACGGTGAAGGCGTGGTCGGGCGAGACGTCGATCTTCATCACGCCGGGCTATTCGTTCCGCGCCGTCGACGTCCTGATGACCAATTTCCACCTGCCGCGCTCGACGCTGTTCATGCTGGTTTCCGCGTTTTCGGGGCTGGAGACGATGCGGATGGCGTACGCGCATGCGATCGCCAGCGGCTATCGGTTCTATTCGTACGGCGATGCCGGGCTGCTGTTCCGCCGCGAGGGCGCGGCATGAGCGCGATAGACTTCTCCTTCCGCCTCCTCGCCACCGACGGCGCCGCGCGCCGCGGCGAGATCGCAATGCCGCGCGGCGTCGTGCGCACGCCGGCCTTCATGCCGGTCGGCACCGGCGGCACGGTCAAGGCCATGTACATGGACCAGGTGCGCGAGGCCGGCGCCGACATCATTCTGGGCAACACCTACCACCTGATGCTGAGGCCCGGCGCCGAGCGCGTCGCGCGGCTGGGTGGCCTGCACGACTTCGCCCGCTGGCCGGGACCCATCCTCACCGACAGCGGCGGCTTCCAGGTCATGTCGCTGTCGAAGCTCAGGAAGATCTCGGAGCAGGGGGTAAAATTCCGCTCGCACATCGACGGGGCGCCTTACGAACTCTCGCCGGAGCGCTCGATCGAGATC
>CAYJMY010000335.1:0-3387 GCA_964371125.1 uncultured Mesorhizobium sp. | reverse complement strand
GGTGAGCACGCGGGGGCGGAGCACGGGGTGGGCGACCGCCTTCACGTCGTCAGTCGACACGTAGGTGCGGCCGTGGACCAGCGCGCGCGCCTTCGCTCCGAGGATGAGGTACTGCGCCGCGCGCGGGCCGGCGCCCCAGCGCACCCAGTCCTTCACGAAGTCGGGCGCCTCGGGCTTCGTCACGCGCGTGGCGCGGACGAGCCGCACCGCGTAGGCGACGACCGAGTCGGCGACCCGCACCCGCCCCCCCCACACCAGCACCCCGAGGGTATCCACGGCGGTGAGCAGCGTGGAGAGGCCGGCCGCCTTGATCAGATCCCACCAGTGATAGTCGACGCCGTCCTCCAGGCCGGCATAGCCGTCGGTAGCCGCACCGGGCTGGCGCTCCAGCATGATCGAGCGGCCGTTCGGGAAGATCAGTCGGGTCCACACGAGGAGGACGCGGCGCTGGCCGAACGCGACGCTATTATCGTATTCGCCCATGAGACGGGTGCCCTGCGGAACAAGAAGGATGTTGCCGGTGGGGCTGTCGTAAATGTGCTGGGTCACCTGCGCGGTGATCTGCCCCGGAAGATCGGAGCGGATGCCGGTGATGAGCGCGGCCGGGATGACGGAGCCGGTTTGCAGCACGAAGGGTGAGGCCGGCTCCGCCACGCGGTCGGGCGCGACGGTGCGGCGATCGGCCTCGGCATTGAGGAAGGCGAACTGCCGATCCCGACTTCCTGACCCGCCGACAGCCGGCTGTGCGCCGCCAAGCGTGGGCTGGAAGCTCGGCAGTCCCGATGCTGCCGGGGCTCTGGTCTGGAAAAATATCTCGCTGGTGCGCGCGGCTTCCATTTCGGCGAGACGACGCTGCTCTTCGGGATCGAGCTGCGCCACTGGAACGACCTCGGCCGGAACCCCACGTCCTTTGTCACGGGCGCTGACGATCGGGCCGCCGAGATCGCCCGGAAGCGGCGGGCCGAGCTGGGGTATGCCGCTGTAGTCGGAAGGCAGGCCCTGCAAGCCGTCGGCAGTCTGCCTTCGGTCGGTCGTGAAGAGCTCCTCCTGGCTCTGCCGGCGATCGGCGGTCTGGAGCGAATAGATCAGCGCGCCGCCGACACCAAGACCGGCGACCAGGCCGAGGCCGGCCAGAACGCGGCGCGAGATGCGCGTCACGCGCGGGGCCTCGGCCCGCAGCCGCATCGCGCCGGCAGTCTCCTGCGTCGCGGCGCGCCCCTCGTTCTCCCTCCCAACGTCGGTCTCGGTCATGTCGAGGGCTCTCCACTATGGCTCCGGGCGTTTGTCGCTCGCGAAGCTCCACCGGAGCTTCGCATCCCCATTCGGGGACCGCTCCGCATCCCATCGGTTCGCACGATCCTGACGGTCTGCTGCTGCTTGCCGCTGCCGAGGCGCAACTCGGCCGCGCCGAACAGCCGGTCGACGATCAGCACGTTCTGATGGATGCGACTGTTGACGATCTCGGGCTCGCCGGTCGAGCTGATGACGAAGATCGGCGGCATTTCGCCCTGGACGATCCCGCGCGGAAACTCGACATAGACGCGGCGACCGTCGTCATAGACCGAGACCGGCCGCCAGGGCGGGGTGTCGCCGGTCAGTCCATAGCGATAGTTGCGCGCCGCCTGGACCGGGATGATCGGCGCGGCGGGAACGTTGGGGCGCGATGATGCGACCTGCGGATAGGCCCAGGCCACGGCCGGCATGTAGGGCTTTTCGCCGGCGCGCAGCTCGATCATGTAGGTGCGACGGTTGGTCGTGATGACCAGATTGGTGGTGATGTCGGTGCGCGTCGGCTTCACCAGGACATGGACGCGGCGGTTCACGCCCGAGCCGGATTCGGTGTCACCGATAATCCAGCGTGCCGTGTCGCCGGCGGCGATCGGACCGGCGCCGGTAAGGCTCTCGCCTGGTTCCAGCGCAATGTTGGTTATCTGGCCGGGAGCGGCATAGACCTGATAGAGGGCGCCTTCGCTCCAGGGATAGATCTGGATGGCGTTGAAATATCCCTCTTTCCGGGGCTCGACCCGTGCGGCGATGTTGGCGTTCTCGACGCGGCCTGTCGGCGTGGGTGCGGGATCGCCGCCCTTCGAGGGAGTCCAGGGCGGTGGCACGAGGATCGGCCGCGGCACTGCCTCTCCGGCGTTGACGGCGACCGCCGGCAACGGCCGGACGTCGGCGTCGTAGCTGATCTGCGGCGGTTTCGGCGCCGTGGCGCAGGCCGCGAGCGTCAGCACGGACACAATGAGCACGCTAGGCGTGGAAGCGGATCTACGGAAGGCCGGAACATCGGCTCTGCGGATCGTCGGTCCGGTCATTGTCCCAACTCCTTTGACCAGTTGATGGCATTGACGAAGACACCGAGCGGATTGCGGCGCAGACGCTCGGCATCGCGCGGCGCCTGGATGACGACGGTGAGAATGGCGGTCCAGCGTTCGGTGCCGGCGAGTTGGCCGTTTTCGTAGCGGCGTTCCGTCCAGGCGACGCGGAACGAGTCCGGCGAGGCGCGGATCACGCTCGAGACCTCGACGGCGACCTGCTGGCGTCCGACGCGGCTGAACGGATCGGCGGATCGCGCATAATCGTTGAGGGCGACAGCACCCCGATCGGTGGTGAACTCGTAGGTGCGCAGCCAATTTTGTCGCACGATGATCGGGTCGGCGGGCAGGCTGCGAACCTGCTCGATGAAGCGGGCGAGATGGAAGGCGATCTGCGGGTCGGTAGGCCGATAGTCGGCTGTGGCGGGTTCGACGGCGCGGGCCTCGCCGGTGCGATCAACCTCGACCACCCAGGGCACGACAGTGCCTCGCGCCGATTGCAGGACCAGGGCAGAGGCGAAGCCGGCGGAGAGGATCAGGCAACCGAAGGCCATGAGTCGCCAATTCTTCGCCTGGACGCGGGCCGAGCCGATACGCTCATCCCAGACCTGGGCGGCGCGCTGGTAAGGCGTCTCGGGTTCCGGCGTCTTGCCATAGTGTGTCGTGGATCGCTTGAAGAAGGTCATGATCTGTCTCTTTCGGAGAGGCTGACGGAGGCGCCGCCGCCATGGTTGTCGCCGGAGCGGACTGCGTGGGCCGCCGCCATGACGCCGTGGCTCATCAAGCCGCCGCGCTTCATGCGACTGGCCCAGGCGGGCGGACCATCGGTTGGATCGGAGGGCGCTGCTGGCTGGGACGAGCCGCCGACCGTCCCCATCGAGGACGATCCGCCTGTGGCCTCGAATGCCGCCTTGCCGCCGGCGTTGAAGGAGGAGCGGAGGCTTTCGGAGACGCGTGAGGTGACCCGCCCGAGCGGCGAGACTGTCGCTCCGCCCGCAGCGCGCGCGACGCCGCCGAGCCCCGAAGCAACGCCTGCCGTCCCGTCCTCGCCGGCCGAGGCCAGCGAATAGGC
>CAYJMY010000334.1:0-3422 GCA_964371125.1 uncultured Mesorhizobium sp. | reverse complement strand
GCGTCCTAAAGCGGAAGCTCCGGCCTCGACGCCTCCGTCCCCCTTGTGGGGAGGGGTAGGGGTGGGGGTTCGAGAACGCGACGACATCGCCCCTGTAGGGGGCAGGGACAGCCTCCATCCAGGCGTGAATGCCTCTTCGACAAACACCAACAGACGGATTTTCTCGATGCGATGGACCTGGCCGTGGGCGGCTCGCCCGGACGGAGCGGCGGCGCGCGCCCTTGAGGCGCCCGCCGAACGCAAGCCTGCCGGCGCGGGCTTCGTCGCGCTGCACCTTTCCGGCGAGGCCTCGTGGACGCGGCGCGACTATGCCGGGCTGTCGCGCGAGGGTTTTATGCGCAACCCGGTCGGGCACCGGGCGGTGCGCCTCGTCTCGGAGGCCGCGGCCGCCGTGCCGCTGGTGCTCTACGACGGGGGAAACGAGCTCGCCGCGCACCCGCTGCTCGACCTCATCGCCCGGCCGAACCCGCGCCAGCAGGGCGCCGCGTTCCTCGAGGCGCTCTACGGCACGCTGCTTCTCGCCGGCAACGCCTATGTCGAGCGGGTCGAGACGGAGAGCGGCGGGCGCGAGCTGCACCTCCTGCGCCCCGACCGGGTGACGGTGCTTGCCGACGGCGCCGGCTGGCCGGAGGCGCTGGAGCACCGGGTCGGCGCGGCGCGGCGAAAGATCCCGCTCGGCGAGGACGGACGCGCGCTGCACCTGAGGCTCTTCCACCCGCTCGACGACCATTACGGCTTCCCGCCGCTGGAGGCGGCGCTGACGGCGCTCGACACGCACAATGCCGCCGGGCGCTGGAACAAGGCGCTGCTCGACAATTCGGCGAGGCCGTCCGGCGCGCTGGTCTATGCGCCGAAGGACGGCGGCAACCTCACCGAGGAACAGTACGGACGGCTGAAGGCCGAGCTCGAGGACGGCTATCAGGGTGCGGCCCGCGCCGGCCGGCCGCTCTTGCTCGACGGTGGGCTCGACTGGAAGGCGATGGGGCTGACGCCGAAGGACATGGACTTCGTCGAGGCGCGGAACGGCGCGGCGCGCGACATCGCGCTGGCCGCCGGCGTGCCGCCGATGCTGCTCGGCATCCGCGGCGACAACACCTACGCCAATTACGCCGAGGCGAACCGCGCCTTCTACCGGCTGACGATTTTGCCGCTGGTCGGCCGCACGCTGGCCGAACTGACCGCCTTCCTGGCGCCGGCCTACGGCGCCGGATTGCGGCTCTGGTACGACGCCGACGCGGTCGAAGGGCTTTCGGCCGAGCGCGACTCGCTGTGGGCGCGGGTGGGGGGCGCCGACTTCCTGACCGAGGCCGAGAAGCGCCAGGCGGTGGGGTACGGGGCGAGTCCGGACAGCGAAGAGAAGGCGGGATTTCGCGCCGACGGCGGAAGACGTTATTCGTAGCGGCAGTGCCAGCTTCAATTCAGGGAAGAAGTCGGGTCGTTTCTGTCGTATAGGTTGTGCACTTTTCCTGCATCCGGCCGCCGATCGATCGGAGGAACCCGTCATGATCGCCGATGCGAAGATGCGCCTCGCGCCGCCCAACGGGCTTCTTTACCTGATGGATACTGAGCATTTCGATCCACCCGAAGTTGATGAACCTCGCGCCGTTTGGCGCAGCGAGAGCTGCATCATCATCGGTTGCCAACCGGACACCGAAGGACCCACGGAGATACGAATAAACTCGTCAGATGCGCCGCCGCCGGACCTGGTGATGGTCGGCTCGTTCGACCAGGCGGTCCCGAGCCGGCGTCTCGTCCTGATGACCGTACCCGACGACGTCATCCACGAGATGGATCTGCAAGAGCCTACCGCTCATGTCGAGGTCTGGACGGACGGCGAAATTGCTTCACCAGTGGTGTGGCTGAAGATCACGTAGCGGCGTTAGGACGCCTGGAATGAAACGGACCGGCAATCGCTGCGGAAATGGCATGGGGAAGGACCTCGTGTTCTCGATCCCGCTCCCGTACGGCCTCCTCCACGTCCGCGATTCGAAGAGCCCCGACGATCCCGAGATCGACGGGAAATCGACGTTCTGGCGGAGCGATACGGTGCTGGCCGTCGCCTGCCAGGGCAACGAGGACGGCCCGACGGAGATACGGCTCAACGGGGAGCCGAAGCCGGGGGAGGGTTTGTCGCTGCTCACGGCCTTCGATCTCTCCGCGCCGAGCCGCCGGCTGCTCTTCGAGACCGTGCCGGACGAGACGTTTCACGAAGTGCCCCTGGAGCGGCCGGTGGCGCATGTCGAGGTCTGGACCAAGGGCTACCAGGGAACGCCGGTCGTCTGGCTAAAGATAACGTAGGAGGGGTTGGGACGCGCAAAATGAAACGGACCGGGGACCGCCGCGAGAATCGCATGGTGAAGGACCTCGTGTTCTCGATCCCGCTGCCCTACGGCCTCCTCTACGTCCGCGATTCGGAGAGCCTCGACGATCCCGAGATCGACGGGAGAGCGACGTTCTGGCGGACCGATACGGTGCTCGCCGTCGGCGGGCAGGGCGATATGGACGGGTCGACGGAGATACGGCTCAACGGGATGCCGAAGCCGGGCGAGGATCTGTCGCTGCTGACGGCGTTCGACACGACAAGTTCCACGAGATGCGCCTGGGGCGGCCGATGGCGCATGTCGAGGTGTGGACGACCGGAGTGCCCGATCCCGCGGTCGTCTGGCTGAGGATCACGTAGCGCCGCTTCCCGCCGTCGGAGGACGGCCGTCGAGCGCGGCCGCGCCACCCCCGACCGGCCTGTCGGGCCGTTTTCGCCGAAAGGGCAGGGTTGTCGCCCTATCGCCGAGCGGCGCCCCTCCGCCGCCTTCGGCGGTCCCCCTCCCTGTGACCGGGGGGAGGAACCGGCGCCGCGGCCCATCGCGACCACTGAGGAACCACGACCATGACCGACTATTCCGAAGCCGCCTGGCTTTGGGCGGCGAAGGGGACGGGCGCGGTCGCCGGCTCGGCGATCTCGCTCGCCTACATCCTGCCGAAGGGCCGCCGCGAGGCGGCGATCCGTTTCGCCGTCGGCATCGCCTGCGGGCTGGTGTTCGGCGGCGCGGCCGGGCTGAAGATCGTCGCCGAGCTCGGCATCGCCGAGGCGATCGGCGCGGGCGAAACGATGCTGCTCGGCGCCGCCGCGGCGAGCCTCTGCGCCTGGTGGGCGCTGGGCTTCGTCATGAGGGTGCTGCAGCGCGGCGGCAAGCGGCGCGTGGAGTGAGCGGCGGGCGGTGGCGACCGTAGGGAAGTCGCGGCATCGGCCCCTCATCCCCCTGCCGGCATCGTGGCCGGGTCCCCGCTGCATTGCAGCGTCCCGGCGTTCGTCGGCCTTTCGGCGTGCCACCGGCACGCCGAATTCGCCTTCGGCGAACCAGCCGCTCACCCCCGTGAAGGACGGGGAGAAGGGCGCCGTCATCGCCCGTTTCGCCAATCGCCGA
>CAYJMY010000333.1:1369-3435 GCA_964371125.1 uncultured Mesorhizobium sp. | reverse complement strand
TTCCCGATCCTGATCGTGGCGCCGATGTCGTTCAGCGGCGACCGCTTCCTCGGCTTTCCGCCGAAGAGCTGGGGCATCGTCTGGTACCGCGCCTATTTCAGCGATCCGGTCTGGCTCGCCGCCACCTGGCGTTCGCTGAGGATCGCCGCCATGGCGAGTCTGATCGCCACGCTCGCCGGCACCGCCGGCGTCGTCGGCCTGGCGAAGGTATCGCCGCGCTGGCGGGCCGGGCTTTCCGGGCTGCTGCTCGCGCCGGCGATCGTGCCCAACGTCATCGTCGCGCTCGGCGTCTTCATCCTCGCCGTCCGCTTCGGCGCCACCGACAGCGAGGCGACGCTGGTGCTCGCCCACGCGGCGATCGGCCTGCCCTTCGTCGTCATGATCGTCGGCGGCGCCTACCGGCAGAGCGATCCGTTGCTGGAGAAGGCGGCGCGCGTCTGCGGCGCCGGGCCGTTCCGCGCCTTCTGGACCGCGACCGTGCCGCCGCTGGCGCCGGCGATCCTCGCCGCCGGCATCTTCGCCTTCTTCGTCTCCTTCGACGAGCTGGTCATCGCGCTGTTCCTCATGGGCGGCGCCGAGACGCTGCCGGTGCGCATCTGGAACGACCTGCGTTTCGAGATTAACCCGACGATCGCGGCGATCTCCACCTTCTTCGTCGTCGTCACCGCGCTGGCCATGGGGCTGGCGGAATTCTTACGCGCCCGCGCCACCAGAAGACAGGGAAACACCTGATGTTCAGATACGAAAAATCCGGCGGCATCGCCGTGCTGACCCTCGACAATCCGCCGGTCAACGTGCTGACACCGGAGGCGCACCAGCAGCTCTACGGCATCCTGCGCGACTTCTACTCCGATCCGGACGTGCGCTGCGGCATCTGGACAGGCGCTGGCGACCGCGCCTTCTGCGCCGGCGACGACGTCAAGTCGGCGCGCCGCGAACGCTCGACCGCCGAGATCGTCCAGCGCCATTTGTCGCCGCGCCGCGACGACGATCCGGCGGAATATCCCGGCTGGGAATCCGACATCCTTCACCTCAGGCGCACCAAGCCGATCATCGCCGCGGTCAACGGCGCGTGCATGGGCCAGGGCATGATCTACCTGCTTCTGCTCACCGACTTGCGCATTGCCGTGCCGAAGGCGCGCTTCGGCATGCCCGAGATCGCCTACGGCATGCCCGGCGCCGGCGGCGTCACGCGCCTTGGCCGCCAGATCCCGCAGACCGCCGCGCTCTGGCTGGCGCTGACCGGCGAGCCGATCGACGCCGAGGAGGCGCGCCGCTGCTTCCTGGTCAACGAGGTGGTCGAGCCGGAGCGGCTGATGGCACGCGCCCGCCAGGTCGCGGCGCGCATCGCCTCCCTGCCGCCGATGGCCGTGCGCGTCGAGCTGGAAGGCTTCTACCGCAGCCTCGACCTCGGCCGCGACGACGCCATGGCGATGGCCGGCCACATGTACCAGCTGGTCCGCGCCACCATGGACAAGACACCCCCGCTCGCCAAGAAGGACGGCAAGGAATGACGATCGATCCCGGCATCGCCGAAATCCAGAAGATCACCGAACGGCTCGCCGCGACGGCCTTTCCCGTCTCGATCGGCGCCTTCGTCGCCGAGCGCGCCGCCGTCATGGGCGACGCGCCGGCCGCCGTCTGGTTCGAGGACGGCCTGACGCTCTCCTACGCTGACCTGCACGAGCGCTCCGACGCGCTCGCGGCAGCGCTTCTGGCGCGCGGCATCCGCAAGGGCGCCCATGTCGCCCTGATGATGTCGAACGTCCCCGAATTCGTGCTCGCCTGGTTCGCGCTGGCCAAGCTCGGCGCCGTGCTGGTGCCGGTCAACACGGCCTACACCAGCACCGAGCTCGACTTCCTGCTCAACCAGTCCGACAGCCAGGCGCTGATCGTCGACGCGGCACTCCTGCCGGCCTTCGAGGGCATGAGCCGGCGGCCGTCCTGCCTCGACGACGCGCGCGTCTTCGTCCGCGGCGGCGGCGCACCCTACGTCTCGCTCGACGCCCTGCTCGCCGAGAAGCGCACCTGGACCGCGCCCTGGCCGGTCGTCTCCACCGACCTCG
>CAYJMY010000333.1:231-1359 GCA_964371125.1 uncultured Mesorhizobium sp. | reverse complement strand
CCAGCCTGCAGTACACGTCCGGCACCACGGGCTTTCCCAAGGGTTGCATGCTCACCCACGACTACTGGCTGCTGCTTGCCTTTTCGGCCGCGGGCGGCATGGGCGCCGACCGGATCAGGCGATCGCTGCTGTGGGCGCCATTCTTCTACATGGATCCGCAGTGGCAGCTGCTGATGACCATGCAGCTCGGCGGCACGGCCTATGTCGCGAAGCGCCTCAGCCTGACGCGCTTCTTCGACTGGGTGCGCGACCTCGGGATCAATTACACGTCGTTCTCCGAAGTCGCGCTCAAGGCGCTGCCGCCCGGCCCCGCCGACAAAAAAATGGCGCTCCGCTATGTCAATGCCTGGGGCTGGGCCCCCGCATCCGTCAGGGAGGCGGAGGAACGTCTTGGCGTCGTCGCCCGCGATTCCTTCGGCATGACCGAGATCGGCGCCGGCATCCTCATGCCCGCAGCGGCCGTGCACAAGCTGGACACGCGCACCTGCGGCGTGCCGGCACCCTTCCGCGAGACCCGCATCGTCGGCGAGGACGGCTGCGAATGCGCGGTCGGAGAGGCGGGCGAGTTGCAGGTCCGCGGCCGCTCGATCCTGCTCGGCTACTACAAGCGCCCCGATGCCAACGCCGGCAGCTTCGACGGCGACTGGTTCCGCACCGGCGACCTCTTCATCCGCGACGCCGACGGCTACTACTCCATCGTCGGCCGCATCAAGGACATGGTCCGCCGCTCCAGCGAAAACATCTCGGCCCGCGAGGTGGAGGCGGTGCTGGAGGAACTGCCCGAAGTCGAGGAGGCCGCCGTCGTGCCGGTCCCCGATCCGCTGCGTAAGGAGGAGGTCAAGGCCTATCTCAAGCTGAAACCGGGCGTCGACCGCGCCGCCTTCTCGCTGGACAGGCTCTTCGACCACTGCAAGCAGCGTCTAGCCGCCTTCAAGGTGCCGCGCTATGTCGGCTTCGTCGACGACTACCCGCGCACGCCCTCGCACAAAATCGCCAAGCAGAAGCTGATCGTCGCAGCCGGCGACCTGCGCACCGGCGCCTACGACCGGGTCGACGCAATCTGGCGCTGACGGCGCGGGGCGGGGGGGCGGGGCGGCGCGCACAGGCGGTGCGGGGATGGATGGGGGA
>CAYJMY010000333.1:0-221 GCA_964371125.1 uncultured Mesorhizobium sp. | reverse complement strand
TGTGAAGGGGGGGCCGAGAGCAAACGGTCCGCGTCTGGAAAGCGAAGCCGAGAAAGCAGACTTGCACAATGGGTTCGAACCACGGAGGCGAAGTTCGGATCTCCTCAGGTGGGCAGCGATCAGTACCGGCGGTGCCAATTGCCATCGATGGTGTCCCACCGAGTGGTGTAGCTGGCGGCATTGGTCGCCACGCTCTCCGGTATAGCCGGGCTGATCAGCGC
>CAYJMY010000332.1:3266-3439 GCA_964371125.1 uncultured Mesorhizobium sp. | reverse complement strand
GGCATGGCGCAGCACGTCGACGGCCATCGCCGGCACGCAGCCGAACTTGCGCGACAGCGGCCACTCGGCGCCCTCGCCGTCGGTGAGCACGCGGCAGAACACGCGGCTGCCGGGGGCGGCGCGGGCGACCTTCTCGACCTCTTCCACGCAATCGACCGCGAACAGGCGGATGC
>CAYJMY010000332.1:0-3256 GCA_964371125.1 uncultured Mesorhizobium sp. | reverse complement strand
GTAGGCACGCGCAATGTCGCGCTCCTTCTTGATCGTGTTGCCGAAGGAGATGCGCTCCGCGGGCGCGCCCGCGTCCATTGCCATCTCGACTTCGGCCACGCTCGCGGTGTCGAAGGACGAGCCCATCGAGGCGAGCAGGCGCAGGATCTCCGGCGCCGGGTTCGCCTTCACCGCGTAGTAGATCCTGGAATCCGGCATGGCCTTCTCGAAGGCGTGAAAGTTGTCGCGCACGACGTCGAGGTCGACGACGAGGCAGGGGCCGTTCGGGCGTCGGGTGGCGAGGAAGTCGAGGATGCGCTGCGTTGCCATGGTGGTCTCCAGGCGCGCCGTTCTTCGGCGCGCGACAAGGCTTTCGCGTCGCGGGCGTCGGCCGCGCGAGACGATGGTGGACAAAGACGCGATCGCCCTTTCATGGAACCAGCCGGTGGAGACCCCGGAACCATGAACGCGTATCACGCGGCGGTGAGGTTCGGGCCAGCCCGGCCGTAACCTCGCTTTGTCTGCCTTGGCTTGGAGGAGACCCCCGCACTGCCGGCAATGATGGTGTGCCTCTTCAGTAACCCCGGCTTTTGGACAGCCGGAAGAGAACCAGAAAGGCCCGCACCGTCGTTGCTTCAAGGTGTCCTCGGGTCGGCGGTTGGCCGTCGAACCGACCGGAGGGGTTAGCTCCGGTTACCTTACCGACATCCTCGCCATACGAGGGACCGGCGGACACCCACAGGCACGTGCGACTTTGGGCAAGCGCGGATGTAATGATTCGTTCCGTCACAATCAATGGAAAAATTCGCGAGGCATACGCGCCTTCGCGGACGGGACCGGATGTACGCCGGGATGTCGTTGCGGCTTCCCGCTGCAAGGGGACAGCACGGCGGAAGGTCTCTCAACGCATGGCGAAGAGTTCCTGGTGGAAGCGCTTCGCCACCGGAAAGCCCTGCGCGGCAAAATCATCGCGCAGCGCCTTGCCGAAGGCCGGGGGACCGCAGAACCAGATGCTGGCGTCGCGCCAGCCCGGCACCTCCGCACGGACGCGTTCACCCGTCAGGAGGCCGTCGCGGGGATCGACCAGGACGTGCATGCGGATGGCGGCGGCTTCCGCATCTGCCTCCAGCTTGCGAATAGCGGCTTCGTCATAGTCGGCCGTCGTGTGGAACAGGTCGATCTCCCTGGTGCGCGCGCCGCCCGGGGATGACTGCCGATCCAGCTTGAGCTGCTTCATGCCGGCGATGAACGGTGTGACGCCGATGCCGCCGCCGATCCAGATCTGCCGCGGGCTGTCGTCGTCGAAGGCGAAACACCCATACGGGCCCTCCAGCTTCACCTCATGGCCGACGCTCAGCGTCTCGCGCAGCCGGCCGGTATAGTCGCCGAGTTCCTTGGCGACGAGGGTGATGCGCCGGCTTGCCGCGTTCCACGCCGATGCGAGCGTACCGGGAGGCCCCCCTTCCTAAGGGTCCGAGGTGGCGAACGCGAACGGGCCGGCCATGTGGCCCGGCCAACCCTCCGCCAGGGCGATCTCGGCCTCCAGCGACTGAACCGCGGGATAGTACTGCAGGGAGACGATCCGGCCCTTGACCTGACGCCCAACCCCGACGCGACGCAGCAGCACGACGACAGACGCCCAGACTCCGCCGGCGAGCAGGACCGCCAGGACAACGCCCAGCGGCGACATCCAGTAGCTGAACTCGGCCAGAACGACGGTATGGAAGACGAGCACCAGGTAGGCAGGCGCGAGCAGCCGATGCGTCTTGTAGAAGTACCGGTATGGAACGAGGCGCACGAGCGCCACGGCGATCAGGACAACCGCTGCATAGAAGGCCCACTCCCCCAAACCCTCGGCTGGCCCGCGCATCGTCGCGAGGAACGCCTCGATCGGATTGTCGGGAACCTGCCGCTCGCCGCGCTCGGGCCGCGCTAGCCAACCGTAGCCGACCGCCCACTTGGCGCCTTGCGCCCACAGCCAGTGGGCTACGGATACGACGAGCGCAGCGATGCCGAGCCATTTGTGCAGGCGGTACATCTTGTCGAGCCCGCCGAACCATCGCTCCGGCTAGCGCGGGCGCAGGGCGAGGATCATGGCAACGCTCATCGCCGCGATCGCGACGATGCCGCTGTACTGGATCGCCCACGCACGGACGGCGAAGAAACCGGACGATTGCAGCGCCGACTGATCGGCGAGCAGCCACAGGAGCGTGAGCAGGACCAGCCCGCCCCAGAATGTGCGCTTGATGTTCCGCATTCCCGATCTTTACCCGACTCGTGTGCCGATGAACCGGCCAACACGTAAGTAGCCCGCCGACAGACCTCATTGACGACGATCAAGTGCGGGTTGCTGAGTTGCGGCGCGATAGCGGTAAGGCCTCTGCGATGCATGTGTCCCTTGCATGCGACGTTGCAGCGCGGTGGGATGGTCGGCTTCAGGCGTCCATGGGCGATCCCGATCGCCACAGCGCGGTCGGAAGGGTGTGACGATGAGGCGGCTGGCCGGCGTCCGGGCACCTTCCGGCCCGCAGGTCGCGCCTCACCCCTTGAACGTCGGCTGCCGCGGGTGGACGACGTCCCTGAACGCGTCAAACTCCTTCCACGCCGGCTCGGGCGGTTCGCCGCCGGGCCTCGGCGCATAGACCGACGGCTCGACCAATTCCATCGACGGCACGTAGCGCGGGCAGTTCGGGAAGATGGCGCGAGCCGCGACGCGCACGATCATCTGCGCCCCCACCGTCTCGGAGAGCAGCGGGTCGTCGCGGCTCACCCTCGCCTCGCCGTTGACGCGCAGGCGCCTCGGCCTGCCATGCATGGCGATGAACAGAAGGCCCACGCCCGGATTGACGAGGATGTTGCCCAGGCTCTTGAACATGCCGTTGCCGTCATAGTCCGGAAACGCCAGTTCGCTCGGGCCGGTGACGCGGACGAAGCCCGGCATGCCGCCCTTGAAGGAGCAGTCCGGCCGGCCTTCGCCGTCCGCCGTCGCCAAGAAGCAATAGGGCATGCTCTCGATGAAAGCCTTGTCGTCCGCCGTGAAGGCCGTGCGGGCGAAACTCTCCAGCCGGTCGGCGATCCTTCGGCTTTCGAACTCATCCTGCAGCCGGCGGTTCCCTTCGTGAAACAGCATCGTCATATTCCCAGCTCCCCGTCGGTTTCGGCTGCAGGCGCCAACACCGTCGGGATGGATCCCGCCGGTGTCGGCCGGTGTTCGTGGCGGCGGCGCCGTCAGGCGTGCGAATGGCCCGCGGTCGCGTAGTCGATAATGCCCAGGAAA
>CAYJMY010000331.1:0-3479 GCA_964371125.1 uncultured Mesorhizobium sp. | reverse complement strand
GCCGGAGAACTCCTGGCCGAGCGTCAGCGGCGTGGCGTCCTGGGTGTGTGTGCGGCCGATCTTGACGATGTGGTCGAAGGCCTTCGCCTTGACGTCGAGCGCGGCGTGCAGGTGTTTCAGCGCCGGCAACAGGTCGTGGATGATCCGCTCGGCGCAGGCGATGTGCATGGCCGTCGGATAGGTGTCGTTCGACGACTGGCTCATGTTGACGTGGTCGTTGGGATGGACCGGCTTCTTCGAGCCCATCTGGCCGCCCAGCATCTCGATGGCGCGGTTCGAGATGACCTCGTTGGCGTTCATGTTGGACTGCGTGCCCGAACCGGTCTGCCAGACCACCAGCGGGAAGTGGTCGTTGAGCTTGCCGTCGATCACTTCCTGCGCCGCCTTGACGATGATCTCGCCGAGCTTCGGATCGAGCCTGCCGAGCGCCATGTTGGCTTCCGCCGCCGCGCGCTTGACGATGCCGAGCGCCCTGACGATCGACAGCGGCTGCTTCTCCCAACCGATCTTGAAGTTGCCGAGCGAGCGCTGCGCCTGCGCGCCCCAGTAGCGGTCGGACGCGACCTCGATAGGTCCGAAAGTATCTGTCTCGGTGCGGGTGGTGGTCATGGGCTCTTTCCGAAAGATGCCGGCGGGCCGGCGAGGTTGTGCGATGGTGCAAATACCGGAGCGCGTCGCGGGTCAATCGTAAAATCGATTAGGCGCCGCGCCGGCCCGCATCGATGTCTCGGATCGGCCGCCGGAACGCGTTGCGGGCCTGCTCGATCTCGGCGCGGCAGGCGCAGCCTTCGACGTGGTCGTTGACCATGCCCATGGCCTGCATGAAAGCGTAGACCGTGGTCGGGCCGACGAAGGTCCAGCCGCGCTTCTTCAGTTCCTTGGAGATGCGGGTCGATACCGGCGTCGTCGGCATGGCCCTGAGCGTCGCCCAGTCGAGGCGGTCCGGCCTTTCCTCCGGCTTCGGCTCGAAGCTCCAGAAGAAGGCGGCCAGCGAGCCTGCCTCCTCGACGAGGTCGATGGCGCGTCTTGCGTTGTTGATCGTCGATTCGATCTTGCCGCGGTGGCGGACGATGCCGGCATCGCCGAGCAGGCGTTCAACGTCCACCGCGCCGTAGCGCGCGACCCGATGGAAGTCGAAGCCGTCGAACGCCGCACGAAAATTCTCGCGTTTCCGCAGGATGGTCAGCCACGACAGGCCTGACTGGAAGCCCTCCAGGCAGATCTTCTCGAACAGTCGGCGGTCGTCGCCGATCGGACGGCCCCATTCATCGTCGTGGTAACGCCGGTAGACGTCGTCGTTGCCATGCCACGCACAGCGCAGGAGACCGTCCGGTCCCACCAGCAGGCCGGTATTCGTGTCGGTCATGGGCGATCCTTAACGCAGGCGCGAGCATCTTCACCGCGCCTTTACCAGATTCCTGAACCGGGCGGTAACCACACCAAACGGTTTACGCCGCCTGCGGCCTTTTAAGCATTCCGATTCACCTTTCCGTTGCCGGATTCTCTCAATTATCCCGCCAGCGAGGCCGCGCCTCGCCCCGTGACGATCGAGTGTTGAGAGTACGTCCGATGAAGAAACATGCCTTCCTGGCGGGCGTGGCGGCCGCCGTCCTTGCCGCCGCAATGCCCGCGACTGCCAACGACCGCTATGCGACCCGGCCCCCCGTCGTCGTTTCGCCGGATCTCGCCGCCCCATGGGTCATCCAGCTCGGCCGCAAGCCGGGCGTGCTGGTGCGCCGGCAGGCGCAGGCGCAGCGCACCCTCTTCCCCGAACAGCGCCGCGTTCGCGAACCGGCGGCACAGCCCGACCGCATGCAGACTGCGGCCGTGGCGCCGATGTACTCGCGCGCCGAGATGCAGCGGAAGATGGACCCGAAGTTTCTTCCCCAGCAGGTCGCCTATGATGGCCCGGGAAAGCCCGGCAGCATCGTCATCGATAGCCGCAACAAGTTCCTTTACCTGATCGAGGCGGGCGGCCAGGCGCGGCGCTACGGCGTCGGCGTCGGCAAGGAAGGCTTCGGCTGGACCGGCACCCACGACATCTCGCGCAAGGCCGTGTGGCCGGACTGGCGTCCGCCGGCGGAGATGATCGTCCGCGAGCGCCAGAAAGGCCGTATCCTGCCCGCGCACATGCCGGGCGGACCGGAAAACCCGCTCGGCGCGCGCGCGCTCTATCTCGGCGACACGCTATATCGCATCCACGGTACCAACGCCCCCTGGACGATCGGCACCAACGCCTCGTCGGGTTGCATCCGCATGCGCAACGAGGACGTCGTCGACCTCTTCGAGCGGGTGAAGGTCGGTACGCGCGTCATCGTCCTCTGAACGAACGGCATCGACGGCAAACGTCGCGACAGGGGCAGCGCGGTTCGCAATCGCGCTGCCCTTCGCGTCTGCCATTCTGCTAGGGAGGCGCGGCATCAGCGAGCGGAGCCGGCATCCATGACCCTTCCCGAAGACACGCGCTGCCTCAAGGGCGGCCCCGTCGCCGCGCGTATCATCGCCGAGGTGAGGGTCGCGGCGGAGCAGGCTGCCGCCGAGGGCTTCGTGCCGAAGCTGGTATCGATCACCGTCGGCGACGTCGCTGCCGTGGATGTCTACGTGCGCAACCAGCGCGCCAGGGCCGAACAGGCCGGCATCGGCTTCGAGGAACGCCGCTATCCGGCCGACCTGACAGCCGAGGAGCTGGAAGCCGCGATCCACGGCATGAACGCCGATCCGCGCGTCACCGGCATCATCATCCAGCGACCCGTGCCGGCGCACATCCCGATCAGGACGATTCAGGCGGCGATCCATCCGCTGAAGGACGTCGAAGGTATGCACCCGGCCTCGATCGGCAACATCGTCTACAACCAGCTCGACCTGGCGCCGTGCACGGCCGCGGCCTCGGTCGAACTGCTCAAGGCGACCGGGCTGGAGCTGAAGGGCCTCGAGGTCGTGGTGGTCGGCCATTCCGAAATCGTCGGCAAGCCGATCGCCTTCCTCCTGATGAGCGAGGGCGCCACGGTGACGGTCTGCCACCATATGACGCGTTCGGTGGCGGCACACGCGCGCCGCGCCGACGCGCTGTTCGTCGCCGTCGGCAAGCCGCGCCTGATCAAGGCCGACATGGTCAAGCCGGGTGCAGCCGTCATCGACATCGGCATCAACGCCGAGACGCTTGTCGACGGGTCGACCCGCATCGTCGGCGACGTCGACACCGAGAGCGTCCGGCACGTCGCCTCCTGGATCACGCCGGTGCCGGGCGGCGTCGGCCCGGTGACGGTGGCGATCCTGCTCAGGAACACTATGGTGGCGTTGAACCGCCAGCGCGCGCTCTACCGCGCCACCTACGCCGGCGAAGACCGGCTGGCGGCGGAGTAGCAGGGGGTCGGCGGGACAGAGCCGCCGACCTCCCTCTTCGCGTTCACCTTACGCGTAGGTGTCGTACTCGACATGTCCCATCATGCCCGTCGCCATGTGGTAGAGATGGTGGCAGT
>CAYJMY010000330.1:0-3516 GCA_964371125.1 uncultured Mesorhizobium sp. | reverse complement strand
GCCGAGCGCGGTTCGGACTGGTCTTGTTTCGGCTGGCTTTCGTCGGCCGGTCCTTCCTCGATCGATCCTTCGTCGGGCTGCCCGGCATTGGGCTCCGCAGCCGGCTCGTCGGGCGCGGCCTCGTCGGGTGCGGCCTCCGGGGCCTGATCCTCCGCGGGCGCCTCGCGTCCGGCAGGGGCGGCCTCCGGTTCCGGCTCGGCGCGCGGCGCGGGTTCGACTGCCTTCGGCGCGGCGTCGGGCGCGGGTTCCGCTTCAGGCGCGGGTTCGGCGCGCGGCGCCGGCTCATCGGCGGGCGGAGCGGCCTTCGGCTCGGGCTCCGGTTCGGCCGGCCGTTCCTCGGGTGCGGCCTTCTGTTCCGGTGCAGCCGGCGGCTCCGGCCGCGGCTCGGGCTTGGCATCGCCGGCAGGGGCGGATTGTTCGGCCCCGTCCGCGGGCTCCTTGTCGGCGGGCGCCTCGCGCTGGCGGCGTTTTGCCTTTTCCTCCTCGTCCTCGGGTTCGGCCTGGGCCATGACGAAGGGCTGCGCGAAGGATCGCGTGGCGGCCCCAGCGGGTGCGGGGCGGGCGGCGGTGGGCGCCTGGGAATAGGCCAGGGGCGCCGTCGCCATCACCAGCCCGACGGCGGTGCCGGCCAATATGCTCGCGTGGCGTTTCATGGGATTCTCCTTGTTGGGGGGCGTCCTTCGCGTCCCAAACCCAGTCGCGCCCGGTTGGTTCCAATGGAACTCGAATGCCGTGGCGGCGCGGCGACCCCGCGGCCGGTCGGTGACGGCGATGCCGGAAGAGGGTTCCTGCGGCGCCTCCGGGCGTGACCGGGCCCCCTTGACCGCGCCGCTGCCGCGGGCCACACCCGCGCCATGACCGAGCCGTTCTGGAAAACCAAGGCCCTCGAGGCGATGAGCCCGCAGGAGTGGGAATCGCTTTGCGACGGTTGCGGCAAGTGCTGCCTGTCGAAGCTCGAGGACGAAGACACCGGCGAGATCTACTGGACGACGGTCGGCTGCCGGCTGCTCGATACCGGCACCTGCCGGTGCGGCGACTACGCCAACCGGCTGACGCTGGTCCCCGACTGCGTCAAGCTGACGCCCGAGAACGTGCGCACCATCCCCTGGCTGCCGCAGACCTGCGCCTACCGGCTGGTCGTGGAGGGGCGGGACCTCGCCTGGTGGCACCCGCTGGTGTCGGGCCGTGCCGAGACCGTGCACGATGCCGGGATCTCCGTGCGCGGCAAGGTGACGGCCTCGGAGACGGAACTGGGCGAGCCGGAAGACTATTTCGCCCACATAGTCGACGGCGAACCGTGAGGAGTGGGACGATGAGCGAGACGGAGACGCGGGATCTTGTCGGGCGTTTCGTCGCCGCCTTCAATGCCGGCGACCACGAGGCGATGCTCGCGCTGCTTTCGGAGGACGTCGCGCACGATCTTCCGAACGGTACGCGCGAGATCGGCCGCGACCATTTCCGCTGGTTCCTCGGGCTTTGCGGCCGGCATTTCCGCGAGACCTGGGCCGATGTCGCCGTGATGGTCGGCGACGGCGGCGTGCGCGCGGCGGCCGAATTCACCCGGCGCGGCGTCTATCAGGCCACCGCCGACGGGCTGCCGCCGGCATCCGGCCAGCGCTATGCGGCGGCGGCGGGACTGTTCTTCGAGGTCGACGACGGGCTGATCACGCGCGTCTCCGACCATTCCGGCGAGGCAACGCTCGCGGCCGCTCTGCGTTGACGCGGGAATGAACGGCGGATGAACGGCCGGTTCGCGCCCCGTTCAGTCGCGCCGTGCGATTGTCCACCCATCGCTTCGGCGATCAAGGACAGAACAGCCCGCCCCCAGGAGAAGACCGATGTTCAACAAGATCAAGACTACCGCCCTCTCGGCCGTCATCGCCCTCGGCACGCTCGCCGCGATCCCCGCCGCCGCCCAGGCCGACAGCCTCTACCTCAACTTCGGCGGCCACGGCGCCGGCATCGGCCTGCGCCTCGGCGACAGCGGCCACAGCTGGCGCGATTCCCGCCGCCACGAGCGCCGCGACTGGCGCGCCAACCGCTGCACGCCGGAGCGCGCGCTGTGGAAGGCCGACCGCATGGGCATCCACCGCGCCCGCGTGGTCGACGTCGACCGCCACACGATCGTGGTCCGTGGCCGCGCCCGCGGCGACCGCGTGCATGTCGTCTTCGGCCGTTCGGAGCACTGCCCGGTCATCCGCTGACCGCTTGCCGCCGCCGGACATGCCGGAAAAGAACGAGCCCCGGAGGCCAGGCCTCCGGGGCTTCTTCGTTGCGATCCGGCGCGCGGCGGCGACCGGCCTGCCGCCGCTACTTCAGCTCGAAGCTCATGTTGACCTGGATCCTGTAGGAATTCTCGCCGGCCTCGACCGGTACGGTGCCATCGTACGGCAGCGCCTTGGCGAGGAACGGCTCGGGTCCGGAGACGTAGGACTGTTCCGAGATCTCGACGACGCGGCCGAGCGAAACACCGGCGGCCTCGGCGAGCGTGCGCGCCTTGGCGATGGCGTCGGCGACGGCCTGCTTGCGCGCCTCGGTGAGCGCCGCCGACGGATCGTCGTTGGTGAAGGTGACGCCGCCGCCCTGGTTAACGCCGAGCGTGACGGCCTTGTCGATGATCTCGCCGGTGCGGGCGAGGTCGCGCACGCGCACCGACAGCGTGTTGGTCACCTGGTAGGCGGCGAGCCGCGCCTCCTGGGTGCCGTCGGGCTTGCTGGTGTAGTCATAGCGCGGCGCGATCTGGATTCCGGCGGTCTGCAGGTCGCGGTCCTCGACGCCGGAGGCCTTCATGGCGGCGATCACGGCGGCCATGGCGGCGTTGTTGGCGTCAAGCGCCTCGCGCGCGGTCGGAGCCTCGCGCATCACCGACAGCGAAAGCAGAGCCATGTCGGGGGCGAGCGCGGCGCGGCCCTCGCCCATGACGACGACGCGGGGCGGGGGCGGCGGCTCGGCGGCGGCGGCCGCGACCGGCGCGGCGAGGGCGGCGGCGAGGGCGAGCGCGGGCAGTCTCGGCATGGTGGTCTCCGTTGCTTATTTCGCGGCGGACGCTAGGCGGCGATTGTGGGACGATTGCGGCGCTTTTCCTTGTCTCCCGGCGAAAAAGCCTCTAGTCGACGCGCCGTGGGGCCTGTAGCTCAATGGTTAGAGCCGGCGGCTCATAACCGCTTGGTTGGGGGTTCGAGTCCCTCCGGGCCCACCAATTTCCATATGTACGGCAGTTCGCTTCGCTCACGCCACCGATGGGGCGGCGCGGACCAGTGCGCAGGAATCCGCCGGCGCGCGCGATCGCCTCGACTTCGTCGCCCAGCTTCGCGAAATCGGCGGACAGAACCGAGGGCGCAATGACGGTGGCCGTCGTCATGATGCGGCGCCTTCCGAGGCTGGAGGCGGCAAAAAGACCCGGCTCGCCCGGATGTCGGCATCGCGGATCGTCGACAGTTCCTTGGCCGTGACGGGCCCCGACGAGGCCTCGAACAAGCGGTTCGCCTGGCGCAGCCGCGCACGAGCAGCGAACAG
>CAYJMY010000329.1:0-3536 GCA_964371125.1 uncultured Mesorhizobium sp. | reverse complement strand
GCTCTATGCGATCGTCGGCAACATCGTGCCGGGCGTCGACTGGACGGCACGGCGGGGATAGCGGCCGGGTAAAGGGGACCGGCGGCTTCGGGCCTCAGATTTTCAATAGCGGAACTCAAGTCGGTGCGAGTATCGGCGTGAGCGGACCCGGAGCAGACATCGGGTCTCGGTATCGAATGGGCCGGTCATACCCGGAATGCTGGTCGAGATAGCAGCGACGCGCCGCGGCTTACAGTCCGCTCGGCAATACCGCAACGTGCGCGCTCCACCCTGCAGGAGAATTCGCATGGCCGACCCCCAAGAGATCAACGCCGACATGCTTGACTTCTGGAATGGGAAGGGCGGCTACACCTGGGTGACTCGACAGGAGCACACCGACATCACCGCGGATCGCTGAATACCATTAGTGTCGAGCGCAATTGAGTGATACGATTATTCAGGTTGCGAACGCCCGGTAATGAAAGGCCGAGGACGTGAGCCGCGTTTTCAGTCAAGCAATCCTGCTTTTAGTGGCGACCGTCGCGCTTACGTTGCCTGCGTCTGCGCAAACCTGCAATATTGCCGACCGCTCCGTCGTGCTGGTGCTCGACGCATCAGGCAGCATGAACGCCAGGCTGCCGAACGGCGAGAGCCGGATGGACGTGGCACGGCGCGCGATCAAGGGGGTCGCTTCCTTCCTTCCGGCCGAGGCACAGGTGTCGCTGCGGCTTTACGGCGCACAGTCGCCGAGAGCCGAGAAGGACTGCCGCGACACGCACCTTGCCGTTGCATTCGGCCCGGCCAGCGCCGGCGGTGCGGCCATCGCACAAGCGGCCGACGGCACCACGGCGCAGGGCTACACGCCAATCGCCTTTTCGCTTGAGCGCGCCGCGGATGGCTTTCTCCCGGACGCGAAGGAACGCGTCATCGTATTGGTCAGCGACGGCAAGGAAACGTGTAAAGGCGATCCCGTGCTAGCGGCCAAAGCGCTGGCGGATGCAGGCATTACCGTGCATACCGTCGGCTTTATCGTCGATGCGGCCGCACGCGTTCAGTTGCAGGCAATCGCGCGCGCCACCGGCGGCGTTTATTTCGACGCGCCGGTCGGTCCGGAACTCCCCGAGACGCTCAATCAGGCCCTGAACGCATGCAAGAAGCAGGTGGTCAAGCTGCCGCCGAAGCCGCAGCCGGGCAAGCTGCGCACCACTTCGGCGATCTTTTCACTCCCGGTATTCAACGCTGAGAGCGGCGCACAAGTCGCCACGCTCGACCGTGTCACCCACGAGATCACGCTGCCAGCGGGCATATACGAGGTGAAGTTCGGACCGGGCAGCTGGAAAGGAATCGAAATCCTACCTGGTGAAACTACCGTCATCGCGCCTGGTGTGCTGCGCTTGGAGCATCGCGCGGGCTCGGTGAAGGTGGTCGATACCGAAACGGGCGACGAGCACGGCAGATTCGATGCGGTCACTCCCGAACTTACCTTGATGCCCGGCGTATACGACCTCGTTTTCGGGAGGGCAGAATGGCGCTTCATCAAGGTCGACAGCGGCGCCACCACGACGCTGCTGCCAGCGCGGGTCGTCCTCGGCCCGGGCCTGCAATGGGAGAAGGCGCGCGTTGTCACAAGAGACGGCACGGTAGTGGCTCGCTTCGACGCGGTCACCCATCAAGCGGCGCTCCCGCCCGGAGACTACGTGGTCGAAGTGGACGACAACAAGATTCCGTTCTCGGCCGCAGAAGGCGACGTGTTGGAACTGACCCAATAGCGGAGACTGCCATGTGCGGACCGATGGCGGGTGGCACGGCCACCACGATTATGTTGGCCACGTTGACGGTAGCTTATCCAATCCTCGCGGCGCAGGTGCAAACTGGCGGCGGGCCTTCGTTTGGAGAATTATTCGATTTGTTTGCCGAGGATTCTGTCGATCCCGTACCGGAGGCCGCCGCCGCGCTCGTTGATGCTGCGCGCCGATCCCAAGCGCCGGGCGGGTGCCCCTTGGGCGCGTTATTCATCCATACGCCGGCTGGCGATCCCCTGTTCCAGGAAGCGCTGGCGGCTGCCCGGCGCCATGCGGTCCTGCAACTTCTGAACAATGCCGGCATCGAAACCGGCCGCTTCTTCGTCGACTCGACAGTGGGCGGCGCGGTGGATGCCACCTTTTTGCACCGCAACCTTGACCGGGACCCGCCGACGCTCAAAACGTCCTCGGTACCCCCCAAAGGTCACAGGGTGAGGGCCGGCGATCAGATCAGGGTGACGATGGCAGCCCGCGACGACGCCAATCCAGTTCATTGGCAGACCGGGATCAAGACGATCCAACTGGTGGCCGAGAGCGAGGATGGCCGGTTCGTTGTGTCGGAAAACTACGAGGCTTGCGCGGAAGCTCTGGAGCGGCGCGTGGAAGCCGTCTACATCGTGCCGGCGAACCCGCCGCCGGTAGTGAGGCTTTCGGCACTCGCAGAGGATCACGGCGGGTTGATGGACGCGGATACCGCCGAGTTTCCGACTGGTGACTGGTACGGCCGGATTGAGTGGTCCATCCACACGAAGGAAGACCAAACTCGTCGGCCCAACGAAAACAGGGCTGAATTCAAATCCGACGGATATGCCGATATGGCAGCAACTTATGATGGGCAAGGCAATCTGACCGGAACGCTGCTCGGAAGCCAAGAAGTGGAAACCGATTGGTGGGGCTACCCCCACGGCAGCGGCGAAGTGTGCATCGGATCGGCGCCGCCTACTCAAGTGCGCGCGCGTGTCATCGGCTCCTACACGCCGAGCCGCAATAGTCTGTCGCTCCAATTGGTCGATGTCGAGGCACAGATAATCGTGCCTTGGAGCGGCGGCGGTCCGAACTTGAATTGTTCCAGCGAAAGGTCGCCGATTGAGAGCGGTCCATCCCTTTCTGGTCTGGTGCGCAGTTTGCAGCCCGCGAGCGATGGGACCTACTGGGCCGAATTTGAGTCCACGGATCCGATTCATACGTTCCGCTACTCAATGAGGCTCAGGCCGGCTGGCAATTGAAGGCGCAGTGGCGCCGCCTTTGAGACAGCGCTTCCGACAGGATTGACGTGGCGAAACCGTGGCGCTTCTGCAGGCGAGCTTCACAATTCCCGCGCTTTCCAGCGGCCTTGTTCCGCTCTATCATTTGCCGAAAATGGATAAGCAAATGGAGCCGCTGATTTAACTGTCGGCTCATAGTGGATGACAGGAGGCAACGATAGATTCTAGCGACAAGCGTCTTTGGTACGGCGTGATAGCGTGATCGTAATATTGCTCTTGATTGGTTATTATTTCGGATGGTTTGTCGAAACTCCGACGCCAGCGCCTCAAGGGTAGGTCATAACATCACTTGGCCTTCAGGAGGGAATGGGGCGCGACCGCGACCTCCGGTGCGGTCGCCGGTGATGTCTGCTTTCAAGCCGTCGTAAAAGCTGACCTCAAAGGCCGATATGGGCGCAAAGCGCCCGCCTAAATGAACGGCCGCGGCCTTTGCGGCGGCGGCACGTCCCATTGGGCGAGCCTGGCCAGGCCCTCCCAGTCGAGCACTTCG
>CAYJMY010000328.1:0-3537 GCA_964371125.1 uncultured Mesorhizobium sp. | reverse complement strand
GAAGAAGGAGACCGGCGAGACCGGGCTCAAGCTCGAGACGATCGCCGACGAAGTGCCGGTGAAGCCGAAGAAGGAAGAGCCGAAGAAGGATCCGGCGCCACGTCGCGCGGCCACCAAGAAGGCGCAGCCGAAGAAGGCCGCGGCGGCGAAAGCCAAGCCGTCCTCCCCGGGGAAGGACGGCCCCAAGCGCAGCCTCGTTCCGCAGCTGCCGCGAAAGGGCTGATCCCACAGCAGAAGGCCCCGGTTTCGGGGCCTTTTCATTTCGGGCGCGATGGACGGATCTATGCTCGTAGGATAATGGCGCCCGTGCGTGGAAGCGCGTGGACCGCACCTTCCGGTCGCCTGCCGCAGGTCGCGCTTCCGGGCGATCGGCGGGACCTGACGCACGGCATTCGCTGTGCTAAGCGCGGCCGGCGATGACCGAAGCCAGAGACAGCGAAACCCCTACCGCGCGCCAAAGGCGGCGATACTTCCTGCTCGGCGCACGGGCGGGGGTCTCTGTCCCCGGCCTGATCCTCGGCAGCGCCTTCGTCGGTTTCGCCGGCCTGGCGAAGGATGCCGGCTTCACCCTCGCCGAGACCCTGTTCATGGTGGCGGTCATCTGGGCGCTGCCGGCCAAGGTGGTGCTCGTCGGCGCCGTGATGTCGGGCGCATCGCTGGGCGCCGCGGCGTTCGCGGTCGCCCTGTCGTCCGTCCGGCTTATGCCGATGGTCATGGCGCTCGTGCCCGAATTGCGCGGATCGCGAACGCCTCGGTGGGTACTCTATGCGCTCTCCCATTTCGTCGCCGTGACGTCGTGGGTGCTGTCGATGCAGCAGCTGCCGGCCGTGCCGCGCGCGCTGCGGACGACTTACTATGCCGGCCTCGCGCTCTTCCTCATGCTTGCCAACATGCTGGTGGTCGCGGCCGTCTTCAGCGTCGCCGAGAGCCTGCCGGAGCCCGTCTCGGCTGCGTTGCTGCTCCTGACCCCGATGTATTTCCTCACGTCGCTATGGGGATCGGCGCGGGAGCGTGCGGGCCATGTCGCCATGCTGCTCGGGCTGGCGCTCGGGCCGGTCTTCCACGTGCTCAGCCCGCGCTTCGATCTCGTCGCGGCGGGAGTCATCGGCGGCGGTCTCGCCTATGTGTTTCACCGCATCACGCGGCGGAGGTCGTCATGATGACCTTCGACGCGTTCGACCAGTGGTGGTGGCCGTTCCTGTTCATCCTGGCGGCCGGATGGCTGGCGACGGATTTCTGGCGGTACCTCGGCGTCTATCTTGGCGGGCATCTTTCGGAGGATTCCGACCTCCTCGTGCTCGTCAGGGCGGTCGCCACTGCGCTGGTCGCGGCGGTGATCGGCAATCTGATCGTGTTTCCGTCCGGCGCGCTCGCCGACACGACGCTGGCTCTGCGAATCACCGCGGCCGCCGCCGGCTTCCTCGCCTACCTCCTTCTCGGCCGGCGCATTCTCGTCGGCATCCTGGTGGCGGAAGCGGTCCTGGCGCTCGGTTTCCTTGTCGGTTCCTGAGCCGGTTTCACGCGGACTTAACCGGCGGGCGATAGGGTGACGCCGTTACAGGTGGCCATTCTCATGTCGCTGCACCCGGCGGAACGCACCCTCGTCATCGTCACCGCCCTGCTGGCGACGGTCGATTTCTGGCTGATCTGGTCGAAGGGCATCGCTTTCGGCTGGGGGTTCTTTGCCTTCTCGCTGGGCTTCGCCGCCCTGATGATGGTCATCGGCCAGATCTATCGCCGCTGGCGCGACAGCGAGCGGATCGCGCTGGTCGCCCACGTGCTCGGCCTGTTCGTCGCCTATTCGCTGTTCGGCGCGCTGTTCAACATTGTGCTCCTGCCGCGACCCGGAACCCCGGTCGATTCGAGCCTCGTCCGTTTCGACGCCTTGCTTGGCTATTCGTGGCCGGCATTCTGCGCCTGGATGGCGGAATATCCGGCGTTCAACGAGATCGTCCGCGGCGTCTATAAGCTGACACTGGTCCAGCTTCTGGTCGCCTTCATTGTGCTCGGCGTGGTCCTCGATCGCCACCGCCTGCACACAGCGGCGCTGGCGACCGTCGTTGCCTCGCTGATCACGATCGGCCTGTGGGCGATCTTCCCGTCGGGCGGGGCGGCGGCCTTCTGGACCCTCGACGAGGACGTCGGCCGCATCGTTCGTCCGATCGTCAGTTCGGCCTATGGCGTGGAACTCAACCGGCTCTTCCGCGAGGGTGTCACCGATCTGTCCGCCATGGGTGTCACCGGGCTGATCGGCTTCCCGTCGTTCCACACGGTGATGGCGCTGGTTTCGCTGGTCGCGGTCTGGCCCTACCGGCCGCTGCGGTTCGCGGCGCTCGTGCCGACGGCGCTGCTAGTGCCGGGGATCCTCGTCCACGGCGGGCACAATCTCGCCGACATGCTCGCCGGCATCGCCATCACCGCGTTTGCCTGGCCGCTCGGCGCGCGCATCGTCGCGATGCAAGAGGGCAAGGCAAACGTCGCCGGCGGGCTCGGCCGCATCGGCGGCCGACGCGCGGCCGGCGTTTGATCAAGCGGAGGCGAGGGCGGTCCTGATCTTCTCGGCATTGGCTGACAGGATCTCCGGCTTCTCCATCTGCCCGGAATGCGGCCGCAGCGAAACGCCTTCGAAACGCGGAATCACGTGGACGTGAAGGTGGAAGACGACCTGGCCGCCGGCGGGTTCGTTGAACTGCTGGACGGTGACACCGTCCGCGGAAAACGCCTTCACCGCGGCTCGGGCTATTTTCTGCGTCGTGCGCATCACCGCAGCGAGGCTGTCGGCATCGACGTCGAGGATGTTGCGTGACGGCTTCTTCGGGATGACGAGGCAGTGGCCGTCGCCGCGCGGCATGATGTCCATGAAGGCGAAGGTCTCGGCGTCCTCGTAGAGCTTGTGGCACGGGAGTTCGCCGCGCAGGATTTTGGCGAAGACGTTGCTGGTGTCATATGGAGCGGGCATGGGCGGACCTTCCGGCGGACATTGAGGAGTAGGGAGTAGGAAAAAGCGGGGCGAGGGGCAAGGGTGAAGCACTTTTTCGTCGGTGCGACCCGCCGAAAGCCCAATCGCCGGCCTGGAGGGCATGACGAATCGACAGCCGTTTTCCCTACTCCTCCGGCGCGCCTTTGCGGAACGGCCCGTGCTCCCCGAGATACTCGCTCATCTGTTCGACCTGCCGCCGCTCCTGCCGCAGAAAGTCGGCCACCGCCCGGCGCAGTCCCGGATGCTCGATCCAGTGCGCCGAATGCGTGGTGACCGGCTCGTAGCCGCGCGCCAGCTTGTGCTCGCCCTGCGCACCCGCCTCGACCACCTTCAGGCCGCGGGCAATGGCGAAGTCGATCGCCTGGTGGTAGCAGACCTCGAAATGCAGGAACGGATGCTCCTCGACGCAGCCCCAGTGGCGGCCGTAGAGCGTGTCGCCGCCGATGAAGTTGATCGCGCCGGCGACATAGCGGCCGTTCCTTTTCGCCATGACCAGCAGGATGTCGTCGGCCATGCGCTCGCCGACGAGGGAATAGAACAGGCGGTTGAGATAGGGC
>CAYJMY010000327.1:0-3538 GCA_964371125.1 uncultured Mesorhizobium sp. | reverse complement strand
ATGATCTCGCGGATGTCGTCGATGCCGGTGTGCGAGGCCGCGTCCATCTCGATGACGTCGACGTGGCGGCCTTCCATGATGGCCTTGCAGTGCTCGCCGGGTACGGCCAGGTCGACCGAGGGGCGGTCGATCTCGGCGGTCTTGTAGTTGAGGGCGCGGGCGAGGATGCGGGCGGTGGTCGTCTTGCCGACGCCGCGAACACCGGTCAGCATCCATGCCTGGGCGATGCGGCCGGTAGCGAAGGCGTTGGTGAGGGTACGCACCATCGGCTCCTGGCCGATCAGCGTGCTGAAGTCGGCCGGACGGTACTTGCGCGCCAGCACGCGATAGGCGGCGGCCTTGCCAGTTCCGGCCTGTGCGGATTCGCTCATCAGCCTGCCTTCTTCCCTGCGCCCGGACGTCGCGTCCGGCTCCCGCGCGAGTTTCGCCTGCGCCGTGACGCGCCGTCAACGAGCCGGCGAGCGGATGGGACGGAGGGCAAAGAGGCGGGAGGCTGGAACAATGACCCGTTCCGGGCTCGTTAGGGCTGCTTCCTTCCGGACCTGACCCGGTTGGCGAGTGGAGCGTCCACCACCAACCTCCCGCGGCTGATATCGGCAATCCGCACCGGAAATGCAAGAGCGGAACGGCGGCCCCGCAGACGACGTTCACCGACGCGGCTCGACAAGGCCTTGCAGGCCCGCGGCGCTCGGCCTAGCGTCGCGAACAAGAAAAGGAATGAGGGAGCGTCCATGTTGCCGGTAAGGACGACCGGATTCGCGCTCGATGGCCGGCTGGAGGCCGACAGCGAGCCCGTGCTGTGGCTCGGCCTGTGTGAACTCAGGCTGATGAACGACCGGCGCTGGCCCTGGCTCCTGCTCGTGCCGCAGAGGCCGGGTATCGAGGAACTTCACGACCTCACCCCACTCGACCAGGCGATGCTGACCTTCGAGACGAACCTGGTGGCGCAGACGCTGAAGACGGTGACGGGCTGCTCCAAGATCAACAGCGGGGCGCTCGGCAACATCGTGCGCCAGCTTCATG
Source organism: uncultured Mesorhizobium sp. (assembly GCA_964371125.1). Taxonomy (GTDB): domain Bacteria; phylum Pseudomonadota; class Alphaproteobacteria; order Rhizobiales; family Rhizobiaceae; genus DUSC01. The sequence continues at coordinate 2,515 of CAYJMY010000327.1, read as the reverse complement.
TCCACATCGTCGCGCGCAGCGAGGGCGATACCGGCTGGCCGGGACCGGTGTGGGGAAACGGGATCCGCGAACCCTACCGGCGCGAGGACCTCCACCAGTTCGCGGAGCGGCTGCGCTCCGCCCTGTGACCGATCGTCCCTCCACCACCAAGAGGATTGCATGACCTTTCCGTTCTTCGACGCGCCGCCGCGCGAACCCAGCCAGTTCGTCGGCTACGCCGGAAACACGATCGACCGTCGCTCGGAGGAGCGCAGCGACGATTCGGCGCGCGAGGCGCTTGCGGATCCGTCGACCCGGCTGATGCTGCTGCGCGGCGGACGCATCCATCTGAAGACCGCCGGCGGCGGCTACGATCCCTATTTCGCGGTCGCGGAGAGCGCGGCGCTGGCCGCGAAGCTCGACGAGGCGGTACTCCTCGGCTGGACGCAGGCCGGGCCTGTGGTCGCCGCCCCGGCCGGGCTCGAGCCCGACGCGCTCCCCGAAGGAATCAAGGCGATCGACTTCCGCTCGGTGACCACCCAAGGGTTGCTCGACCCGGAGGCCTCGGGCGCACTCGCCCAGGCCGGCGCCCTGCTCGCCTGGCACGCCACCCACCGCTTCTGCGGCAGGTGTGGCGCTGCGACCGAGATCCGCTCGGGCGGCTACAAGCGGCAGTGCACCGGCTGCAACGCCGAGCACTTCCCGCGCACCGACCCGGTGGCGATCATGCTCGCGGTGCGCGGCGACCGCTGCCTGCTCGGCCGCAGCCCGCATTTCCCGCCCGGCATGTACTCGGCGCTGGCCGGCTTCATCGAGCCGGGCGAGACGATCGAGAACGCCGTGCGCCGCGAGACGCTGGAGGAGGCCGGCATCCGGCTCGGGCGGGTCGCCTACCACGCCAGCCAGCCCTGGCCGTTCCCCTATTCGCTGATGATCGGCTGCTACGGCGAGGCGCTCGACGACGACATCGGCTTCGACAGCCGCGAACTGGAGGACTGCCGCTGGTTCACACGGGACGAGGTGCGCGCCATCCTCGCCGGCGACACCTCAGCCGGCGTGTTCGTGCCGCCGAGGACGGCCATCGCGCACCACCTGATCAGGGCCTGGGCAGAGAGCGAGGGGTAGGACCGGGCTTGCCACACGGGAATTTTCTTGTGTGGCAAGTCGATTCAGCCACCCTGTCAGGCCTTCAGTCCGCGACCTTCCACTCCTCGCGCGACGGGCTTCGCGGATAGACGCCGAGGATGCGCACCTCCTTCGAGAAGAAGCGCAGTTCCTCCAGCGCGTTCTTGACGCCCGGATCGTCGGGATGGCCCTCGATGTCGGCATAGAACAGCGTCGCCGTGAAGGCGCCGAGCTGGTAGCTTTCCAGCTTGGTCATGTTGACGCCGTTGGTGGCGAAGCCGCCCATGGCCTTGTAGAGCGCGGCCGGCACGTTGCGGACGCGGAAGATGAAGGTGGTCATCATCTTGGCGTCTTCCGAAGGGCGATCGACCCAGTGCTTCGACTTGGTCAGCACGACGAAGCGGGTGACGTTGGTGTCGGTGTCCTCGACGTTCTCCTCGAGGATGTCGAGGCCGTAGAGCTCGGCGGCGAGTTTCGGCGCCAGCGCCGCCATGGAACGCACCTTCTCTTCCGAAACGAGCTTCGCCGCGCCGGCGGTGTCGCCGGCGACCATCGGCTTCCAGCCGTTCTTGCGGATGTATTTGCGGCACTGGCCGAGCGCGTGGATGTGGCTGTGGACGGTGCGTATCTCCTCGCGCTTGACGCCGGGCAGCACCATCAGGTGGAAGTGGATCGGCAGAAAGTACTCGCCGATGATGTGCAGCTTCGATTCCGGCAGGAGATGATGGATGTCGGCGACGCGGCCGGCGATCGTGTTCTCGATCGGGATCATGGCGAGATCGGCCTTGCCGGTCTCGACCGCGTTGAAGGCATCCTCGAAAGTCGGGCAAGGCAACGGCTCCATCGACGGAAACATGTTGCGGCAGGCCGTGTCGGAATTGGCACCCGGCTCGCCCTGGAATGAGATCCGGTTGGTCTTTGGCGGCATGTCGATATCCTGTTCAGGCGGAAAGCATGGCGCGGGCGCGCTCGAGGTCGTGGGGCGTGTCGACGCCGAGCGGCACGGTGTCGACGATCTCGGCGTCGATGCGCATGCCGGCTTCCAGCGCCCTCAACTGCTCGAGCCGTTCGCGGACTTCCAGCGCCGACGGCGGCAGCGCGACGAAACGCTCGAGGGCGGCGCGACGATAGGCGTAGAGCCCGATGTGGTGATAGAGCGGCCCTTCGCCCCAGGGCGCCGTAGCGCGGGTGAAGTAGAGCGCGCGTAGCCGCGAGGCCGAGAGCGGCGAACCGACGATCTTGACGACGTTGGGGTTGTCGCGCTCGTCCGCGCGGGAAATCACGGCGCCGAGCGTGGCGATGTCGACGGACCCATCGTCGAGCGGCGGGATGGCCGCGGAAATCGTCGCCGGATCGATGGTCGGCAGGTCGCCCTGGACGTTGACGACGACCTCGACGCGCTTCTTCGGAT
>CAYJMY010000326.1:0-3542 GCA_964371125.1 uncultured Mesorhizobium sp. | reverse complement strand
ACCTTGAGCGAGCTATCGTTGAAGAGGACGCCGTTGTTGGCGAGGATGCCGACCTTGTAGCACCAGATGTTGGCGTAGCCGCAGACCAGCGTCGTGCCGTAGTTGGGCTGGTATTCGTGGAAGCGGCTGCCGTCGACGATGCGAGCGATGATTTCGTGCATGTCGAACGACTTCTTGATGTCGTCGGGCAGGATTCCGTAGATCTCCTGCGGATCGTAGGCGGGATCCTCGGTCGCCTCGCGCTGGCAGTCCCATTTCTTCGGCCGGTCCCACTGGGCGACGATCTCGCGGCCGATGTGGATCGCCTCGTCCTCGCTCGCCGCCGGGTAGTCGCAGGTGCCCGACACGGAGGTGTGCATGTCGGCGCCGCCAAGCTCCTCGACGGTGACGTCCTCGCCGGTGGCGGCGCGCACCAGCGGCGGCCCGCCGAGGAACACGGCGCCGGTGCCGCGAACGATGACGTTGTAGTCGGAGAGGCCGGGGATGTAGGCGCCGCCGGCGGTGCAGTGGCCGAACACCAGCGCCAGCTGCTTGACGCCCATCTTCGACAGGATCGACTGGTTGCGGAAGATGCGGCCGCCCATGTAGCGGTCGGGAAACAGCTCCGACTGGAGCTGGAGGAAGCCGCCGGCCGAATCGCACAGATGGATGACCGGCAGCCGGTTCTCCATGGCGATGTCGAGGGCGCGCACGATCTTCTTCACTGTCAGCGGATACCAGGCGCCGCCCTTCACCGTCGGGTCGTCGGCGCGCAGGATGACCTCGCGGCCGGAGACGACGCCGATGCCGACGATCGAACTGGCGGAAGGGGACTCGCCGCCATAGGCCATGTTGCCGGCGAGCGACGACAGTTCGAGGAACGGCGTGCCGGGATCGAGCAACTTCTCGATGCGTTCGCGCGGGCGCATCTTTCCCTGCCCGGCGAGGCGGTCGAGGTCGCGCTGCGGACGGACGTGGCGGGCCGCCTCCTGCTTCTCGCGGAAGGCCCGCGCCAGCGCCCGGTTGTGCTCCTCGTTGCGGCGGAACTCGGCGCCCGAGGTGGAGATCATGGACTGGATCTTGCGCATCGCCTCAGGCCTCTTCCGCCTCTTCGAGACGCACGATCACTTCGTCCTTGTCGAAGGTCTCGCCCTCGCGCCGAAGAAGCGCGGCGATGCGCCCGTCGCGCGGCGCCGCCAGCGCGGTCTGCAGTTTCATGCTCTCGATGGTCACGATCGTCTCGCCGCGGAGCACGTCCTCGCCCTGCTGCTTGTGCACGCTGACCACCGAGCCCGGCATCGGCGCCCTGATGTGGTCGAGGCCGCCGCCGGCGCCCGCCGTCTCCGAGCGCGGATCGACGATCGCCGTGTCGAAGGTGCGGCCGTTCAGCCGGACGATCAGGCTGTCGCCCGCGTGAGCGCGGGTGAAATGCAGCGGCGTGCCGGCGATCTCGATCGTCTGGCGCCCGTCCTCCAGCGTACCGGTGGCGGAGACCTCGTGCTCGCGGCCGTCGATACGGACGACCAGGTGCGGCCGCCGGCCGACGATCTCGATCGCGTGGCTGTGGCCGTCGACGGTGATCCTGAAGCCCATGGTCAGTTCCTCCACCGGCCGATGGTGGCGTGCGGTTCGGGGACGCCGAAGGCGATGTCGCGGAACTCGCGGAAGCCGAGCGCGGCCGCGACCAGCACGGCATCCAGGTCGGCCGCACCCGGCTCGCCGGCGGCGAGCGCCGCGGCGTGCTCGGCGACGAAGCCCGTGTGCAGGTCGCCGGCGCGGAACGCCTCGTGGGCGAGGACGCGCGCCAGATAATCCGTGTTGGTGCGAACACCGAGCAGGGCGAGCTCGCCGAGCGCGTCGACGCTGCGCCGGATCGCCTCGGCGCGGTCGCCGCCATGGACGACGAGCTTGGCGAGCATGGAATCGAAGTCGGCGGTGATCTTCTGCCCGGCGTCGAGCGCGTTCTCGAAGCGCAGGTGCGGCGCTTCCGGAACGCCGAGATAACGCAGCGTGCCGGTCTCCGGCAGGAAGCCGCGCTCGGGATCCTCGGCGCAGATGCGGCACTCGATCGCGTGCCCGCGGATGCGCACTGCGTCTTGTGCGAACGGCAGGCCGCGGCCGGCGGCAATTTCGATCTGGGCGCGGACCAGGTCGACGCCGGTGATCATCTCCGTCACCGGATGCTCGACCTGGAGACGGGTATTCATCTCGAGGAAGAAGAAGCGGCCATCGGCGCCGAGGATGAACTCGACCGTGCCGGCGTTCTTGTAGCGCGCCGCGGCGGCGAGCTTGACCGCCGCCTTGCAGATGCTGTCGCGGAGCACATCAGGCAGGTTCGCCGCCGGCGCCTCCTCGATGATCTTCTGGAAGCGGCGCTGCACGGAGCATTCGCGCTCGAAGAGATGGATGGCGTTGCCCTCGCCGTCGCCGAGCACCTGGACCTCGATGTGGCGCGGACGCTCGACATAGACCTCGGCGTAGATGCGGCCGTCGCCGAAGTAACGCTGTGCCTCGCTGGAGGCGATGCGCGCCGCCTCGGCGAGGTCCGAGGCCGCGTGGACGATGCTCATGCCCTTACCGCCGCCGCCGGCCGCCGCCTTGATCAGCAGCGGGAAGCCGATCCGCTCGGCGGCCGCTGTGAACGCCGCGAGGTCGCCGGACGGCATGACGGAGGGAGCGACCGGCACGCCGTGCGCCTCGGCGAAAGTGCGCGCCGAGATCTTGTCGCCCATCAGACGGATCGTCTCGGCGTCGGGGCCGATAAAGGTGAGCCCGGCCTCGGCGACGGCCGCGGCGAAGCGTGCATTCTCAGAGAGGAAGCCGTAGCCCGGATGGATCGCGTCGGCGCCGCAAGCTTTCGCGGCGGCGACGATCTGGGCGATGTCGAGATGCGCCGCGACCGGCGTCTCGCCGGTGATCTCGACAGCCTCGTCGGCGATGCGCACATGCCGTGCTCGCGCCTCGACGCGATGGTGGATGGCTACCGAGGCGATGCCGAGCGCGGAAAGCGTGTGCATGACGCGGCAGGCGATCTCGCCGCGGTTGGCGATCAGCACCTTGCGAAAAGGTAAGCTCGCGCTAACGGAAACCGCGCCGGCGGAGAGATGCTTGTTCATGGTCATCGTTCCGCCGGCGTGCCGTCGGCGGCAAGCATCTCGGTCCAGCCGGCGAGCGGGCCGCCGGCCTCGAGCCATGCGGCGGGCACGGCGACGGGGAAATCCATCAGGATCTGCGCCAGCGCCTTGCCTTGCGGGTCATGGCGCAGCGAGGCGATGCCGCCGCCGCCCAGCCCCTGGTGCAGCAGGAAGTTCATGCCCGAGAGGCCGGGCCAGTCGAAGCGCTCGACCTCGCCTTTCGCATAGTGGGCGAAGTAGGCGCGCACCGCCTGAGGCGTGAGCTGGCGGCGCAGCACGGCGACGAACTCCGGCCGCCGCGCCAACACGCCGATGTTGGCGATGTCGCCCTTGTCGCCGCTGCGCCCGTGGGCGAGCGCGATCAGCGGGACGTGGACGGTGGAGTCGTCGGTACCCCCACCCCTTACCCCTCCCCACAAGGGGGAGGGG
>CAYJMY010000325.1:0-3555 GCA_964371125.1 uncultured Mesorhizobium sp. | reverse complement strand
GTGGTGGCCTCCGCCGCGCCCGTCGCCACACAGACCGCGGCCGAACCCGTCGCCGTTGCTTCGGCACCCGCGGACGTGCCCGCGGCACCCGCGCAGCCGGCCGAAACACCGCCCGCGGCGCCGTTGCGTTTCGCCGAGAGCGGACCGCTTCCCGACGATCCCGGCGTCGATCCCGACGAGGCTGCACCGGCGGAGAAGCGGTTCAAGCTGTTCTGATTGCCCCGGCGGCTTGTTTCCGGTTAAGTCCTTTCACCCCCCAAAGGCCTGACCATGATCGATCGTCTCCTCGCCTTCCTGAAGGACCTCCCCGGCGGCGGCGCCGTCGCGGAAAAGGACCGCGACGATCCCCGCGTCGCGGTCGCCGCCTTGATGATCCACCTGATGGACGCCGACGGACTGAGGCTGGATTCCGAGGTCGGCAGCCTCAAGGAAGCGCTGACGAGCCTGTTCGGCGCGACCGACGAAGATCTCGAATCGCTCGTCGAGGCGGGCGAGAACGCGGATTCCGAAGCCGTCGACCTCTACGCGTTCGCCTCCGTCATCAAGCGCCATCTCGATGCGGAGGCGCGGGCCGGGCTCGTCGGCCTCTTGTGGGACGTCGTCTATGCCGACCGCGAGCGCCACGAGCTCGAGGACAACCTCGTCTGGCGGATCGCCGAGCTGGTCGGCGTCGACAGCCGGGAGAGAATCGAGCTCCGCCGCCGTGCGGCTCGCGCCGCGGGGGTTTCGGGGGACTGAGCCTTCCATGCCGCGCCGAATGAGTTCCAAGATCCTCGTGATCCTCCATCAGGAGATGTCGAGCCCCGGGCGGGTGGGTCATCTCCTGCTCGAACGAGGCTTCGACCTCGACATCCGCCGTCCGCCGCTCGGCGACCCGCTGCCGGAGACGCTGGAAGCCCATGCCGGCGCCGTCGTGTTCGGCGGGCCGATGAGCGCCAATGACGGGGAGGACTACATCCGCCGGGAAACGGACTGGCTGGCCGTTCCGCTCCGCGAGGACCGTCCCTTCCTCGGCATCTGCCTCGGCGCGCAGATGCTCGTGAACCATCTCGGCGGCCAGGTGGCGGCCCGCAGCGACGGCCTCGTCGAGATCGGCTGGTATCCGCTCCAGCCAACCGGGGAGGGCGCGGCGCTCATGCGCTGGCCGGAAATGGTCTACCAGTTCCACCGGGAGGGTTTTTCGCTGCCGTCGGGAGCGACATTGCTGGCTACCGCCGAGGCCTACCCCAACCAGGCGTTCCGCTACGGCGACAACGCCTGGGGCATCCAGTTCCACGCCGAGCTCACCGCGATGATGATGCATCGCTGGGTGGTGCGCGGTGCGCACCGTTTCGAGCTTCCCGGCGCTCAGCCCGGCCGCGACCATCTCGGTGGACGGCTGATCTGGGACATGCACCTGAAGCGCTGGCTGGACGAGTTCCTCGAGATCATCTTCGGCCGGCCGGCGCCGGCGCGGCTCAGACCCGCCCGTCCAGATGTCGCGCCTTCCGCAGCGCGGGGAACATGACGGCCCAAAGCCCGGCAACCGCGACCGCGCCGACGCCGCCGAACACCACGGCCGGGACTGTACCGACGAGCGCCGCCATCGTGCCGGCGCGGAACTCGCCGAGTTCGTTGGACGCGCCGACGAAGACCATGTTGACGGCGTTGACGCGGCCGCGCACCCGGTCCGGCGTCCACAGCTGGATCAGCGTTTCGCGGACATACACGCTGACCATGTCGGCGGCACCGACCAGCGACAGCGCGGCGATCGACAGCCACGGCATGGTGGAGACGCCGAAGACGACGGTGAAGACGCCGAACAGCCCGACGAAGACGAAGAGAAGCACGCCGGCATGGTCGCGGATCGGATGGCCGGCGAGCCACAGGGCCACCGCGACGGCGCCGATGCCGGGAGCGGCGCGCAGCATGCCGAGGCCCCATGGCCCAAGTTCGAGGATGTCGCGCGCATAGACCGGAAGCAGCGCGACGGCGCCGCTGAGCAGCACGGCGAACAGGTCGAGCGACACGGCGCCGAGCACGATCTTCTCGCCCCAGATGTAACGGAAGCCGGCGAACAGCGTCGTCAACGTCGGCTTCTCGCTCTCGGTGCGCTGCCGCGGCGCGACGATTACGAAGGAGAGCAGCGCGGCGCCGGCCATCAGCAGCGTTGCCGTCGCATAGGCGGTTTCGGCCGACAGGCCGTAAAGCAACCCGCCGGCGACCGGCCCGACGATGGTCGCCGTCTGCCAGGCCGACGAATTCCACGCCACGGCATTGGCGAAGTCCTCGGCCGGTACGAGATTGGCGACCAGCGACGCCGATGCCGGGGCGAAGAAGGCCCGGGCTATGCCGAACACGGCGAGCACGACTAACACCGACGACACGCCGTCGAGGCCGCGCAGGGTGAGGACGAGCAGCGCCAGCGCACACAGCGCCTCAAGCACCGCCGCGGCGCCCATGATCAGCCGGCGGCCGAAGCGGTCGGCGGCGGCGCCCGTGACCAGCACCAGGAGCAGCGACGGCGCGAACTGGATGATGCCGACCAGGCCGAGGTCGAAGGGATCGCGCGTCAGGTCGTACACCTGCCAGCCGACGGCGACCGAGACGATCTGTGTCGAGAAGGTGGCGAGGAAGCGGGCGCTCCAGTAGGTCAGGAACGGCCGGTGCCGGAAGGCGGCAAAGCGCCGGTCGCTATCGTCGGACGTCATGTTGTGGATAGCTCCCCCGGAGCCTGCGCCTCCGGCCGGCCCGGGGCGTGCGATTCGACGGCCGCACTCTTAGCGTACCGCCCGCCCCGGCGCGCGCCGATTCTCAGGCCGTTTCGTCGGTCGCCGCTGACGGCCCGCCGAAACCGGCATCGGCCTCAGAGCGGCTTTACGAGGTTGGGGATCTTGCTGCCTTTCGGACCGTACCAGGCCGCCGCCGCGCGACAAGCGTCCGCCTCGCTGCCCGACGCAACCATCTCGGGCACGAGCGTCGCGCTGTAGACGCCCGCCTCGTCGAGGATGTCATCGATCTCGAGCCCCGCACGCATGACGATGATGGACATGACGGAGATATCGATCGTTACCGCGCGGCAGACGGAGACCAGCGCGATCACCTCGCCGAACTGCTCGACCGCGATCTGACGGAGGTCCTTCTTCTCCTCCGCCGCGGCTGTGGCGACGACCGCCAGCAACACAGACGCCGCCGCAAGATACTTCTTCACGTCCACTCTCCTCGCGATCCCGCGCCGCGCCTTTGCGGAAGCCCGCCGACGATGCCGCCTTTCGGCAACGCAACTCGGGCATCAATAAGGCGCTTCGCCGGCGTTTGTGAAGCCCGATCGACTCTCCGCCGGGCCGTGTCGCCGCAGCAACGACGCCACCGCGGACGAGGCCGCCGAGCAGCGGCTATTCCACGGCACGGGCTGCGGCCGGCTCAGCCGGCCAGCACCGCGACCGGCCGGCACCATCCGGCGCTTGCTCCCTTGATCTTTACCGGGAAGCAGATCACGTCGAAGCCCGTCGACGGCAGGGATTCGAGGTTGGCGAGCTTCTCGAGGTGGCAGTAACCGCGCACCATGCCGGCGCG
>CAYJMY010000324.1:0-3563 GCA_964371125.1 uncultured Mesorhizobium sp. | reverse complement strand
CATGAAGTACGAGCTGCGCGCCATGGTGCAGCGCGGTCACAATTTCGCGATCGTCGACGAGGTCGACTCGATCCTGATCGACGAAGCGCGCACGCCGCTGATCATTTCCGGCGCCATCGACGACAAGTCGGACCTCTACAACACGATCGACACCTTCATCCCGGCGCTCGCCCCCGGGGACTATGACATCGACGAAAAGACCCGCGCGGCGTCGTTCACCGAATCCGGTAACGAGAAGCTCGAAGGAATCCTCCGGGAAGCCGGTCTGTTGAAGGGCGATTCGCTCTACGACGTCGAGAACGTCACCGTCGTCCACCACATCAACCAGGGGCTTCGCGCCCACAAGCTCTTCCAGCGCGACAAGGACTACATCGTCCGCAACGACGAAGTCGTGATCATCGACGAGTTCACCGGCCGCATGATGCCCGGGCGCCGTTATTCGGAGGGCCTGCACCAGGCGCTCGAGGCGAAAGAGCATGTCCAGGTCCAGCCGGAGAACCAGACGCTCGCCTCGATCACCTTCCAGAACTATTTCCGCATGTACGGCAAGCTCGCCGGCATGACCGGCACGGCGGCCACCGAGGCCGAGGAATTCGGCAACATCTACCGGCTCGACGTCATCGAGATCCCGACCAACCTGCCGGTCAAGCGCCTCGACGAGGACGATGAGGTCTACCGCTCGGTCGAGGAGAAGTACCGCGCCATCGTCCGCGAGATCCGCGAGGCGCACGCCAAGGGCCAGCCGACGCTGGTCGGCACCACCTCGATCGAGAAGTCGGAACAGCTCGCCGAGCGCCTGCGCAAGGAAGGTTTTACCGATTTCGAGGTCCTGAACGCCCGCCACCACGAGCGCGAGGCGGCCATTGTCGCCCAGGCCGGCAAGCCCGGCGCCATCACCATCGCCACCAACATGGCCGGCCGCGGCACCGACATCCAGCTCGGCGGCAATGCCGACATGCGCATCGCCGAGGAGCTGGCCGACATGCCGGAAGGCGCGGAACGCGCCGCGAAGGAAGCCGCCATCCGCGCCGACGTCCAGCAGCTGAAGGAGAAGGCGCTCGCCGCCGGCGGCCTCTACGTGCTCGCCACCGAGCGCCACGAGAGCCGCCGCATCGACAACCAGCTCAGAGGCCGCTCCGGCCGCCAGGGCGACCCCGGCCGCTCGAAGTTTTTCCTGTCCCTGCAGGACGACCTGATGCGCATCTTCGGCTCGGAGCGCATGGACGGCATGCTGCAGAAGCTCGGCCTCAAGGAAGACGAGGCGATCATCCACCCCTGGATCAACAAGGCGCTGGAGAAGGCGCAGAAGAAGGTCGAGGCGCGCAACTTCGACATCCGCAAGAACCTGCTCAAGTTCGACGACGTCATGAACGACCAGCGCAAGGTGGTCTTCGAGCAGCGCATCGAGCTGATGGACGGCGAGAACCTCTCCGAGACCATCGCCGAGATGCGCTCCGACGTCATCGACGAGCTCGTCGCCCGCCACATGCCGGAAAATGCCTATGCCGAGCAGTGGGACGTGGCCGGCCTCGCCGAAGGCGTGCGCCAGTATCTCAACCTCGACCTGCCGGTCGCCGACTGGGCGAAGGAGGAGGGCATCGCCGAGGAGGAGGTGCGCAGCCGCATCGCCGCAGCGGCGGACGCCGCCGCCGCCGACCGCGCCGCCCGCTTCGGCCCCGAGATCATGGCCTATGTCGAGCGCTCGGTGATGCTGCAGTCGCTCGACCACCTGTGGCGCGAGCACCTCGTCAACCTCGACCATCTGCGCTCGGTCGTCGGCTTCCGCGGCTACGCCCAGCGCGATCCGCTCAACGAATACAAGTCCGAGGCCTTCGAGCTGTTCCAGGCCATGCTCGGCAATCTGCGCCAGGCGGTCACCGCCCAGCTGATGCGCGTCGAGCTGGTCCGCGAGGCGGCCGAGGCGCCGCCGCCCGCGGTGCCGCAGGCGGTCGGCCACCACCTCGACGCCACCACCGGCGAGGACGATTTCGGCGAGGGCGCCGGCGGCACGCTCACCCTGGTGCGCGACACCGTCGTGCCGGCCGAGGAGCGCGACCCGCAGAACCCGTCCACCTGGGGCAAGGTCGGCCGCAACGAGCCTTGCCCGTGCGGCTCCGGCAAGAAATACAAGCACTGCCACGGCGCCTTCGCCTGAGGCGGGGCGGCGTCGGCGCATCGACGGGCCAATCCGGTCAGATGCCAGTCCGGTCAGATGCCAGTCCGGTCAGACGACGGTCCGGTCAGACGACGCGGATTTCCGCGTGGTCTCTGTAGAGCGCGAGCGTGGCGTCCGCCGTCAGCAGCGCCATGCCCTCGACGGCGGCCTGCGCCACCAGCATCCGGTCGAACGGGTCGCGGTGCAACGCCGGCAGCGCCAGCAGGGTGTGCTCCGCCGCGATGGACAGTTCCCCGTACCCCGCCTGTCTCAGCCCGTTCCGCAGCCGGCGCGTATCGACGTGGAAGCCGGGACGATTGGTACCGTTCTTGATGGTGGTCTCCCACAGGCTCGCGACGCTGAAATGGAGGTCGCTCGTCTCGGAATTCATCAGTTCGGCGGCAACGGCGGGAACCTTGTGCGGCTCCGCCGCCGCCCACAGCAGCAACTGGGTATCGACGAGCAGCCTCATTCCGCGCCGTAGAACATCTGTTCGATTTCGGCGGCGCCCATCGTGTCGAAATCGTCGGGGACCTCGAACGCGCCCTCCATGAAGCCGAGGCGCTGCGGCCGCGTCTTCGGCGCTTCGTCCAGCGGCACGACCTTGACCATCGGCTTGCCCGCCTTGGCGATGATGAAGCTCTCGCCCTTCGCCGCCCTGTCGACCAGCCGCGACAGATGCGTCTTGGCCTCGTGGATGTTGACCGTTTCCATGCAATGCTCCGGCGGCCGACTAGACTAAGCTAGTTTAGTCCACTCGCCCCCGTTTCGCAAGCAAACCGGTTCGCGGGCTCGTCTGCCTCAAGCGGGCCCCGCCGCGGCCCGCCGACGCGGTCGTATCGTCGTGCACCATGGCGACGTAGCCATCCATTGTGGGACCGGACTCCCCTCAGATCCCCGAGCCGTCGGTCTCGATCTCCTCGCCCTCGTACGGCGCGGGCATGACCGCCGGCCGCGCCGCGGGCGCCGCCGCCGCGCCCGGCCGGGGCACCGCGCCCGCCCCCGGCATCGGCATCCAGCATTTCAGCTCGGGCTCGGCATAGGCGACGACCAGGCCGGGATGCGAATCGGCGGCGCGCCAGCCTTCCATGCCGGCGCGGTCGGCCTTGGCCCAGTAGGCCATGTCGACCTCGGCCGGTCCCTGCTCCACGGGACGCGTCGTCACCAGGATGCGCGTGCCGTCGCGCGGCGCCGTCCGCATCGGCCGCCAGCCGTCCGCCTCTGCCATGGTGTCCTCCTCGATCGCCGCCCCGGCATCACCTTAGCGCAGCGGCGAGGAGGGTCAAACGGCATGCGCGTCGCCTTTCCCTCCCCCTTGAGGGGCTTCGAGGTCGATCTTGCGATCGAACCGGCGGCTCGATCGTCGGCCGAGAAGGCCGGGGAGATTGCGAAGCAATCGGGGTCCCCG
>CAYJMY010000323.1:0-3575 GCA_964371125.1 uncultured Mesorhizobium sp. | reverse complement strand
GCTCCAGACTTTGCCCTTCATTGAGAAGTATGTCTCCTTGCTGCAGCAGAAACCGGCTCTTCTCGGCGGCTGTGAAGGGCATTTCAAGAATGTCCGAGTGATCAATGTATCCTTCAAATACATTGGCCACTCGGAGATATGGCGTCATTTCCCCAAGTCGGCCAGGTGACCGCTGGCGGCCGCCCAGAACATCTCCCACTTCACCTATCCGTTGTGATTGCCAATCGTTCGGTATCGTTCCGACGTCGGTCTGTTTGTACCCCGGTCGCAGGTCGCTCATGCATGCCCCATCTTGGCAAGGTGACGTACAACTGCCTGCTCGAAACGCTCCACCCGCTTCGTGAGTATCGATAGCGTCACATCATATCGACCCGACAGTTCGGCGACCCGTTTTGAAAGACCATGCACAGCACGCACAGTTTCGCCGCCGATCCTCTCCTTGAGATTTGCAATCCACTTGTCGTCGACCACCAGCGTCTTGACTTCAGCATTGCTTAGCTCTGGATACTTCTCCAGCGCCCTATTATCCAGAGCATCCTCAGCGTTTCTGATCTGGCGCTTCAGCTCCTTCTCCCGCTCGGCCAAGGCAAGCCAGGCGTTGAGCGCGTTGGCTTCGTCCTTCGCTGACTTGTCGCCTTTGATCTCCTTCAGCCGCGCCTTTACGCCGGCCCCCGTCGCCTTGATCTCCCCGTCCTCGACCAGCTCGGAGAAAAGCCCTTCGTCGTGCCCGTGCTCTTCTTCGAGGGCCGTGAGTTCGGCACTCGTACGATCCATATCCGCTTCGAGGCGCGTGATCTCTGCGGCCTCCTTCGCGAAATAGCGTGCGACGATCAAGGACTTGGGAACGAGATCGCAGGCCCAACCCTTGTCGACGACCTTCTCCTTGCCGTCCTTGCTCTTCTTGGTCTCGGTGACGCGATAAGTTTCAGCCTTCCAACCGGCTTCGGCGATCAGGTAGGCGTCGTCCTGCATGGTCTCAAACCAGTAGTCCATGAGGTGCTGGTAAACGTCATAGGCGTTGATCAGCGGCAGGCCGCGATAGTGCTCCAATAGCCCTTCGGAAAGCTCAGCGATCAACGCCTTGGGATGGAGACCCTTGTCCAGTGCCTTTAGCTTGATAGTCGCTTGAGAGGCCCAGGCAGCGAAATGCTGCGAAAGGTCATCGGTGAATGCACGGAAGTCGGGATTGCCGTGGATGGTCGCCCTAATGTCGACTGGCTCGACGGCAAGATCGAAATAGCCAGGACGATTTGGTTTGAAGAGCGCGTCTTTCAGCGTCGGGCATACGGTCCAATAGGAGCCGAGCGCGTCCACGTCGCGAGCTGGGATGCCACCCTTTCGGTGTCCTTCGATATCCTGCCGATCCTCTGGTGGCTGGCTGTCGATGTAGCGCGGCAGATTGAGGTTGAAGTCGTTCTTCTCGATCTCATCGCGACTGACCATGCGCGCATATTTCGGCACATCCGCACCGCGTCGGAACAAGTCGACGATGCGATGAACGTCCATCTCGCGCAATCGGTTCTTCGGCCCATCCTTCATGAAGCCCCGACTGGCGTCGATCATGAAGATGCCGCGCCGTGCGGCCGCGTTCTCCTTGTCGATTAGAACGACGCAAGCCGGAATGCCGGTGCCGTAAAACAGGTTGGCCGGCAGCCCGATGATCGCTTTGATCAGATTGCGTCGGATCAGGTTCTTCCTGATCTCGGCTTCGGCATTGCCGCGAAACAACACGCCGTGCGGCAGGATGCAGGCCGCCTTGCCGTTCGACTTCAGCGACTTGATGATGTGGAGCAGGTAGGCGTAGTCGCCCTGCTTGGGCGGCGGTGTGCCGAACCCATCGAAGCGGTGGAAGTTGACCGTGTCAGCGCTGTCATCCTTGATGACGAGACCCGGTTTCAGCTCATTGGCATCCATGCCCTGGCTCCAGCGCTTGTCGCTGAAGGGGGGATTGGCTACGACGAAATCGAAGGTTTTGATGGCCTCCCCATCACGAAAGAAAGGCGCAGCTAGAGTGCTTTGGCCGGGATGAATGGTCGCCGTCGCGTAGTCGTGCAGGATGAGGTTCATCTGAGCGAGGCCGGCCGTGCTGCTATCCTTCTCCTGGCCGTAGAGCGTGACCCGTGTCTTCGCCTCGTCCGCTACCTTTATCAACAGCGAGCCCGAGCCGCAGGTAGGGTCGTAGACCGTGGTCTGGGCGGTCGTGTTCGCTTCGCCGATCCCGATGATCTTCGCCATCACCCGGCTGACCTCTGCCGGCGTGTAGAACTGCCCTTTCGACTTGCCGCTGTCGGTGGCGAAGTGGCGCATCAGATACTCGTAGGCATCGCCGAGTATGTCGTCTCCCTCGGCCCGGTTGCGCGTGAAATTCAGCGCAGGGTCCTCGAAGACAGCGATGAGGTTTGTCAGCGTGTCCTGTTTCTGCTTGCCGGACCCGAGTTTGCCACTGTCGTCGAAATCGGGGAAGCCGCCGAGCTTGTTGGTCGCCGCCAGCGGCGCGATGATCTTCTTGTTGATCTGATCGCCGATGTCCGTCTTGCCCTTGAGAGCAACCATGTCGGCGAAGCTCGCACCATGTGGAACCTTGATGGCTCCGTAGGGCTGACCCACGTATTTGTCCGAAACGTATTTGATGAACAGGATCGACAGGACGTAGTCCTTGTACTGCGAGGCGTCCATGCCACCCCGCAACACATCACAACCTTGCCAGATACGACTGTAAATTTCAGATTTCTTGACTGCCACAACGCCCCCGAACAAACTCAGCATTCCAATGGGTTCGGGTTTAGCAGAGGACGCCGCAGGATGCTCAATCTAGTTTCGGTTCGCCGGCAGCCTCGAACTGAGACTCATGAACGAAGCTGGTCGGTCCCTCACGGGGCACGTTATCGGAGCTCGCGTCCCGAGTGTAGCCAGGCGCGGCGCACGCTTTAGGGCAGCGGCAGCGGCGCCCTCAACGCTCAAGAACGGCCGTCTTTGAATTTCGCAGCTTCCGACCGAAAGCGGCTATTTGGTCTCCACTGCTCTCGGCGTCGCCAGAAACGCCTCGAAGGCCTCTTCGGCGACTTCGTAGGTGTTTTTTTCCTGTTCCATCGCCGCAACCTTCAGCCTGCGGATGAGCTCAGGTCTGATAACGAGGACGAGCTGCTTGCGCCCGTCTTCCCGCGTGCTCCCCTTTTTCGCAAATTTCATAATGCCGCCTCGGACCCACAGCCATTGAGATGTCCGCGAGAGAAGATGTGTGGCAAGCGCGCTGAGAAGCGAAACGCCTCGCATCGCGTACCAGACACCGTGAATCTCTCCGATCCTCGTCAGCGGCCTTCTATTTGATCAGCGAATTTATAGGTTAAAACCCTACAAACATATTCGTCAAAGACCAACTTTTGCGTCAGCGTACAGCAGCCTCAGACGTCGAGATTCGCCACGGACAGCGCATTGTCCTGGATGAACTCGCGGCGCGGCTCGACCTCGTCGCCCATCAGGCGCGCAAAAAGGGCATCGGCGTCGGTGGCGTCGTTTAGGTTGACCTGGAGAAGCGAGCGGACGTTCGGATCGTGCGTCGTCTCCGAGAGCTGTTC
>CAYJMY010000322.1:0-3598 GCA_964371125.1 uncultured Mesorhizobium sp. | reverse complement strand
GACTGACCCTTCTCGCGAAGCGTCTGGAAAGCGCGAAACTGGTCGAGCGGATGAAGCGGCGCGCGCTGGCAGTTTTCGGCGAGCGAATCGTCCTCGGCGAGGATGCCGTCCGCTGGATCGCGCACCACGCAGGGGACGGGCGCGGTCTTCGCTAAACGCTTCTGCTTGACCAGCCGTTCGAGCGCGCGGTAGCGGCGGCCGCCGGCCGGGATCTCGAACATGCCGGTTTCCTTGCCTTCGGGGTCGAGCACGGGGCGGACATTGAGGCCCTGAAGCAGGCCGCGCCGGGCGATGTCCTCGGCCAGCTCCTCGATCGAGACGCCGGCCTTCACGCGCCGGACGTTCGACTGGCTGAGCACCAGCTTGTTGAAGGGGATGTCGCGTGAGGACGACAGGGTGATCTTCTGAACGGCAGTAGCCATGGGGATTTTCTCCGCGACGGGCGGCCGAAAGCCTCTCTCCCGGCCTCCAACCCGTCACGAAAACCCCCTCGGCCCTCTTCCTCTCGGCTAGCGGCGAAAGCAAAGGCCGAGGGGGGGGCGGAGAAGCGAGGATCGGCGGCCGGCGCGCAGCAGACGCCGGCATCCGGTCAGTCCCCGGAACGGGGAGGCCCCGCCACGGCGACGAGAACATCGTCGAGCAGTCCTTCGGCCGCGCGTAGCGCCCGTTCGGCCGCCATCGGCGCGGGGTCGCGCCTCGCCAGATCGCGGATGCGATGGTAGCGATAGTAGGGTTACAAGATCCGCGTCAGCATCCGCACGTCTGGATGCCACCGATGCAATCCGAGCCGTTCCGCTGCGGCGAGCGCCTTGACCAGATCGTGCCGGACCTCGCGCCTGCATTGGTCATCGTTCCACCCCCGGAAATGCAGATGGGATTTCAGCGACAGCTCGACGGCGCATCCGATGAGATGAAACAGGGCTTCGCGAGAGTATGGATCGCCCGCCGTTACGAGGTGGCGCGCCCCGGCGAGAAACTCAACCGCATTGTCGAAGAGATATTTCCCCCGCCAGCGCGTCGATGAACTGCGCGCCCGCGCGGACGCATGACAGGCCGCGGAGATGAAGAGGAATCCTGCCGGAAGCTTCGCCGGCCTGCTGGAGACGGCGCGCGCATCAGGCCGCCTCCCGCTCGTCAGCGTCGGCGGAGACCGGAGAAAGTCGTTCGTCTCCGGGCAGGAAGCCGAGCAGAAAATCGGCAGCGTTGCTGGCTTGCGATGCTGCGCGGACGATGGCGCGATTGTCCTCGCGCAGAACCTCGGCCCAGGAACCGACGTAATCGGCGTGCCGCACGGTCGGCACGATGCCGAGCGCAGCACAGCAGAATGCCGCTGAAATCTCGGCGATCATCTCCTCGAAGGCGTACTTTTTCGTGCCAAAGGAACCGGAGAGGTCGCGGTTCAGGCGATGCGGCGCCCCGCTGGCATGGGAGCATTCATGCAGGGCGGTGCGATGCCAGTTGATGGGCTCGAAGAATGCCTGAGGCGGCGGGACCATGACATAATCGTGCATCGGCACGTAGAAGGCACGGTCACCGCCGATCCGGAAATCGATCCCGCTCGCTTTGATCAGTGCGTCCACCTTCGGCTCGATCAGGCCGGGTCCGGGCGGCGGCGCGACAATGGCGAGGTCGTCGGGCAGGCCCTCGCATTGCGCCAGGTTGAAAACCGTGAAGCGCTTCAGGAATGGGATTGGCTGGGCTTCTTCGCCAGTTTCGCGGGCGCGCCGCTTCTCGTCGTCGGGGACGAAGCGATCGGCATAGACGACCGTCGTTCCGCGTTCGCCCTTGCGCACATTCCCGCCGAGCGCGAGCGCCTGCCTGAAGGTGAGCCAGCTCTGGCCGGGGAAGCCATGCTCGATCACGGCGCCCCAGAGGATGAGCACATTCACGCCGGAATAAACTCGGCTGGTGGCGGCGTTCTTCGGCATGGCGAGCGGCGCCTTCGCCGCCGCCGTGCCCCAAGGCTGGATCCAGGGCAGCCGACCGGCCTCCAGTTCGGCGAGAATCTTTCCGGTGATTTCGTCATAAAGGCTCGTTCGGTCGGAGCCGGAACGGGCGCGAACAGCATGTCTGGACATCGCGGGCCTCCGCGACGGGCGCCGGAGGCCTCTCCTCCAGCCCTCAACCCGTCACGGCAAACCCGGTCCGCACTCTCACGCTTTTCAGGGACCAGACGGTCGCAAACTGGGACCGATTTGGCGGCAATGGGCTCCAACGTAGCGCTTCCGTCTCGTTGCGGGGGCGCCCGAAACTGATAGGGCCGACTTCCTTGGGTCGAGCAGGGGCGTTGCGGGGTTCCCCCGCTCGAAGGGGTGCCGGAAAACCGCCTTGGGCGGTTTGCAGGCAGGGGAAGGCTTTCCCCCCATGGGCAGCCTCCAGGAGTCGATTTGTTTCAGGTTTCCAGGAGGGGTGTATTGTGATAAAACCTCTGCTGATCTTTGGAAGAGCAGAGGAATTATCACCGATCATGCCGTCCACAAGCGCCCAGCGAATCCGCGCGCTCGATCTTCTGAAAGCCCGGGGAATGCTCAGGCTGAAGGATTTCGTCGCCGAAGGAATCGGGCCGGAAACGCTGGCCCGTCTCGTGCGGGAGGGGGTGGTCGTGCGCCCGGCACGGGGCCTTTACCAGCTTTCCGACACGCAAGTCGAGGCCGCCCATGCGCTGGCCGAGGCTGCCGTCCTGGTTACCAAAGGCATTGTTTGTCTGACCTCGGCGCTTCAGTTCCACGAACTGACGCTGCAGATGCCGTCCGCCATATGGATGGCCATCGATCGCACCGCTTGGCGACCAAAGATCGACTATCCGCGCATCCGCTTCGTGCGCTTTGCAGGACTGGCGCTGACGGAGGGGGTTGTGCGGCATCGCATTGAGGGCGTCGAAGTCCCCATCACCGAGCCCGCAAGGACGATCGTCGACTGCTTCCGTTATCGCGCGAAAGTCGGGCTCGACGTAGCGATGGAGGGGCTACGCGAAGGTCTTCGCCGTCGCCGCTGCACACCCGATGAACTCTGGCGCCATGCACGAAAAGCACGGGTCTGGTCGGTGATGCGCCCCTACGTCGAAGCGATGGTATCCGATGCCGCGTGAGCCCCGCAACATCGGCGCCTCGGTCCGGGCGCGTCTCCTCGATCGTGCGCGCGCCGAGCGGTCGGACTTTCAAATTCTGCTGACGCGGTATGCGCTTGAGCGCCTGCTCTACCGGCTGAGTGTATCGCGTCATCGTGACCGTTTCATCCTGAAGGGCGCGATGCTCTTCGTGACGTGGGTAACTGACCCATTCCGGCCGACCCGCGACCTGGATCTGCTTGGCCACGGCGACAACGACGCCGAGGCCATTGCCGAAACCTTCCGGGCCATTTGTGCGCAGCCGGTCGCCGATGACGGTGTGACGTTTGATGTCGTAGCGTTGACGGCGGCGCCGATCCGCGAGGAGGTGGAATATGGTGGCGTGCGTGTCCGCACGACGGCAACGATCGCCGGGGCGCGGATTTCGATCCAGGTCGACATTGGTTTTGGCGACGCCATTACGCCTGCGGCTGTCGAGATCGACTATCCCGTCCTGCTGGACGCCCCGGCGCCGCATCTTCGGGCCTATCC
>CAYJMY010000321.1:0-3604 GCA_964371125.1 uncultured Mesorhizobium sp. | reverse complement strand
GGTTTCGTCGCGATGACCGGCAACCGCCTCATGATCAACATCTTCCGGGTGACGGCGATCAAGATCCGCATGGCCGTCCAGTCGCGGATCCAGGTGACGTCCTACAATGCCCAGCGTGTGATCGAGGAACATCTTGCGTTCCTCGAACCGCTGGCGCGGCGCGACGCGGAGGCGATGACCGCCGGCCTCACCCGCCACATCGACAATTCGCTGACCATCGCGCTCGGCGGGACGGTGTGATGCCGACACGCCTCGGGGCGTTATGCCGGCACGGACTCGCTGACGGGCCCTATGCGGAAGTGGGTCTCAAGCCCAGCCCGGCAAGATTGAGACGAACCTCGGGCCGACGGACGCAAACCAGATCATCTGTGGCCGCCGCGTCGAAGATTTCGCGGTAGCCCGCAGCACCGAGCGCCCGGTGGACGCGCGTCACCAGCCGCTTCGCATCGATCACCCAGACTTCGGCAATGCCATATGCGGCGTAGATGCCGATCTTGCGGCCGGTATCGTATTGCAGGCTGGAATCGGAAATCTCCATGGCGAGCAATACGTCCGTCCCGCGCAAGCGCTCGAGCGGCACCGATCGCGGAAAGACGCAGAAGTCCGGTTCGAGGAACGAGACGTCGTCGAGCCGCAGCGTCGTCTCGGGCAGGACGCGCAGATCGTCCGGCGTTGACCGCTGGAGATGGGTATTGACCTCGCCCTTCACATTCTCGTGCGCCGAACCCTTGGGCGGCATCGGCACTACCTCCCCGCCGATCAGTTCGAAGCGCTCGTCCTCGTCGATGATGCCCGCCGCCACCATGGCCTCGATCTCGGCCACGGTCCACGGCCGCCGCGGCAGCCCCTCGGCCGCCTGCGTCGTGGCCGGTTCGCGCAACAGCGAAGGGGCGGCGTGCTCGTTCATGGGGGAAGGATAGCAGAAAACGGGCGGGGACGTCACCCGCGAGACGATGGGAGCAGTTGGCCGATAGGAGGAGCGGCTGACGGCAGATGGGGGAAGCGGCCTGCGCCGCGCCGCGCAAGCAGATCCGCCGCGCCTATTCCGCCGCGACCGGGCGCGACAATTTTCCCGCAGCCTCCAGCCTGTCGCGAAGGGCGATGGCGTCGAGGTCGAAGCCGTTCGGCCAGGTCGGCACGCCGAAGGACAGGAACACGCGGGCGAAATAAGCCGGGTCCGCCAGCGGCTCGACCATCGGCCCGCCAACGGCGATGTAGTCGGTGAGGTCTTCGGTGCCGCGGCTACCGTCGGAGAATGTGAGGGTGAGCCGGTAGCCGTCGAGCGCCCGCGCGGAGGTGACTTTCACGAGCGGTTGGGAGGTATCCATTTGAAACGCTTGCGTCATTTCTTTTTCGGGCGTTCGTTCGCCTCCTCCCATTCGATCTCAAGTCGACGAAGGTGATATTCGAGGTAGGATCGAAGTTCGGGGACGGAACTCGCGAATCCCATGATAGGTGCAATGTTCTCTACGAAGAAGGGCAGCATACCATTCACAAAGAGATGTACCGGCACGCCCAATAGAGCCAATCTACCGGCGATTTTCTCCGCAGCTCCTAATGAGCCCGCTCCAAAAATAATGAGATTGCGTATAATCGGATAACCCAAAGCAGCGAGGTGTTCGGTACCTTCCGAGGTCGTGACCAGCAATCGGTCTACCTCTTCGAAAAGCGCCTTTACCTTGTCCGACATGGCGAACTGATGGCTGTCCAGCAACCAGCGGACGATCGTCCTTTCGTATTCGTAGAGCTTCCTGAACTCGTCGGCGGTGAGAAGCGGGATTCCTGACCTTTCGGCTAGTTCGCGCCCCTTCGCAAATCCCATGATCAGTGCACCGTGCAACCGCGCGATCTCACCAAGCAGCGCCTGCAATTGCGGTTCGAGCGGTTCCGTCACCTGCTTCGTGGGATCGAGGGCTGC
The DNA here is from genome assembly GCA_964371125.1 of uncultured Mesorhizobium sp. Taxonomy (GTDB): domain Bacteria; phylum Pseudomonadota; class Alphaproteobacteria; order Rhizobiales; family Rhizobiaceae; genus DUSC01. The sequence continues at coordinate 1,686 of CAYJMY010000321.1, read as the reverse complement.
AAAGGAACGAGCTTGCGCGATAAGGCCTGCGCCGCTGATCCACAGATCGTCGATATCAAGCTCGGCGAGAGTCCCACACGACACGGCATCCCGATAGTCGGCCAGCGTATCGCTCAGTTGTGGATACTGAGCCAGCCCGTTGCCGAATGCTGCCAACAAGGATTTTAGGCGCTTGTTGATCCGGTCATGGAGTTTTTGAAGCGTGGGGTTCGCGAGCTCATCCGAGAAGGGATAGTGCGGAACGCGAGACAGTTCTCCGCGGACGGCGGCAAAGACAGGCCCAGTCCCCTGTTGTACCGAAGTGGGGGCCTCAGACCTTTCGATTTCCTCAACGTCGTTACTCGCAGTAGTATAGACACCAGTACGCACGCGAATGATACGCCCGGCCATGGCCAGACGGCTGAGTTCTCCACGCATAGTCTTGTCGACGATCCGGTAGTTCGCCGATGCAAATGCGTTACGAATCTCATCGATAGTCGCTGGTCCGTCTCGGCCGTCAAGAAAAGTTACAATAAACGACGCTATCGTATTCTTGCGACCCTCCGGCGGTTTGCCCTCCCACCCCGCAAACTCAGCCACATCGTCCATTATCTGCTCGGCCGAGCGGCTCTCCGTTATCGTCCAGAACTCATCGGGCGGCAGTGTAACGGCAATATCGGTTTTCTCGTCGAACAAGCTTCGGGGTCGTCGGCCCATCGCGCTCGGCAAGATCGCGCGATACCAGTCGATGATAAGACCAAACGAAGTCGAGCGGGCGAGATCGCTTGCGGCGAACGCATCAAACGGTGCCCGCGCCCAAGGCGGCAAATTTGCTCGATATCTGGGGTTGTGACGAACGTCGATCGGCCACAGGGGGTGGTTGATCAAGTTTACCTCGCCGGCCTGTAGCGATCGGCAATCATCCGCGATCGCCGCCCAGACATCTCGACGCGCTTCGGCAGCGTGGCTAGCGATGTACGCCGCGGCGTCGGCGGCTGCGCGGGCGGCGGCTGCTGCTGGGCGAAAGCTAGGAGCGGAAGCGATAGCGCGGGCAGAGGCCGCAACCGAAGCGGCAGCACGAACGGACGCATCCGCACGCGAGTAGGCGGAACTGCGGACTGCCGCATCGATAGCGTTGTAGGCGGCATAGATGTTGTCTGGTATTCGGACTGAATGCCTAAGCGCGGCCCATGAAATGAACGACCCGCGAAATGACTGTAAGAATAATCCCTGTTTTCGGATTGGATCGAATTGTTCGTCGGACAGGTCGTTGATAGCGAAGACAACAGGGAACGATCGCAGCGCCGCTCGCACGGCGATCACCTGAGCCCAGTCGATAGGCTTGTCTTCAAGCCATGCCTCAAGGTCCTCGGTTGATCTGATCTCCATGTTCAAAGTCTTGCCTACCCCCCTCTACGCGACCCCCGCGATGGTGGCAAATGGCCGGTCCGGCTTCAAGCCGGATAAGATGCGCCCAAGAAAAAACCCGGCGTTGCCGCCGGGTTTTCCTGTTCCATCGTAACAAACAGCCTCAGCTGTCCAAAAAGCTCCGCAGCTTCCTTGACCTGCTCGGATGCTTGAGCTTCCTCAGCGCCTTGGCCTCGATCTGGCGGATGCGTTCGCGCGTGACCGAGAACTGCTGGCCGACTTCTTCCAGCGTGTGGTCGGTGTTCATGCCGATGCCGAAGCGCATGCGCAGCACGCGCT
>CAYJMY010000320.1:0-3788 GCA_964371125.1 uncultured Mesorhizobium sp. | reverse complement strand
GTCTTCGAGAGCGAGAAAGGGGTCGGCCCGCGGCCCATATCGCTGCAGAACGCCTACAATCTGCTCAACCGCACTTTCGAGGTGAATCTCGCAGAAGTCTGCGACCGCGAGGAGGTCAGCCTGCTCGCCTATTCGCCGCTGGCACAGGGCTATCTCACCGGCAAATACGACCACGGCGCCAGGCCCGCCGGGGCGCGCTCGACGCTGTTCAACCGCGGCCAGCGCTACGAGAAGCCGAACGCCGCGGCGGCGATCCTCGAATACGGCGAGGTGGCGCGGTCCTTCGGCATGGCGCCGGCGCTGTTCGCCAACGCCTTCGTCACGCACCGGCCGTTCGTCGCCGCCAACATCATCGGCGCGACCTCGCTCGAGCAACTCGACATGGCGCTCGATTCGGCGGACGTAGCGTGGACCGACGAGATGCAGAAGGCGGTGGACGCAGTGCACCAGCGGGTCGGCAATCCGTGCCCGTAGGTCAGTGCGAAGGCCAGGGGAGGGGACGATGGATTTTCCGGTCGAGGAACTGCGAGGGCGTTTTCCCGCCCTTGCCCTGAAGGATGACGGTCGCCGCCGGGTCTATCTCGACAATCCGGCGGGCACGCAGGTGCCGCAGGCGGTCGCGGAGGCGGTGGCGCGCTGCCTGATCGAGACCAACGCCAATCTCGGCGGCCATTTCGCCACGACGGTCGCCGCGGGCCGCGTGGTCGACGAGGCGCACGCGGCGATGGCCGATTTCCTCGGCGCGGCCGGCCCCGAAGAAGTCATCATCGGCCCGAACATGACGACGCTGACCTATCACCTGTCGCGGACGCTCGGCCGCGGCTTCGCGCCCGGCGACGAGATCGTCGTCACGCGCATGGATCACGAGGGCAACGTCTCGCCCTGGCTGCAACTCGCCGAGGATCGCGGCCTGACCGTGCGTTTCGCGCCGTTCTCCACCGACAGCTGGCAGGTCGAGGAGGCGGCGCTCGCTTCCGTGCTGTCGGAGCGCACGCGGCTGGTGGCGCTGAACTACGCGTCGAACCTCACCGGCTCGATCAACCGGGTGAAGGCGCTGACGAAGATCGCCAAGGCGGCCGGCGCGCTGGTCTACGTCGACGCCGTGCAGTTCGCCCCGCACGGGCTTGTCGACGTCGCCAGCCTCGGCTGCGATTTCCTCGCCTGCTCGTCCTACAAGTTCTTCGGCCCGCACATGGGCATCGTCTGGGGCCGCCAGGCGGTGCTGGAGACGCTTTCGCCCTACAAGTGCCGCTGCTCGTCGAACGCGCTGCCCGAGCGTTTCGAGACCGGCACGCCGCAGATCGAGCTGATGGCCGGGCTGACGGCGACGGTCGACCATTTCGCGGCACTGGGGACCATGGTCGGCGAGACCGGCTCGCGCAGGCAGCGCATCGCCGCCGCCTATGCGGCCTCGATCGCCCACGAGGCGGGACTGGCGACGCGGCTGATCGAGGGGCTGTCGGCGGTCGACGGCCTCGCCATCCACGGCATCGCCGATCCGGCGCGGGTGGCCGAGCGCGTGCCGACCGTCTCGTTCACGGTCGACGGCATCCGTCCGGACTCGCTGGTGCGGCTGATGGCGGCGGAGAACATCTTCGTCTGGTCGGGGCACAACTACGCCTGGGAGATCGTCCACCAGCTCGGCATCCCGGCCGACGACGGCGTCGTGCGCATCGGCGCGGCCGCCTACAACACGCCGGCCGAGATCGACGAGGCCGTCGACAGCGTGCGCCGCAACGTCGCCATGCTACGCCAGCAGCGGGGCTGACCGGCGCCCGGGAACGGCCTTTCCGGCCGCTCTCCCGGTCGCCCTTGAAACGACTCATTCATTTACCAAATCATGGCCGCCTCCCTCGCGGGCGGGAGAGGGCGCTTGCTCGAAAAGCATTGAGAATCAGAGAGGAAGTGACTGCCATGAAGAACTTCGGGATCCCTGTCGTCGTCATGGGCGCTGACGTGCGCGAGCACGCGATCGCCTCCGTCGAGGACGCCATCCGTTTCCTCGAGGAATGGCCGGTCTACCGCCGCAACGTGCTCTACGAGGCCGCCAAGCGCCTCTGCCATACCGCGCATGACGGGCTGTGCCCGCCGGAGGCGGCGCGCAACGCCTTCGCCAAGTGGGCGAAGCTCGAGCAGATCGCCGGCGGCGCGGTGCCGGCGTGGATGCACCCGCAGCGAGCCGGAACGGGCGGTGTCACGGCCTGATGCGACAGGCCGAGCCGGCGGCTCCCGCAGGGTCGCCGGCGATCTCACCGCAAAACCGGCGATCCTTCGCTACAGCAGCTTTCCCGCCGCCTTCTTCGCACGGCGGCGGCTGCGCACGGCGTCTACCCAGCCGACGATACCGTTCGGCCAGGCGATGACGAACACCGCCAGCAGCAGGCCGAGGCCGATGTTCCGGTAATCGGAGAACTCCTTCATCGCCTCGTCGGCGACCATCAGCAGCACGGCGCCGAGCAGCGGGCCCCAGATCGATCCGAGACCGCCGACGACGATCATGGCGATGAGGAAGAGCAGCAGCTGGAAGGAGAAGACCGACGGACCGACGACGCGGAAATGCACCGCGTAGAAGCCGCCGGCGATGCCGGTGAAGAAGGCGGAGACGCCGAAGATCCATAGCTGGTACTTGAAGCGGCTGATGCCGCGCGACATGGCGTAGCCGGGATTGTCGCGCAACGCCCTGAAGGCGAGGCCGAGCGGGCCGCGGATGACGACGACAGAGAAGGCGATCGCCACGGCGAGCAGCGTCAGCGCGACGTAGTAGTGGGCGACGTACCATTTCGACGGAAACAGCGCGCGCAGGCCGATGTCGCCGAACTGGCCGATGCCGCGGACGCCGCCGAACAGCGGCATGCAGCCTCCCGTCGTGGTGAAGCAGTCCGTGTCGTTGACGATGAGGACGTACATGACCTGCGCCACGGCCAGCGTCAGCAGCGCGACATAGGGACCCTTCAGGCGCAGGCAGGCGAGGCCGACGACGAGGCTGACGACCACCGCGACGACGCCGCCGGCGGGGATGGCGAGCAGCATCGGCCATTTCCAGTAGAAGCCGAGCATGGCGGTGGCGTAGGCGCCGGTGGCGAACAGCGCCATCTGGGCGAGCGAGAAGATGCCGCCGACGCCGAGCACCAGGTTCCACTGGACGACGACGATCGCCCAGACGAACAGCAGCGTCGACTGCGTGACGATGTAGCGGCCCGGCGCCAGCAAGGGCAGCGCGATCGCCACGACGAGGAAGGCGAGGCCGATCAGGAGGTCGCGGCGCACGGGACTCACAGGCGCACCACCTGCTGCCTGCCGAACAGGCCGTAGGGTCGCCAGATCAGCACGACGATGACGATCAGGAGCAGGATGGCGAAGCTCCAGCGGACGCCGAAGACATATTGCGTGCCGGCCTCGATCAGGCCGAGCAGGATCGCCGCGACGACGGCGCCGTAGACGTTGCCCAACCCGGCGACGACGCAGACGATGAAGGCCTTCAGCATCGGGTCGCCGCCCATCACCGGCGTCAGCGTGGCGATCGAGCTGATCATGATGCCGGACACCGCGGCGAGCGCACCCGACAGCGCCAGCACCTGGGCGTAGACCTTGCCGACCCTCACCCCCATCAGTTGCGCGGCGTCGCGGTTCATCGAGGTGGCGCGGATGGCGCGCCCCGTTCGCGTGCGCTGGAGGAGGACGGCGACCGCGGCCATCAGCGCCAGCGCCACGCCGAGGATGAAGATGTTCTGCCAGGGGATGTGGACGCCGCCGAAGATGAGGTGGCCGGGCACGGCGAGGGGCTGCGG
>CAYJMY010000319.1:0-3802 GCA_964371125.1 uncultured Mesorhizobium sp. | reverse complement strand
CCCTGCTTGGCCGCAAACCTTCCATGCTCGCCTCGGTCCGCCCGGACCCTGAAGCGCCCGTCTTACCGCCAGTTCTTTCAGTCCGCGCCCGAGGGAGGGCCGGCACGGAGCCGGTTCGAGCTTCGGGAAAACCGAAGAAAGGACATGCCATGACCAAGAAAGCTGCAACCTCCCGCCCGGGCGCCCGTGTCGTTCCGCTCCGCAAGGGCACCACGCTGCAGATGGTCCGCCTCGCCTGCCCCGATTCCGGACAATGCTCGCTCATCTCCGAGAGTTTTGGCCTCCCGGTCCTCGACAGCGACGGCATCCGCGACCTGCACGAAAAGCTCCTCGTCGACACCGCCGCTGCCCTCGACGAGGGACTTGGCGAGCGCGCCATGCAGATCCACATGCAGCGCATCGTCGGGGCATTCGTCGGTTCCGCCTATGGCGCCGGCCAGTTCTACAGTCGGGCCGTTTCCGAGGCCCGCGACGCCACGGCCAAGTCCGCCTGCGATGACCGGGACGAAGATGTCGATGGTCCGGTCGGCTTCGACAGCGCCGCCCAGCGCAAGCGCGAATTTGCCGCCGATATGGCCCTTCAGGCCCACGCCTTGCGCATGGCCGCCGAGGGCGCCGTCACCGCCTACGAGCACGTTGTCGGCGAGGCATGGAAGCCCTTCGAACGGGCCGTCGAGAACCCCGGCCAGTCCGTCGACCGCAACGTGGCAGAACTGCAAATGGCGGCCCTCGGCTGATATGCACTCGGGCGGGGCGATTGCCCCGCCCGAATTCTTATCGCGGTGCACAAACCTTGGATGTCGACCCCGACATTTGCACGACGCCATCTGGCCCAGGCCTAGATGATCACAGCGTCGACAGCTCGGCGCGGCGAGAAAGGCACTGTTGGCCCATAGCCAAAGCGCACAACGAGATCGGGTCGCTTGTCCGGCTCCCCGATGATCGCCGCCAGTTCGGGACGATAGCGCGAAACTTCGACAGCTTGATTGACATAGGCATGCTTGAGCCCAATGCTGGTAGCCGCCAGGGTGAAACGCTGGCAGGCGCGCCCGACCTTCATCCAGTGTGCCTTGTCCGCGCGATCGCCCACGAAAATCGCCAGCCCAGCCGATGAATCGACCTGGCGGGCGTATCGATCATTCTCAGCGCCCGCAGAGAAGAGCGTGTCGAAAGCCAGACCGCCGAGGAAGCTCGGCAGCACCGGATTCCCGCTGCAGGCGGAAAACAGCCCATCTCCCGAACTCAGGGCGCTGCGTGCATTGAAGCGCAGCCAATGCTTGAGCTCGGCCATGAAGGCGGAATCGTGCATCTGCGCGTCGTTGCCGGCGACCACCAGGTCACGGATCTGTTGCATCGCCTTGCGCTCAGTGACCAGGATCAGTCGTACGCCGGCCGCCGCTCCGGCGTGCTCCAGCACGGTGAGGTCGGCAGGCGGAATGGCCCGACCGTCATAGTTTGTTCGGGTCGATTGGCGGAGCGGGATGGCGTCGAACAGCGGATCGGAGGTGGCGGTACCCATCGAGAAGTTCAAGCGCGCGGCGCTGCCGTCGTCAGCGTCGTACACTATCTCGCTTGGCCGACCTGTCGCTCGCGCGGCGATGATGAGATTCTCGGCCGCGCATCCCAGGCTTACGAACAGATGGTGGTCGTCCGGATCGACGACGGGCGTCCGGCGCGATACGTCCGGAAACAGGCTGATGCTTTGATCTTGAACATCAAAGCGCCATGGCTGCGTATTGTGGCTGTTGGCCGCGAGGGTGGCATAGCGAATGAGCTCTCTGATCGCCGGTTCTGAGAGCAGTTTCGCGCGCAACCGAAGCATTTGGTCCGCATAGTCCGTCATTGATCCTACGGACTGACGCCAACCAAGGGCTCCCGCGCCTGCAAGCGCGACCGCTGCGCCGCAGCCGAAGATCAACTTCCGTCTCTGCACGGCGCACTCCCACCTGCCGCGGCCATCATAGGGGAATGGAGAACGCAGCGACTTGACCTCGGTCAATCATGGGTCGGCACGATAGGTCCTCTCGGCCAGCCGTCCAATCCCGCTCTCTCGTGATGGCTTTCCTGGTGCGGCGACGGATCTTCCACGATCAACCCGCAAGGGGTCCGCTAGCAAGCTGCGGCCGCTCGGCTGCGCCCGCGCGGTGATCGCGACCGCCGCCGCACACTGACGGAGCCATCGAGCGGGAATTGGCCCGCTTCCCAAGATGGAGCCCTCAGATGTCCCACGATCTCATCCTCGCCCAGAAGGCCGCCTGGCACCTCGCGCGCACCCTCATGACCCCCGTCGTTCTCTTCCAGGTCGATGACGAATTCGGCGTCCTGCCCGCCGACGAGCTCGACGATGCCGACCTCGAAATCCTCTTCGAATACGATCCCTATAGCGGCGGCCGGTCGGTGCACTGAACCGACCTTCTCCCGACCCAACTCAGGCGGCGCATCGCGCCGCCTTTCGTGTTGTCTGGCACCCGCTCGCGGCCCCGTCTTGCCCCGTGGTCCTGGCGGAGCCAGGCAGTCAGCGCAACGGCGTTGCCGTCCTCCGCTCCGCTTTGGCCCTAAGAACCACCCCATTGCGCAAGCGCAACGGGGACCCCGGTGGGTGCGCTGTCCGCCCTTCTGCTCCGCCGTGTCGGCCCCCGTGACGGGGCCGCGATCGGCGCGGCCTCCAGAATGGAGGTTCATGAGAATGAGCAGGAAAGAAGGAAAAGCACCGCGCATCGACATTTATGCGCGGATCACCGACCGTATCGTCGCGGATCTTGAGAAGGGAGTTCGCCCCTGGATGCAGCCATGGAGAGCATCGAATGCCATCGGCCGCGTGACGCGGCCGTTACGCCATAACGGTCTGCCCTATAGCGGGATGAACGTGCTGCTGCTGTGGTCCGAGGCCATCGCGCGCGGTTTCGCCAACCCGATGTGGATGACCTTCAAGCAGGCACTTGAGCTCGGCGGCGCGGTCCGCAAGGGCGAGACCGGCTCCATGGTCGTCTTCGCTAGCCGCTTCACCAAGACCGAAACGGACTCTGCCGGCGAGGAATTCGATCGGGATATTCCGTTTCTCAAGGCCTACACGGTCTTCAATGTCGCGCAGATCGACGGCCTGCCGGACCACTACTACGGGCAGAAAGCGGAACCCGTGCGCGATCCTGTGGCGCGCATCGAACATGCCGATCGCTTCTTTGCCAATACCGGCGCGCTGATCCGGCATGGCGGTGCTCAGGCCTATTATGCCCCCGCGCTCGACATCATCCAGATGCCGCCCTTCGAGAGCTTCCGCGATGCCGCGTCCTACGTCGCGGTCCTCAGCCACGAAGCCACGCATTGGACGGCGGCGCCGCACCGCGTCGACCGCGATCTCAGCCGCTACGCCAAGGATCGAACGGAGCGGGCGCGCGAAGAACTGATCGCCGAGCTTGGGAGCTGCTTTCTCTGCGCCGATCTCGGCATAGTCCCGGAACTCGAGCCCCGGCCCGATCACGCCAGCTACCTGGCTTCGTGGCTCAAAGTCCTCGCCGACGACAAGCGGGCGATCTTCTCGGCCGCTGCCCATGCGCAACGCGCCGTCGCTTTCCTGCACGGCCTTCAGCCGGCGGCATCCGACGCGCGCGAGGCGGCATGATGGTCCATCAGCAGCGGGCCGCTATTGAGCCGCCCCGCTCACTGCGCTGTGTTCTCCATCCGCGCATATCGCCTGGGGGAGCATCCCATCACCCGCTTGAACGCGGTGTTGAAGGCGTTCTCGGAATCATAGCCGGACGATCGCGCAACCTCCCCCAACCGCTCACTGGTCGTCTCAAGCTGG
>CAYJMY010000318.1:0-3805 GCA_964371125.1 uncultured Mesorhizobium sp. | reverse complement strand
CGTATCAGTGCTCGGAGCATTTTCCCGATATCTTCCGTTCGCTTCAGCAATCCCGCTGCTGCTTCCTCATTCATCATGCCGACCTTCGTTGCTACGATGAGGTGGGTCTCAAGTTCCTTCAGAGACCCTTGTGAAATGCGCAGGAACTGCACGTAGACACCCGTACTCTCCCTTCCATTTCCCTCTGCGTTATTTGCAGCGATCGAAGTCGCGGCCCGCCGGATCTGCGACGTCAGTCCAAATTCCTCGTTCCGAGGGAACGAACCCGTATGTGAATAGCATGCGACAGCAAGGTCAACGGCCGCCTGCCAGACCAACAGATCCCGGTAAGACGCGACGGCTGATCCCACCTACTCCCTACTCCCTACTCCCTACTCCCTACTCACACGCTAGTCATCCAGCACCCACGTATCCTTCGTCCCCCCGCCCTGCGAGGAGTTGACGACGAGCGATCCCTCCTTGAGCGCGACGCGGGTCAGGCCGCCCGGCACGATCTGGATGCGGTCGGACACCAGGACGAACGGGCGAAGGTCGACATGGCGCGGCGCAAGACCTTTTTCCGTGAGGATCGGACAGGTCGACAGCGAAAGCGTCGGCTGGGCGATGTAGTTCGACGGTCTCGCCTTGAGCTTTTCGGCAAACGCCTCCCGCTCCTTCTTCGACGCGGCCGGTCCGACCAGCATGCCGTAGCCGCCGGATCCGTGGACTTCCTTGACGACGAGTTCGCCGAGGTGCTCCAGCACGTAGGCGAGACTGTCCGGTTCCGAGCAGCGCCAGGTGCGGATGTTCTCGAGGATCGCCTTGCGGCCGGTATAGAACTCGATGATCTCCGGCATGTAGGAGTAGATAGCCTTGTCGTCGGCGATGCCGGTGCCGGGCGCGTTGGCGATGGTGATGTTTCCGGCGCGATAGACATCCATGATCCCAGCGACGCCGAGCGCCGAATCGGGGCGGAAGGTGAGCGGATCGAGGAAGGCGTCGTCGACGCGGCGATAGAGCACGTCGATGCGTTTGTAGCCTTCGGTCGTGCGCATGGCGACATGGCCGTCGACGACCCTGAGATCGGTGCCCTCGACCAGTTCGACGCCCATCTGGTCGGCGAGGAAGGCGTGTTCGAAATAGGCCGAGTTGTAGCTGCCCGGCGTCAGCACGGCGATGGTCGGGTTGCCCTTGACCCCTTCGGGCCGCGTCGCGGCGAGCGACTGGCGAAGCAGCTGCGGGTAGTTCTCGACGGGCCTGACCTTCACCTGCTGGAACAGCTCCGGGAAGAGCTGCATCATCGTCTCGCGGTTCTCCAGCATGTAGGAGACGCCCGACGGCGTGCGGGCATTGTCCTCGAGAACGTAGAACTCGTCCTCGGCGGTGCGCACGATGTCGACGCCGATGATATGGGTGTAGACGCCGGCGGGCGGTTTCACGCCGATCATCTCGGGCAGGAAGGCCTCGTTCGAGGCGATCAGCTCCCTAGGCACACGCCCCGCGCGGAGGATTTCCTGGCGATGGTAGATGTCGTCGAGGAAGGCGTTCAGCGCCTGGACGCGCTGCTCTATGCCCTGGGTCAGCCGGCGCCATTCCGTACCGGAAATGATGCGCGGCACGATGTCGAAGGGGATCAGCCTCTCGGCCGCTTCATCCTCGCCATAGACGGCGAACGTGATGCCGGTCTTCCTGAAGACACGCTCGGCGTCCCGCATCTTTTCGGTGAGCCGGGCCGGATCCTGGTCCTGCAACCAGCGATCATAGGCCGAATACGGTTTTCTTAGACCGGCGTCTGCCGGCTTCATTTCATCGAACGCAACCAAGCGCGAACTCCCCTGGACCACCATTTCAAGGCTTCCGACAGGCAAAATGCAAGCGCATTCGCCTTTGTTGCGCGTCGTGAGGGCCTTCGCCGCACCCATGCACAAGAAATGAGCAACGCACCCGGGGCTCGTGCAGCGGGTTGCCGATGAGTTCAGCAGGCAGTCGGCGGTCGTCTCGTCTCGTCGAGACCGATTCTGCCGTTCCGGCGAGTGCTAAAGGAGCACTGAAACCCGGCGCATGGTCGCTGCGTATGTTAGAGTGGTGCGACGGATTGTCCGGCGTCCCGCTTAGAGGGAGGCAAGCATGCGCAAGATGACCATTCTTTTCCTGTCAGCCTGGCTGTACGCCACGGCCGCCACCGCCGGCGAGGCCGAGATCGGCGCCGCACAATCGACCATCGACAGCCAGCTGAAGGCGTTCCAGGCCGACGACGGGGCGTTGGCCTATTCCTTCGCGGCTCCAGGGATCAAGCAGGTCTTCCCCACCATCGACGCCTTCATGGGCATGGTCACCAACGGCTACGAACCGGTGCGCCGGCCGCAGAGCTATACGTTCGGCAAGGTGGAAGAGACGGGAGCCGGCACGATCGCCCAGCAGGTCTTCGTCGTCGGACCGGACGGCAGGGAGTACGAAGCGCTGTACACCCTGGAACGTCAGCCGGACGGCCGGTTCCTCATCACGGGCTGCAGCCTGCGGGCGTCGAACGCGCTGAGCACCTGAGGCTTCAGCCTGCCGAGGGCGGCAAAAGCGCTCCCAGTGCCAGGACGGTCGCGAAGGAAACGGCGGCGCCGAGCAGCGTGCCCCAGATCGTATCGACGACAGCCACGACCGCATCGTAATCGCGCAGCACTGCGAGGTTGGTCGCGTTGTAGGTCAGATAGGTGAAGAAGCCGTAGAGCGCGCCGTCGACAAGGGCGTCCTGCGGCCGGCCGGTTTCCATGCCGCTTCCCACGCCGAAATAGACGATACCGGCCGTGAAGAGAACGTAGAACAAGCCCGCCGCGCCCCAGCGAGGCGTGGGGCGCAGCAGCCTCCCGACTCGCGGACGGTAGAAGGCGGGCACGGCGAGGCCGAGCCAGACGGCGTCGATCGCGAGGAAGATCGGGAGCGCGATGGCATAGGCAATGAGATGGTCCACGAACGTACTCCAGTGCAGGTGGGATGTCCGCACAGCAACGTCGCGGGACGCTGGCGAGTTTCAGTCGACAGACGTCAGAGAGCCGGCAGGTCGCCGCGCTCCCAGGCCTCGGCGATCTCCGCCGCCCGGTCGGAAAGGCGGCCGGCCGAGATGGCTTCGCGGATGTCGGCCATCAGGCTCTCGTAATAGGCGATGTTGTTCCAGGTGAGCAGCATGGCGCCGAGCGCCTCGCCAGACTTCACCAGGTGATGCAAATAGGCGCGGGAATAGTCGCGCGCGGCCGGGCAATCGCTCTCCGCGTCGAGCGGCCGCGGGTCGTCGGCATGGCGCGCGTTCCTGAGATTGACCTTGCCGCGCCGGGTGTAGGCAAGGCCGTGACGGCCGGCGCGGGTCGGCATGACGCAGTCGAACATGTCGATGCCGCGCTGCACCGACTTCAGTATGTCGTCGGGGGTGCCGACGCCCATCAGATAGCGCGGCTTTTGCGCCGGAAGCAGCGGGCAGACGATTTCGAGCATTTCCAGCATCACCGCCTGCGGCTCGCCGACCGCCAGCCCGCCGACCGCATAGCCCTTCAGCTCCATCGCCGCCAGAGCCTCGGCCGACCGCTGGCGCAGCGCGGCGTTGTCGCCGCCCTGGACGATGCCGAACATCGCCTTGCCGGGCTGGTCGCCAAAGGCGGCCTTGCAGCGCTCGGCCCAGCGCAGCGACATCTCCATGGCGCGGGCGATCTCGCGCTCCGTCGCCGGCAGCGCCACGCACTCGTCGAGCTGCATCTGGATATCGCTGTCGAGCAGGCCCTGGATCTCGATCGAGCGTTCCGGCGACAGCGCATGCCGGCTGCCGTCGATATGCGATTGGAAG
>CAYJMY010000317.1:0-3825 GCA_964371125.1 uncultured Mesorhizobium sp. | reverse complement strand
CAAGCTGGTCGGCTGCGAGCAGCATGCGCCAACGCTTGAGGTAGGCAATCGGCGTTTCGCCGACCCTATCGCGGAACCGGTCTGCGAACGACGAGCGCGAGAGGCCCGCGCACAGCGCCAGCTCCCTGAGCGTCCAGGGATGCGCCGGGCCGGCATGCATCGCTTCGATCGCCCGTGCCAGTTGCGGGTCGGAGAGCGCATAGAGCATGCCGACCCGATCCCCCGACAGTCGCGACAGATAGAGCCTGAATGCCTGCAGCAGGATGAAATGCGCCAGATGCTGCGCTGCCAATGAACTGCCGGGCCGCGCTTCGCCCGTCTCGAACATTAGCTGCTCAATGCTCCAGCGCAGAACATCCTGATTGGCCGCCCCGCGAAGGTGAACGAGAGCGGGGAGCGCCCCGAGCAAGCTGCGCGCCTTGCGCCCATCCACTTCGAAACGCGTGCCGATCAGCTTGAAATCTCCGCCGCCCTGGTGAACGACCATGTCCCCCGGCGCAGCCGCGCCGAGCAAGTCATGGGCGGTCACCGGCGGAACACCGAGGTCACTTGCAAGAGTGAAGGAGCGGCCGCCCGGCAGGATCACGCAATCTTCCGCCGCCAGGCGAACTGCATTCTCACCATCCACCGCCAGCCAGCACCCGCCGTCGATGATGGCATGGCATTTGATGACGCCAGGCTGGTTCTCGAAGCGAACCGCCCAACTGCCTCCCGCGTCGAGACCGGCTGTGAGAAAGCTCCTCGGTTTCAGGAGCGCGAGAACATCAGAGAGCGGATCCACGATTTGGACTTCCACGAAGAAACTAAGGACGTTTGAAGATAGATAATCCAGCTTGGCGGCCTATTCTAGCGTTATCGCAAATTCAAAGGGTTACCCGATGATTGTCGTTACGCCGCCGACCGGAAATATCGGCAGCCACGTCCTCAGCCACCTGTTGAATGCCGGAGCGAACCTGTGCGTGGTCCTCCGCGATCCGAGCAAGCTCCCCGCGGAGGTCCGGGATCAGGTCGAGATCGTCGAAGGCTCCCATTCCGATCCGGACGTGGTCGATCGCGCATTTCGCGGCGCGGATGCCGTGTTCTGGCTTTGCCCGCCAACGCCTCGGGACTCGCCCGCCGCGGCCACCGTCGAGTTCACGCGCCCGGCTGCCGACGCCATGCGTCGACACGGCGTACGCCACATCGTCGCGGCGACCACGCTCGGACGCGACACGCCCTGGCAGGAGAAGGCCGGCATGGCAACGGCCTCGATCCATATGGTCGATCTGCTGAGACAGACCGGAGCGGCGGTGCGCGGACTCGCCTTGCCGGGCTTCATGGACAATGCGCTGCGTCTCGTCGACAGCATTCGCCAAGGCTATATGTCGGGCGCGATCGGCCCCGACAAGAAGCTGCCCCACACCGCCACAAGAGACATCGGCGCCGCAGCTGCCCAACTCTTGCTCGATCTGTCTTGGACAGGACAGATCGACATTCCGGTACTCGGCCCCGAGGAGTATTCTTACAATGACCTCGCGCGGATCATCACCGAGGTGACCGGACACCAGGTTCGTTATCAGCACGTGCCTTTCAACGCCCTGAAAACGAATCTCCTCGCGTCCGGTTGGCCCGAAGCCTTCGCGCAGGCCTATATCGACATGCTGCGGGCCAAGGACGAAGGCATGGACAATGTCGCCCCCCGCGCCTCGGCGATTATCGGCCCCACCAGTTTTGCCCACTGGGTCGAAGAGGAATTGAAGCCGATCCTTTGATGGCTTCAATTCCTCTGTGCGATTGCTCAAGGATACAGGCACCATCAGCTGCGGACCTGGGCGTGGGGATGTAGGACGCTCAATTCGCGTCGGCTGTCGTTTCCCGAAAGATCGTCTCCGCGTCGGCGCCGGCGGGAAGGCGCATCGGGGCGTCCGGTTCCGTCACCGCCCGCCAGACGGCCTGCGCCACATCGTCAGGCTCTGTCTTCTCGGTCGAACCGCGCATCGTCGCCAGATAGTCCTGCACGAAAGCCTCATAGGGCGCGGGAACGTCCATCCCCATGCGCGCCACGGCGTTCTTTCCGAAGGAGGTCGTGGGCGCCGCACCGGGCAGAACAAGCCGAGTGCGGATGCCGAATTGTGCCGCCTCGAGAGCCAGGCTTTCCGTGAAAGCGTTCAGCGCAGCCTTGCTGGCGCTGTAGACCGACAGCGCTGGAAACGGTCGCAACGTCACGCTGGAGCTGATGTTGACGATCACCCCCGCTTTGCGCGCGCGCATTCCAGGCAGAACCGCCTGGGTGACGGCCATTGCGCCGATGACGTTGGTTTCGAAGAGCTCGCGTGCCTTGGCAATGTCCGCGCCCTCCAGCACGTTCAACATGCCGACTCCGGCATTGTTGACCAAAGCATCGACCGGGCCGGCATCTGCGACGGCCTGCGCGATGCTCGCAACATCCGTGACGTCCAACGGCAAGACTCGCAGGCGCTCGTGTCGGGGGATTGCGTGCTCGCTCGGGGCTCGCATGGTGGCAATGACCTCCCAGCCCCGAGCGAGGAAGAGATTCGCCGTGGCAAGACCGAAGCCGGACGAAGCGCCGGTGATAAGAATTCTGGGCATTGATGTATCTCCTGTAGTTTCGGACTGGAGATGGAGATAAATTGCCGGACCTTCTATATTTGAAAGTCCTGATTGATTCAGCCAAAGTCCGAAACCGTGTCCGATCCGACCTCTGACCCGCTCGGCAGCGTCGTGGCGCTGCTGAAGCCGGAGCCCTCGATTTCCAAGCTCGTCAGCGGAGGCGGCCGCTGGCTCGTCGAGCGCAGGAACATGGCAAGCCCGTTCTACTGCGCCGTGACCGAGGGGACCTGCCTGCTGACCATCCGTGACCGCGCGCCCCTGATCCTGGAAGCAGGTGACTTCGTGCTGGTGCCCGAAGTGTTCGATTTCACCATGTCCAGCATCGATCCACCGCCCCGGGGTGCGCCGCGGCTGCCGCTGGAGGCCGGTCCGGGCGTGTTCCATCTGGGCGAACCGGATGCGCCGACCGAGATGCGTTGCCTGGTGGGCCACTGCAGCTTTGCCTCGCCGGACCGGGCTCTCCTCGTCTCGCTCTTGCCCGAGGTGATCCACGTGCGAGCGCAGGACCGACTGATCGCGCTTATGCAGATGATCCAGGATGAAACGCAGAGCCATCGTGCAGCCCGCGACATGGTGCTCCGGCGGCTCCTGGAGCTGCTTCTGGTCGAAGCTTTGCGTTCGGTGGAGAGCACCATGGCAGAACCCGGCCTGCTCCGCGGCCTTGCCGATCCGCAGTTGGCACTGGCGCTGCGGCAGATCCATTCCGATCCGGGCGCACATCTATCCGTCGGGGGCCTGGCCGACGCGGCGGCGATGTCTCGCTCGACCTTCTTCGACCGCTTCCGCCGCGAGGTCGGGACCGCGCCCATGGAATATGTTGCGGCTTGGCGGATGGCGGTGGCAAAGGACCTGCTATTGCGCAGCACCCTCGCCCTGGCGGAGGTCGCGCAACGGGTCGGCTATGGGTCGGCAAGCGCGTTCAGCATGGCGTTTTCGCGCCATGTCGGACTACCGCCGGGAGCATTCGCTGCTGAGCGACCTGAGCCCGAACTGCCCCAAAAGGCCGGCGTCGAGCGAGTCGCGTCGTAGCGCCCCCGCTGGCCTCGGAGCGCCGCGGGAGGGTCCGGCTAACTGATCGCGCCGCACCGTCGCCGCAAATGAAGTCCCAGGCACCGACACCAGCCAATATCATCTCCGGTTGTGTCTTCAGGTTCGCGCAAATCACGTCCTCGATTTGGCATGTCTGACCGAAGGACGTCGTCGCCGAATGGCGAC
>CAYJMY010000316.1:687-3830 GCA_964371125.1 uncultured Mesorhizobium sp. | reverse complement strand
GCCAACGGCACCCACAATCTCTCGCATCGCCGGCCGTCATCCGGCCGCCGACCCTGCGCGTGCTCGGGACCTCGATCACCATCATCGACCCGATCGTGGCGCTTGCCGAGGCCGATCTCGGCTTCAAGGTCGAGTACGAGGTGCTCGACTTCATCTCCTGCCAGCGCAAGGCGGCGCTGGAGCCCGGCGCCTACGACGTCTATGACCAGTGCTTCCACAACCTCGATATCGTCTGGTTTTGGGGCGCCCTGCAGCCGCTCGACACCTTGCGCCTCGACAAGTGGGACGAGGTCAGCGACCTGACCAAGCGCGGCCGCATCAGCCGCCACGGCTGGCAGGGGCACGGCGACGCGCCCGTCAAGAAACTCTACGTGCAGCCGGGCGGCTCGCTTGGCTCCGATCAGAGCCGCTTCATCTCCATGCTGCCGACGGTCCACAACCTCGACTCCTTCGGCTACGACGTCGGCGTGTTCGGCAGCGGCAATCGCAACCGCGAGAGCTGGGCCTGGCTTCTCGATCCACGCGCCAAGGGCCGCATCGCCCTCGTCGACGAGCCGGCTATCGGCATCTTCGACGCAGCACTTGCCGCCGAGGCGTCGGGCGCGATCACCTTCCGCGACATCGGCAATCTCGACGTCCAGGAGATCGACGCACTGATGGACCTGCTCGAGGAGAAGCGTCAGCAGGGCTTCTTCCGCGCCGTCTGGCGCGATGCCGACGAGGCCCGCCACCTGATCGTGGAGGGACGGACATCCGTCCAAAGCATGTGGTCGCCCGCATACTGGGGGCTGGGCGAAGCCGCCCGCCGCTTCGTCGAGTCGGTCCCCGTCGAGGGCTATCGGGCCTGGCACGGCGGCATCAGCCTCGCCCATCACGTCAGCGGACGCCTCCAGGAGATGGCCTACGAATACATGAACTGGTGGCTCTCGGGGCGGCCCGGCGCGCTGATGGCGCGGCAAGGCTACTACATGTCTGTCGCCGGGACCGTCCGCCACGCGCTTGCCGACGACGAGTGGTCCTACTGGTACGGCGGCGAGGAAGCCATCCGCGACCTCCCCGGACCCGACGGCGAGATCGCCGTGCGCGCCGGGACGCGCCGGGCCGGCGGCTCCTACTGGGACCGCGCCAACCGCATCGCCGTGTGGAACACGGTCATGGACGAGCACAACTACGCGGTCCGCGCCTGGAACAGGTTCGTCGCGCGAGTGAGGGGCGACGTCGCATGACCGGATCCGCCGACAAGTTCACCATGCCGCGCCGCTACGAGCTGATCAGCAGCGTGATCCGCAACAACATCCTCAACGGCCGGCTGCCTCCCGGCTTTGTCCTGCTCGAAGGCCCCATCGCCAGCCTGACGCAGTCGAGTCGGGCGCCAGTGCAGGCGGCGCTGCGCATCCTGGAGAAGGAGCGTCTGGTCAGACGCTTTCCCGGCCGCGGCTATCTCGTCGCCCGCGACGGCGAGGCGGTCGAGCCGCTGCGCGGCGACATCCGCGAGCTCGACCTGCAGATCTCCGGCGAGATCGACGAGGCGCTGCAGAACCGCGGTACCTGGGAGATGGTGTACGACACGGTCGAGGAAGCCGTCGCGTCGTGCCTGATCTTCGGTGAGTTCCGCATCATCGAGACTGAGCTCGGCGCCCATCTCGGCGTCAGCCGCACCGTGGTGCGCGACGTGCTGAGCCGCCTGCACGAGAGCGGCCTCATCCGCAAAAACCAGAGCTCGCACTGGATCGCCGGGCCGCTGACGGCCGCCTCGGTGCGCAACCTGTTCGCCATCCGCGCCATCCTCGAACCGGCGGCGCTGCGCATGGCCGAACCGTTCATCGACTATACCGAGATCCACCGGATCCTACGCTCGCTGGAAACGGAGGGCGAGGATCTCGAGGCGGAGACCCTCGACCAGGTGCTGATAGAGTCGTGCATCGCGCGCGCGCCGAATCCCGAGCTGGTTGACGCGATCACCCGCAACAGCATGCCGCTGATCGCCGCCAACCGGGCGCTGACGCGCCTCGGCCTGCCGCGCGACCGCATCGCCATGCGCGACTATGCGAGCCTGTTCGGGCTTCTGGCGCAGAAGCAGATCGCCCCGGCCGCCGAACTCCTCGCCCGCTATCTCGACATGATGGCCGAGCGCTCGGTGGCGCGCCTGAAGATCGTCGCCATCGTCAGCGAATCCAGTCCCATCGCGCCCTACCTCACACCGACGCAGCAGAACTGACGTAGCCGCATCGCGCCTCTCTTACCGGCGCGGCGAACGGAGGCGTCGGCGAGGGTATTCGAACTTCGAATATCTCATGTGAAATTTTTCAATTTTACAATATCCCCCCTTCCCGGCACGATCTGCTCAAGCCCCGCAAGAATGCGGGCAGACGGATGCGTCATCCAAAGGAGCCTTCACGTCACGATCGATCCCGCGAGCGGGCATGCAGTGCACTGCGACGCCTGCCAAGAAAATGAATTATGAATGCAAACTTCATATACATATGGCCATTCTGGTGGCACAGACCCCACGGAAACCGGGAAAATCCGCGTCCTGAAAAATTATGTTGCATACAAAAGACGTTTTTGATTACATCGATGGGCAAGAGTTCATGCACTGCAGGCAAAGCGCGACCGCCCCCGCTGGTGGTAGCGTGATCGCAAAAATGCCGCAGCGCAGACGAATGGGTGGGTTCAGGTTCGGTATGGCGGAGACGATCTCGAACATCAGTCTCTCAGGCGTCACCAAACGCTACGGTGACGTGACCGCGCTCGATGGCGTGTCGCTGGTCCTCGAGGGCAACGAATATGTGTCGCTCCTCGGTCCGAGCGGCTCCGGGAAAACCTCCCTGCTGCGCGCCATCGCCGGCTTCGAGGCGCCCGATGCCGGCAAGGTCACGGTGTTCGGCCGCGACGTGACGCACCTTGCGCCGCACAAGCGCGGCATCGGCTTCGTCTTCCAGAACTTCGCCCTGTTCCCGCATTTGTCCGTCTACGACAACGTCGCATTCGGCCTCGCCAATGCGGAGAGCCCGCCATCGGCGGAAGAGATCCGTCGCCGGGTGACGGACATGGTCCGGCTGGTCGGTCTCACCGGGCTCGAAGAGCGCGGCGTCGGCCAGATTTCGGGCGGCCAGCGCCAGCGCGTCGCGCTCGCCCGCACC
>CAYJMY010000316.1:0-677 GCA_964371125.1 uncultured Mesorhizobium sp. | reverse complement strand
ACCCTTGTAACCGAACCGCGCCTGATCCTGCTCGACGAACCGCTCGGCGCGCTCGACGCCAATCTGCGCATGCGCATGCGCGACGAACTGCGCCACATCCGCGAGCGGCTGGGCGTCACCTTCCTGCACGTCACCGGCAGCGAGACCGAGGCGCTGGCCATGGGCGACCGCGTCGTCGTCCTCGATCGCGGCAGGGTCGCGCAGTTCGCGGCGCCCGACGTCATCCTCAATTCTCCCGCCAACCCGAACGTCGCCCGCTTCCTCAACCGCTACAACGTGTTGTCCGGAGCGCTGCGCGGCGAGGCCTTCGCCAGCGCCTATGGCGACCTGCCCTACGGCAAGCGCGTCGAAAGCGGCGATGCCGCCTACGGCATCCGCTACGACCGCATTGCGGTCGTGGAGGAAACGGCGCCCGCTTCGGGCGTCGGGATCCCCGTCACCTTCGTGACCAGCGAGTATCTGGGCTCGGCGGTGATGTATTTCTTCGAGGCAGCCGACGGCCACATCCTCGAGGTCGAACACCATCTCGGCAAGGGCCGGATGCCGGAGTTCCGCCCGCGGGGCAAGTACAGACTTCAGTGGAAACCCGAAGACGCGATCGTCTTCGGCTAGGACGACAGCCATGGCTGAACAGATCGAAACCGCCGAGACAACGAGGAACCGCACGGCCTACTGGC
>CAYJMY010000315.1:0-3904 GCA_964371125.1 uncultured Mesorhizobium sp. | reverse complement strand
GCTCAAGAATGTGCTCGCCGCCTATGCCGAACGCGGCCTTAAGCCGGTCGTGGCGCCCGAGATCGAATTCTATCTGGTGTGCAAGAACCCAGACCCCGACTATCCGCTGACTCCGCCCGTCGGCCGCTCGGGCCGGCCGATCGGCGGCGGCGCCGGCTATTCGATCGCCGGGGTCAACGAGTTCGACGAATTGATCGACGACATCTACCATTTTTCCGAGCGGCAGGGTCTGGAGATCGACACGCTGATCCACGAGGAGGGAGCGGGACAACTCGAGATCAACCTCAGGCACGGCGATCCGGTCGAACTCGCCGACCAGGTGTTCCTGTTCAAGCGCACGATCCGCGAGGCCGCGCTCAAGCACGACACCTACGCCACCTTCATGGCCAAGCCGATCCAGGGCCAGCCCGGCTCCGCCATGCACATCCACCAGTCGATCCTCGACCGCAAGACCGGCCGCAACATCTTCACCGCCGAGGACGGATCGGAGACGGAAGCCTTCTTCCACTTTATCGGCGGCATGCAGAAGCACGTGCCGAACGCACTGGTAATGATGGCGCCCTACGTCAACTCCTATCGCCGCCTGACCCAGGCCGCCTCGGCGCCGGTCAACAACAAGTGGGGTTACGACAACCGCACCACCGCCTTCCGCGTGCCGCGCTCCGATCCCGCCGCCCGTCGCGTCGAGAACCGCATCCCGTCGTCTGACGCCAATCCCTATCTCGCGCTCGCGGCCTCACTCGCCTGCGGCCTGATCGGTCTCGTCAAAAAGCTGCCGGCAGAGGACCCGGTGCTGACCACCGCCAACGAGGACGAGATCGACCTGCCGCGCGGCCTGCTCGAGGCCGTCGACATGTTCGAGAACGACGAGGAACTGCGCAGGATGCTCGGCGACGCCTTCGTCTCGACCTACGCGGCGATCAAGAAGGCCGAGTTCGAGACCTTCATGGAAGTGATCAGCCCGTGGGAGCGGGAGTTTCTGCTGCTTAACGTGTGAGGCAATAGGGAAAGACATGCCCGGGAGGGTAGCCTCCCACAGGGATTCGATCGTCTGGCAGCAGGCAAAGGATCTCGCAGTTTCCACCTGTGAAGCCGACCAACTCAAGTGCGTACCGCTCCGATCCCGTTGCCTCGTAGCCCTGTTCCCCTACTCCCTTTCTCCATGCGCGAAGCGTCCATGCCATACACCTCCCCCATCTCCCCCGGATACTCCTGGTACGAGGATACCGTCGGCCCGCGGCCGGACTATCCGTCGCTCGACGGCGACTGCACGGCCGACGTCGTCGTGGTCGGAGGCGGCTACACCGGTCTCTCCGCCGCGGTCAACCTAGCCAAGGCGGGCACGAACGTCGTGCTGATCGAAGCGCATCGCTTCGGCGACGGCGCTTCGGGGCGCAACGGCGGACAGTTCGGCACCGGCCAGCGGGCGTGGGTGGAAGAGCTCGAGGAAGAACTCGGCTTCACCCGGGCCAAGGCGTTGTTCGACCTCGCCGAAGAGGCCAAGGCCTATGTCATCGACTTCAGCGCCACGCACGGCATCGACATCGACTACGTGCCGGGGCAGTTGTCGGTGGTCCACAAGAAGCGCTACCTCGACGACTACCGCAGGCATGCCGAAGTCATGGCGACCCGTTTCGGCTATCCGCAAATCAGCTTCATGGACGCGGCCGAGACGGCGCGACGGGTGGGCTCGGAACGCTTCTTCGGCGGCAATCGCGATACCGGCACTGGCCACATCCACCCGCTGAAGCTCGTCGTCGGCACCGCCCGCGTGGCGGCGGAGGCCGGGGCGAAACTCTACGAAAACACCAAGGCGCTGAAGATCGAGTCGCGCGGCGGCAAGGTCGTGGTAACGACGCCGACTGGCACGATCAGGGCGGCGAAGGGGTTCCTGGCGGTCAACGCCTATGGCGGCGACCTCGAGCCGGACAGCGCCGCGCATGTCATGCCGATCGGTTCCTTCATCGGCGCGACCGTGCCGCTCGGCGCCGACAGCCCGGTCATTCCCGACGGGGAATCGGTCGACGACTCGCGCTTCGTCGTCCGCTATTTCCGTAAGTCGAGGGACGGTCGGCTCCTGTTCGGCGGGCGCGAGATCTACGCCGCCAAGGACCCGAAGGACATCCAGATCCACATCCGCCGCCAGATCACCGAGATCTATCCGGCGCTGAAGGATGTCGAGATCACCCATGGCTGGGGCGGCTTCGTCGGCATCACCATGCCGCGCAAGCCCTACGTGCGCGAGGTGATGCCGAACGTTATCTCCGCCGGCGGCTATTCGGGCCATGGCGTGATGCTTTCCAACTTCGTCGGCAAGCTCTACGCCGAGACAGTCGGCGGCAACCGCGACCGCCTGCGTCTGCTCGAAGACCTGAAGATCCCGCCCTTCCCCGGCGGCCGACGCCTGCGTGCGCCGCTGCTTTTCCTGGCGCTGAACTGGTTCGCGCTGCGCGACCGGATCTGAGTCTCACTCCTCGTCGAGGCCCGGCGCCGGCTTCGGCCCGAAAAAGAGCACGAGGGAGCCCAGGATCGCAGCGGCGAAGGAGCCGCTGAGGATGCCGATCTTGACCTCCTCCTGCAGTGTTTCGTTTCCGGCGAAAGCGAGCAGGCCGATGAACAGGCTCATCGTGAAGCCGATGCCGCACAGCAATGAGACGCCGAGAAGGTGGCTCCAGCCGGAATTCGCCGGCATGGCGGCGATGCCGGAGCGGATCGCCACATAGGCGGTGCCGAAGACGCCGATCAGCTTGCCGAAGACGAGGCCAAAGGCGACGCCCAGCGTCAGGGGCTCGACCAGCGCGCCGAGTGTCATGCCGGCGAAGGAGACGCCGGCATTGGCGAAGCCGAAGATCGGGATGACGACAAAGGGTACGAAGCGGTGAAGCAGGTGCTCGAGCCGGTGCAGCGGCGATTCCTCGAGGTCGTGCGCGATGCCCGGCGCGCGGCGAAGCGGGATGGTCAGCGCCAGCGCGACACCGGCGAGCGTCGCGTGCACGCCTGATTTCAGCACAACGAACCACAGGACCGCGCCGATCGCTAGATAGAGCCAGAGCCTGGTCACGCCGAACCGGTTCATCGCGGTCAGAAGGACGAGGATCGCCGCCGCCGCGCCGAGATAGGCGAGCGACAGGCCGCTCGTGTAGAACAGCGCGATGATGATGACCGCGCCGAGGTCGTCGATGATCGCCAGCGCGGTGAGGAAGACCTTCAGCGTAGCCGGCACGCGCTTGCCCAGCAGCGACAGCACGCCGAGGGCAAAGGCGATATCGGTCGCCGTCGGGATCGCCCAGCCGCGGATCGTCTCGGGCTGGTCGTAGTTGAGCGCGACATAGATGAGTGCCGGCACGATCATGCCGCCGGCCGCGGCGATGCCAGGTAGGATCCGGCGCGGCCAGGTCGAGAGCTGGCCGTCGAGCATCTCGCGCTTGATCTCGGCGCCGACCAGAAGAAAGAAGATCGCCATCAGTCCGTCGTTGATCCAGTGCGACAGGCTGAGCGGGCCGACAAAGGCGTGCAGCGCTTCGAAGTAGTATGCCGACAGAGGCGAATTCGCCACCACGAGCGCGGCGACCGCCGCGGCCATCAGGACGAGACCGCCCGACGCCTCGCTGTCGAGGAACTCCCTGAAAATCGAAACCTGGCGCCTCTCAGTCGTCATGTCCGGTCCTTCCTGCGGATTGCGGGCCGAAGTGGCGGTGAATGTCGTCAGGCGGCAGATAGCGCCCGATCGAAATATGTCGGCGAGCGTTTCGTCGCAGCGCGACGAACGCGGGCGCACTTTATAGCGCCGAAAGCTGAGGTCTAGAGCACTTCCTGCAAATCCTGAATCACTCTGCCGGCGAGAATCCGGAGCAAGGTCGAGGTCTTCGGCGAGGTCGATGTGGTGCATCGGCCGACGCCGGAG
>CAYJMY010000314.1:0-3921 GCA_964371125.1 uncultured Mesorhizobium sp. | reverse complement strand
GTCGAAGGCTCTCGCCCGACCGCGTCGGGCGCGAGCGGGTTGGAGACGTCACTCCCCGTTTCGGCGGCTGGGGCGGGACCAGATGAGGCTGTAGCTTTCGCCTGTCTCGTCATCGAAGAGATTCGCGAAGATCGGAGCGGTGAAGCTGGGATCGTCGAGCTTCAGGCCCAGATAGTCGCGGCCCTCGTTGGAGCGCTTTGCCCAGGCGGCGCCGATTTCCGCTTTCCCGACGAAGACCCGGTGGCTCGGCGCGTTGTCGCCGCCGGCGCGGGTTTCGGGGGTGATGCGGACGCTCTTGGCGTGGACCGTCAGGGTGACGATTTCGCCGGTGAACTCGTTGCCGGACTTCTTGAAGGTGCCGATGGTAGCCATGTCATTTCTCCTTGGTGCTATCGAGCCGCACCACGCGGCTTCGATGGCCATCGTCCGGCGGAAGGCGATCGGCGGCGCACCCGAAGGGCTGGACAGCTGAGGCGAGACTTTCTTGCTTCGCGAGGAATGGCGGCCCGGCCGCCAGGGGAAGAAAGTTCCGACGACGCTGTTGCGTCATAGGCGATCGAGGCGCAGCCGGCCTTCGGCCAGATCAGGCCAATCGGAAGCCGCTCGGTCCGTGCTTGTCGACGCGCCCTGGAGGAGTGCCGGTGACCGATCGACATTGGGGCTACGGCTCGATTGCGCCCACGTAAACGTCGTGCACGGTCGCCAAACATCCACATCTTCCCTTCCCCGCCTTGACCGATGCGGTTTCCCCGGCTGCCGGTCCTTCGATGGCGTATCGCTCGGTGTTGCCGGGAGCTGACCCAACCGGATCCGACCTCCGGTATGGCGATTGCATGAATGCTTCACCGCCGCGTTGCTCCAATCGCCGGAAGACGAGATTGCGATCGTCCTGCCGGTGGTCCCGCCATTTGGCGCGCCGCCCCTGGTATACGCCGATAGGCCGTCGCATTGCCGGTCTGGCGCTCCGCGGTGGTGTGCGAACGTCGGTCCCGTCCCGACAAACGCTGAATGCCGAGAGGTGGATGCCAACCTCGATGAATACCTGCTCCAATTCCTCCGGCCGTAAGTCTCGCCTGTGCAGCGGCGAGCAGGAGCGGCTCTTCGACATCAGGGATTCGTCGCCTGAATCAGACTCGCGGGCCGCGACCGGGCGGATCTTGGTCAATGCCGGAATCCGATGACGGCGGGCTGGCATTCGCGACGCCATTTTTTGCTCCAGACGCGGATCGCTGGGATTGGATCGTGGCTGGAGACGGCAAATCGGTACGCGATGATGGGTCCTCGCTCCGGCGCGGCTTCGGAATGGCAATCGGTCACCACGGAGAATTGTTGCAAGGGGTCTTCGAAGATGAGACCGGGCGGCTTCATCGGGGCCTGGTCACTCTCCCGCTCGCGAGGCTGACCTCAAGGGCGATGTTCACGCTCACAGGCGCACTCGCCCTAACCGCATTTCCGGAGAGCAAGACCAAAGCGGGGTTGGCTGCCCGGCTGACACTCGACCACCTCGACATCGCGGACGGAGGAACACTTTGCATCGAGAGCGATATTCCGGTGGGTCATGGCTACGGTTCCTCGACCGCGGATGTCGTCGCCTCCATTCGCGCTGTCGCGGCGGCCCACAACGCCCAGCTGCAGCCCTCCCGCATCGGCCAGCTCGCGGTCGCCGCCGAGCGAGCCAGCGACGCCATAGCCTTTGACGGTCACGCTGTCCTCTTCGCGCAGCGGGAGGGCATCGTCTTGGAGGATTTCGGCGGCACGTTGCCGCCCCTGCTTCTGGTCGGCTTCAAGCCAGATGGCGTCCAGCCGATCGACACGCTGCAACTGGCGCCGGCACGCTATGACCGCCTGGAGATACAACAGTTCCGCGTCCTTCGCGCGTTGATCGCCCGCGCGGTCCGGTATCAGGATCCCGACTGCCTTGGGCTTGCGGCGACCGCCAGCGCGCGCATCAGTCAGCGGCACCTGCCCAAGCAGCACTTCGAACGGGTCCTCGAGATCGCCGAGGAAGCCGGCGCCTGCGGCGTCCAGGTGGCGCATAGCGGCTCATTGCTCGGCATTCTCTTCGACCGTACCGGCAGGGATTTGCGGCATCGCGCCGGCCGCGTCGCAACATCGGCAGAGCGATCCGGCTTCCGCGATGTCGAAATTCACCAGATCAACGACGACGGCGCAAAATGGTAGCCCTTGAAGCCGACTATTTCCGCGCGCTCGAGACCCCTCGCATGGCCGTGCTGTCTCCCAATCTGTTCGCAGCAGCCTTTCCCCTGATGAAGCTCATGCCGGCGCGACACATTCTGGACCGCGCCGCAGCCGATGGCGCGCTCCAGACCGGTATGCGAATCGTCGAGACGACTTCGGGCACATTCGGCATGGCTCTCTCACTGCTGGCGGCCGCCCGGGGATACCGGCTCACACTGGTCACCGCTTCGAGCCTCATCGATGCGAAGTATCGGGCGCGCCTGGAGGGGATCGGTGCAACCATCATCATTACCGAAGACCCCGACGGCAATGGCGATCAGCTGCGGCGCCTGCAGCGGCTTGAGGATATTCGGCAGAAGGAACCGGATTGCTTCTGGCCGCAGCAATATGACAATCCAGGAAACGCGCTTGCCTATGCCCGTCTGGCCGAACTGCTGGTTCGGAGGATCGGTAAGATCGATTGCCTGGTCGGTTGCGTTGGGAGCGGCGGTTCGCTGTGCGGGACGGGGGCCTTTCTGCGCGCGGTCTTTCCGCATCTTGTCATCATCGCGGTCGACACCCATCGCAGCGTCCTGTTTGGACAGCCGGCCGGCAAACGGATGCTGCGCGGTCTCGGCAACAGCCTGATTCCCGGCAACCTCCGCCACGACCTCGTCGATGAAGTCCACTGGGTCGGCGCCTATCCGGCCTTCGGGGAGGCCCGTCGCCTGTTGCGCGAGCACGGCATCTTCCAGGGTCCGACCAGTGGCGCTGCCGCCCTTGTCGCAAAATGGGCTGCCAGAAGCCGTCCTGGCGCCCGGGTGGCGGTCATCATGGCGGACGAGGGTCACCGTTACGCCGAAACGGTTTTCGATGATGCGTGGCTTGCCTCGTTGCCCGGCTGGCCAGGCACGCCGCCCTCCGAACCCATAATGCTCACGGCCATCGAGCCCGCTTCCGAGGCGGACTGGACGCGGTTCCCTTGGGCGAGACGGGGCCTCGGCCAGATCCTCCACGCTCGATTTCGAGATGAAGGATTCAGTCGCTGATAGCCGGTGACTGGCTATACCTGCTGCATCATCAGCCTGGCGTCTTTGCGGCCAAGCCACTCCCAGGCCTCGTCCGTCGACCGAAAGATGGTGTTCTCCGCTGGGTGGGCGACCGATCGATCGAGGTCCTTCAATCCGCTCGCAGTGGCGACTGCAACCACGCGCTCCTCGGGAGCAATGACGCCCTCTTCGCGCAGCTTTGCGACCGCAAGAAGAGGCGTGATCGACGCCAGTTCGGCGAAAATACCCTCGCTGCGTGCCAATCGCTCCTGCATCGCGACCAGCCCATCATTGTGCACCGGCACGGCGCGGCCGGAGGACTCGCGCAGCGCCTTGAGCGCCTGATAGGTGCTGCGTGGCGCGCCGATCGAGACGGCAAGGCTCTCAAATGCCATGTTGAGCTCGTCGACCCTGTCGCTGCCGGTGACGAGCGCCTGCGCCAGGGACCCATGCACCTCGGCCGCAACCATCTTGGGCAATCGCGTGATCGCGCGCTGAGCGAACAGCTCCTGGAAGCCCGCCCAGACACCGGACAGCGCATCGCCGTAACAGACGGGCAACGCACACCAGTCGGGGGCGACGCCGCCCGACTGCTCGACGATTTCATAGGCGATGGTCTTGTAGCCCTCCATGCCGAGGGCGTGGCTTCCGACAACGGGAGCGCGATAGGGCGCTGCGACGAACCAGCCATAAC
>CAYJMY010000313.1:0-3940 GCA_964371125.1 uncultured Mesorhizobium sp. | reverse complement strand
CGGCACCATGGTGATCACCCCCGCCCGCTTCGACCGGGCTAAGTAGGCGCCCGGCCACCCCACCGGCAGCGCGGGGCGGCGCCGGCGGGCGCCGCCCCTTCATTTTTTAACCGGCCGGATTCCGCCGCGGCCCGTCCCCCGGCTGGACAGGAGCGGCCGGATCGTCTTCTCCTGCCGCCGGCGGCGAAACGGGGAACGCGGGACGATGGCCGGGAATCCGCAGGTGGAGCTGGTTGCGGCGACAGAGGCCGACCTCGCCTATGTCATGGCGACGGAGCGGCTTCCGGGCTACGAAGCGCTGGTCGGGCGCTGGGACGAGGCCCGGCACCGCGAGGCGTTCGCCGACGGACGCTACGACTATCTTATCGCACGCGCCGGCGGCGAGCCGGTCGGCTTCGCCATCCTGCGCGGCGCCCGCGCCGCCGATCGGGTTGCGCTGGTGCAGCGTGTCGCCGTGTCGCGGCCCGGCGAGGGGCTCGGCAAGGCGATGATGCGCGCCGTCGTCGACCATGTCTTCGCAACCACCGCCACCTACCGGCTCGCCATCGGCACGTTCCCCGACAATCTGCGGGCGCGTCGCGTCTACGAGGCGGTGGGTTTCGTCGCCGAGGGCGTCGCGCGCGGCGCGGCCTTCTTCCACGGCGAACACCGCGACGAACTGAACCTCGCCATCCTGCGCCCCGACTGGGTCGCCGCCCGCACCGCCGCGCCCCTTGCGCAAAGTCCCGCCCCCGGCTAGCTCTTGCCGCGATCGGGTCGACCGAAGCGGGATTGCCGGACATGAGACTGGGCGGAAGGCTGGCTGCGGCCATCGAGGTGCTCGACGACATCGAGCGCAGGCACCGGCCGGCGGCGGATGCATTGAAGGACTGGGGCCTGTCCCACCGCTTCGCCGGCGCCGGCGACCGCGCCGCGATCGGCAACATCGTCTACGACGCGTTGAGGCGCAAGCGCTCCGCCGCCTGGCTCCTCGGCGCCGACACCTCGCGGGCGCTCGGCTTCGGCGCGCTCCTCCTCGAATGGGGACAGACGCCGGCCTCCCTCGACGCCGCGCTCGCCGGCGACCGCTTCGCCCCCGAGCCGCTATCCGCCGACGAGAAGACGGGCATCGCCGCGCGCGACCTCGCCGCCGCCCCCGACGCGGTGCGCGCCGACTGCCCCGACTGGTGCGTGCCCAACCTCGAGGAAGCCTTCGGCGGCGACTGGGTTGCCGAGACCGCCGCGCTCTCCGGCCGCCCGCCGCTCGATCTGCGCGCCAACCCGCTGCGCGCCGCGCGCGAGAAAGTCATCGAGGAACTCGCCGGAACTGGTGCTGCCGCCACCGCGCTCGCCCCCTTCGGCATCCGCATCCCGCCCATCGAGGGTGCGGGCCGCCACCCCAACGTCCAGGCCGAGCCCGCCTTCCAGAAGGGCTGGTTCGAAGTTCAGGACGAGGGCTCGCAGATCGTCGCCGGGCTCGCCGGTGCGCGAGCCGACATGCAGGTGCTCGACTTCTGCGCCGGCGCCGGCGGCAAGACGCTGGCGCTGTCGGCGGCGATGGACAATCGCGGCCAGGTCTTCGCCCACGATTCCGACAAGTCGCGGCTGGCGCCGATCTTCGACCGGCTGCGCCGCGCCGAGAGCCGCAACGTCCAGGTCGTGGCGAAGCCGGCGGAGCTCGCCCCGCTCGCCGGCGGCATGGACCTCGTCGTCATCGACGCGCCGTGCACCGGCGCCGGCACCTGGCGCCGCCGCCCGGACGCCAAGTGGCGGCTCTCCGCCCGCCAGCTGGAAACCCGCGTCGCCGAGCAGGCGGCGATCCTCGACGCGGCAACCGCCTATGTGAAGCCCGGCGGCCGGCTCTGCTACATCACCTGCTCGGTCTTCGCCGAGGAGAACGCCCGCCAGGTCGCCGCCTTCCTCGGCCGCCATCGCGACTTCGCCGCGGTCGACCACGCCGCCCTGTGGCAGGCGCACTTCCCCGGCCGGGCGGACGCCGTCCGCGTCGAGCCCGGGCTGGGCCTTGCGCTCGGACCCTTGCGCACCGGCACCGACGGGTTTTTCTTCGCCGCGCTCGACCGCCGCGGTTGACGGCCGCCGCCGCAGCCCCAATTTCGGGATATCCCGGCCGCAGCGGGAGTGGTTTTCTTGCGCAATCGGATCGCCCTGGTCGTCTTCCTCGTGCTCGTCATCGGCGGCGGTATTTCCATCGGCTTCGTCACCCGCCCCGAGGGCTGGTACGCGGCGCTCGAGAAGCCGCCCTTCAATCCGCCGAACTGGATCTTCGCGCCGGCCTGGACGATCCTCTACGTGCTCATCGCCGTCGCCGGCTGGCGAACCTTCCTCCGCGATGCCGGCGGCACGGCGATGAAGCTCTGGGCGGCCCAGCTCGTCCTCAACTTCCTCTGGTCGCCGGTGTTCTTCGCCGCCCACATGGTCGGCGCGGCCCTCGCCGTCGTCGCCCTGCTGCTGGTGACGATCCTCGCCTTCATCGGCGCCAGCTGGACGGCCGACCGTGCCGCCGCGTGGATGTTCGCGCCCTACGCCGCCTGGGTTTCCTTCGCCACGCTGCTCAACGCTTCGATCTGGGTTCTCAACTGACCGTCCGTCGGTCTTGATGCTGCATTGCAGCAATGCCGTTGCGTCCGCGGCCCTGCTTTGCGATAAGCGGAAAAAGCAGCGAAGGACGACGATCATGGCGCGCGGGCCGATACCAGTGGCGGGTTTCGAGGAACGCGTGCGCGCCAGCTTCGCCCGCCAGCCGGCGATGCGCACCATCGGCGCCGAGCTGACCCGCGTCACCCGCGGCATCGTCGAGATCGAGATGCCCTATTCGGCCGATCTCACCCAGCAGCACGGCTTCCTCCACGCCGGCGTCATCTCGACCGCGCTGGACTCCGCCTGCGGCTACGCCGCCTTCTCGATGATGCCGGAAGACGCCGCCGTGCTCACCATCGAGTTCAAGGTCAACCTGCTCGCGCCCGGCAAGGGCGAGCGCTTCCTCTTCCGCGGCTCCGTCACCAAGCCCGGCCGCACCATCATCGTCGCCGACGGCCAGGCCTATGCTTTCGCCGCCGACGGCGAGGCCAAGCTGATCGCCACCATGACCGGCACGATGATGACGATCACCGGCCGCGACGGCCTGTCGGGCTGACCGCGATGGCCGACCCGACCGCGATCGCCGGCCGCCCCGTCCTCTTCGTCATGGCGGTCGACGCCGAGTACGGCCCGCATCTGAAGGCCCGCTTCTCCCCGCTGATGACCGGCGTCGGTCCGGTGGAAGCCGGCGTGCGCCTCGGCGTCCACCTGGCGCGGCTCGCCGCGGCGGGCAGGGCGCCCGACCTCGTCGTCTCGCTCGGCTCGGCCGGCAGCCGCACGCTGGAGCAGACCGGCGTCTACCAGGCGGCGTCCGTCTCCTACCGCGACATGGACGCCACCGCGCTCGGCTTCGCGAAGGGCACGACCCCGTTCCTCGACCTGCCGGCCGTCGTCGACCTGCCGCTGCGCATCGCCGGCATCCCGGAAGCGACGCTCGCCACCGGCGCCTCGATCGTCTCGGGTGCGGCCTACGACGCCGTCGCCGCCGACATGGTCGACATGGAAACCTTCGCCGTGCTGCGCGCCTGCCACCATTTCGACGTGCCGCTGGTCGGCCTGCGCGGCATCTCCGACGGCGCCGCCGAACTGCGCCACGTCGGCGACTGGACCGAATACCTGCACGTCATCGACGAAAAACTCGCCGCCGCCGTCGACCGGCTCGAGGCGGAGATCCGCGCCGGCCTGCTCGGCTGAGGCGCCATCCCCTTCCCCCCTTGCGGGGGAAGGTGGCCGAGCGAAGCGAGGTCGGAT
Organism: uncultured Mesorhizobium sp.; assembly: GCA_964371125.1. Lineage (GTDB taxonomy): Bacteria > Pseudomonadota > Alphaproteobacteria > Rhizobiales > Rhizobiaceae > DUSC01. The sequence goes on along the minus strand of CAYJMY010000313.1, from coordinate 112 downwards.
GAGGGGTGTTGGAAGAAACGCGGCATTGTCGACAAGGTGCTGAGAGCGCGTTGTTTTTCGGCGCAGCGCTCCGTCCAGCACCCCTCATCCGCCCCTTCGGGGCACCTTCTCC
>CAYJMY010000312.1:0-3942 GCA_964371125.1 uncultured Mesorhizobium sp. | reverse complement strand
ATCCACAATTCGCTGTGGAGCGCCGACGGCAAGACGCCGCTGTTCTTCGACAAGAAGGCCCCGTGGACCCTGTCGACGCTCGGTCAGCAATGGTCGGCCGGCCAGCTGAAGTATGCCAGGGAATTCACCTGTTTCCTGGCGCCCTACATCAACTCCTACAAGCGCTTCCAGTCGGGCACCTTCGCGCCGACCAAGATCATGTGGTCGGAGGACAACCGCACCGCCGGCTTCCGCCTGTGCGGCGAGGGCACCAAGGGAATCCGCATGGAGTGCCGCATCGGCGGCGCCGACCTGAACCCCTATCTCGCCTTCGCGGCGCTGATCGCAGCCGGCCTCGCCGGCATCGACGAGAAGCTCGAGCTGCAGAAGCCGTTCGTCGGCGACGCCTACCAGGCTGCCAAGCTGCCGGAGATCCCGAAGACGCTGCGCGAGGCGACCGAGACGCTGGCGAAGTCGAAGATGCTGAAGGCCGCGCTCGGCGAGGACGTCGTCGAGCACTACGTCCACACGGCGCGCTGGGAGCAGCTGGAATACGACCGGCGCATCACCGACTGGGAGCTGCATCGCGGCTTCGAGCGGTACTGAGGAAAGAAAAGAGGAACCATCATGACCGAAACGGTCAAACTCAAATCCCCCGTCGACGGCTCGATCTACGTGGAGCGCCCGGTCGCTACAGACCAGGCGATTAACGCCGCCGTTGAGCGCGCCAAGGCCGCCCAGGCCGACTGGGCGCGCACCACGATCGAGCATCGCGGCAGATACCTGCTCGCCTTCCTCGAGGCGCTGCTCGCCATGAACGACGAGATCGTGCCCGAACTCGCCTGGCAGATGGGCCGGCCGGTCCGCTACGGCGGCGAGAAAGGCGGCGTCGAGGAGCGCACCCGCTACATGGTCGCGCTGGCCGAAAAGGCGCTCGCCCCCTTCATCCCCGAAGACCGTCCCGGCTTCCGCCGCTACCTTAAGAAGGAGCCGCTCGGCGTCGTCTTCGTCATCGCGCCGTGGAACTATCCCTATCTGACGGCGGTCAATTCCATCGTGCCGGCGCTGATGGCCGGCAACGCGGTCATCCTCAAGCACGCCGCGCAGACGCTGGTCGTCGGCGAGCGCTTCCAGAAAGCCTTCGACATGGCAGGGCTGCCGAAGGGCCTGTTCCAGAACCTGGTCATGAGCCACGGGCAGACCGAGAAGCTGCTCGGTTCCGGCAAGGTCGACCACTGCAACTTCACCGGCTCGGTCGCCGGCGGCCGCGCCATCGAGAAGGCGGCGGCGGGCACCTTCATGACGCTCGGGCTCGAGCTCGGCGGCAAGGACCCGGCCTACGTGCTCCCCGACGTGAAGATGGACCACGCCGTCGCCAACCTCGTCGACGGAACGTTCTACAACAGCGGCCAGTGCTGCTGCGGCATCGAACGCATCTACGTGCACGAGAAGGTCTACGACGAATTCGTCGAGGGCTTCATCGCCGAGACGAAGAACTATGTCGTCGGCAATCCGCTCGACCAGTCGACGACGATGGGGCCGATGGCCCAGTCGCGCTTCGCCGACTTCATCCGTGAGCAGAAGGCCGAGGCGCTACGCAAGGGCGCGGTCGCGCACATCAATATGAAGGTCGAGGGCGACCGCGAGGGCTCGCCCTACCTGGCGCCCGAAGTGCTCACCAATGTCGACCACCAGATGAGCGTCATGCGCGAGGAGAGTTTCGGCCCGATCGTCGGCATCATGAAGGTCAGGAACGACGAGGAGGCGATCGCGCTGATGAACGACAGCCCCTACGGGCTGACCGCCTCGATCTGGACCGCCGACACCGATCACGCCGCCACGATCGGCGACCGCGTCGAGACCGGCACGGTCTTCATGAACCGCTGCGACTATGTCGACCCGGGGCTGGTCTGGACCGGCGTCAAGGACACCGGCAAGGGCGGCGCCATGTCGGTCGTCGGCTACGAGAACCTGACACGGCCGAAGAGCTTCCATCTGAGGGAAAAGGTGTGAACCGCAGCCTGCGCGTCGTGATCCATGGCGGCCCGCACAAGTCGGGCACGACGTCGTTTCAGACGCTGATGGCCTCATGCCGCGACAGGCTGCTGGAAGAAGGCGTGTTCTATCCCGACAGCCCGGCGGGACATCACACGGCCATCCTCAACACCAAGTCGCCGTCCTGGGAGAACGGCGCCCTCCGTGCGGCGGTCGAGGCCGCGCGGGCCGCAGGCGCCCACACGCTGCTGATGTCGGCGGAGGTGGTTTGCAGTATCGGCGTTGCCGGTTTTCGCCGCCTGGCGGAGTGCCTGGACGATTGCGACCTCGCCTTCCTCTTCGTCTTCCGTCACTGGTCGACCTTCCTGCCGTCGCGCTGGGCGCAGAACTGCAAGCGCCGCGACAGCCAGCCGCTGGGCGCCTATGTCGACAGGACGCTGGCGTGGGACGACCACGTCGACCATCGCTACGACCTCGTGCTCAGCCAGTGCCGCGACGGGGCCGACGCCACGATCATCGCCGTCTCGTTCGACCGGGCCGTGGACGAGCACGGCTCCGTCATTCCCGCCATGGTCGAGGCGCTCTCCCTGCCGCCTTCCCTGAGGGATGCGGCGGGGGCGCGCGCCGGCTGGGCGAACGCGACAGCGGACCGCGATGCCATCGAACTCGTCAGGCTCCTGAACGGCGTGATCGCCGACAGGCTCGACCTGCCGCAGGACGACCTGTTCGTCGGCCGCGGCGAGCACCGCCAGTGCGGAACGCTGTTCAATGCCGCCGCCGCCTTGCGCTCCGTGCCGGCGGAACAGCGCGACGCGCTGATCGAGTTCGGCCGGGGAACGCAGACGGAGCTGGTTTTCGATGCCGGCTGGCGGCCGCCTGCGGCCGATCTCCTGGACGGATTCGCCGACCTGTTCGTCAACGCGCACGACGGCGCGATCTTTCCGCCGCGGCCGGCGCGGAAGGAAACCTACTGGGCGCTGGAATGGCCGGAGATCGCCGATCATCCGCTGTTCGCCGCCCCGATAGAGCGCGCCGTGTCGATGATGCGGCGGAGAACTCCCGACACCCAACCCGTGTGACCGAAGTCCCCGAAAGAACCAGAACCATGACCAAGCTCGTCTCCAAATGGAACTATCCCACCACCGTCCGCTTCGGCGCGGGGCGCATCTCCGAATTGCCCGACGCCCTGTCGGCCGTCGGCATGTCCAATCCGCTTTTCGTCACCGATCCGGGGCTGGCCAGGCTGCCGGTCGTCGCCTCGACGCTGAAGCTGCTCGCCGACGCCAAGGTCAAGCACGGCGTGTTCTCCGACGTGAAGCCGAACCCGGTCGAATCCAACCTCTACGCCGGGATCGAGGTGTTCAAGAAGGGCGGCCATGATGGCGTCATCGCCTTTGGCGGCGGTTCGGCGCTCGACCTCGGCAAGCTGATCGCCTTCCAGGCGCACCAGACGCGCCCGGTCTGGGACTTCGAGGACATCGGCGACTGGTGGACCCGTGCCGATGCGTCGAAGATCGCGCCCATCGTCGCCGTGCCGACGACCGCGGGCACCGGTTCGGAGGTCGGCCGCGCCGGCGTTCTCACCCACGAGGCGAGCCACACCAAGAAGGTCATCTTCCACCCGAAGATGCTGCCGGCCATCGTCATCGCCGATCCGGAACTGACCGTCGGCATGCCGCCCTTCATTACCGCCGGCACCGGCATGGACGCGCTCGCCCACTGCCTCGAGGCCTATTGCGCGCCGGGCTATCACCCGATGGCCGACGGCATCGCCGTCGAGGGCATCCGGCTGGCCATGGAGAACCTGCCCAAAGCCTACGCCAACGGCAAGGACCTGACGGCGCGCGCCCACATGATGGCCGCCGCGGCGATGGGCGCCACGGCCTTCCAGAAGGGGCTCGGCGCGATCCATTCGCTGTCGCATCCGATCGGCGCGCTCTACGACACCCATCACGGCATGACCAACGC
>CAYJMY010000311.1:0-3970 GCA_964371125.1 uncultured Mesorhizobium sp. | reverse complement strand
TCGTGTTCATCTCAATTCCGTTCCTTGTTCGAGGCAGCCGAACCGCGGCTGCGTGGAATCGAGATGGGTGCTTCCCGGGGCGGCTTCAAGAACGGTCGCCCGAAAACCGGACAAGCGGTTGTAGCGATTACCTTTTTTTGATGTATTCGAGGCCGAGAACGGCTAGGCCGCCGACGAGTCCCCAGAAGGCCGAGCCGATGCCGAACACGGCGAGCCCCGAGGCGGTGACGGCGAATGCGACGGTCGCTGCCATGCGTTCGCCCTCGTCCTTCAGCGCTATTGCGAGCGCATTGGCCAGCGGCGCGGTGAGCGCCAGGCCCGCGGTGAGCACGATCAGGCTCTGCGGCAGGACGGCGAAGATCGCGACCAGCGAGGCGCCGAACAGGGCGAAGACGAGATAGGCGAGCGCGTAGAACGGCCCGGTCTTCCACCGCTCTGCCGGATCCGGATGCACGTCGGGCCCGGTACAGATCGCAGCGGAGATGGCGGCGAGGTTGGTGGTCAGCGCGTTGAACGGCGCGGTGAGCAGCGAGAGGAAGCCGGTGACGCCGATCAGCGGCCCGGCTTCCGGATGGTAGCCGGCGGCGCGCAGCACGGCGAGCCCCGACAGGTTCTGCGAAGCCATGGTGACGAGGTAGAGCGGGATGGCCAGGCCGACGGTCCCGGCGAAGGAGAATTCCGGCCAGGTGACGACGAGCGTCGACAGTTCCGGCGCGGGCAGGCCGCCGACGCGGCCGGTGAGGAACGCCGCCGCGCCGCCGCCGACCAGCACGGCGAGCACCGACAGCGCCGGGTTGAACAGGCGGATGACGAAGAAGGCGGCGATCAGCGGCAGTACCAGCCATGGATCGGCGGGGATGGTCTTCACGGCGTTGATGGCGAAGCCGGCGACAATGCCGGCGAGCATGCCCGAGGCGACCGAGGACGGGATCTTCGAGATCAGCCGGGTAAGCGGCTTGAACAGGCCGGTGGCGACGAGCAGGAGCCCGACGACGACGAAAGCGCCCACCGCGTCAGCCATCGAAAAGCCGCTCGAGGCGGCGACCAGCGCGGCGCCCGGCGTCGACCAGGCGGTGATGACCGGCATCTTGGTGCGCCACGACAGCCACGCCGTCTCCAGCGCCATGGCGAGGCAGATCGCCGTGACCCAGCTTGCCGTCTCGGCGCGGCTGGCGCCGACCGCGTCGGCGGCGGCGATGATCAGCGCCAGCGTGCCGCCGAAGCCGACGATCGCCGCGACGAAGGCCGAGATCGGGATGGATGCGCGCATGGTCTCAGGCCGCCCTGCCGACCATCGCGGCGACGGTGGCAACGAGGAGGTCGAGGTCTTCGGGCCGCGACAGGCGGTGGTCGCCGCCGGGGATCATCTCGAGCGTCACGTCGCGCGGCGGCAGCAGGCCGGCGAGCCGGCGCGCGTGGCCCGGCGGCACGTCGGGATCGGCATCGCCCTGCAGGATGTGGACCTTGCAGCCCGTGTCGATCGGCCCGGTCATGACGCAGTTCGCCGCGCCGTCATCGAACAGCGCCCTCGTGTAGACGTTGGGCTCGACCGAGTATTGCGAAGGCTCCTCGAAGAAACCCTTCTCGGCGAGCGCGGCGCGGTGCTCCGCCGTGAGCTGCGGCTCCATCAGCTCTGAGGTGAAGTCGGGCGCCGGCGCCAGCAGTACCATGCCGGCGACGCGGCCGGCCTCGCCGGCCCGGCGCAGTTCGGCTACCATGCGCAAGGCGATCCAGGCGCCCATCGACGAGCCGACGAGAACCTGCGGGCCGTTGGTGAAGCGGCGGAACACGGCGAGGCTCTCGGCCAGCCATTTCGAGACGGTCCCGTCGGCGAAGCGGCCGCCGGACACGCCGTGGCCGGAATAGTCGTGGCGCAGGAAGGCATGGCCGGTCTCGGCGGCCCAGCGGTCCAGCGTCTCGGCCTTGGTGCCGATCATGTCGGAGCGGAAGCCGCCGAGCCAGACCACGCCCGGAACGCGGCCGGCGCGATGGCGCACCGCGATCCTCTCGCCGGCGACCTCGAATTCCGTGTGCATTTCCTCGGCCATGATTCCACTCTCCTTCCGCCGCTGTCTGGCACAGGAAAACCGAAGCGCAAAGGCCCGGCGGCGCCTCGCGACGCGGCAGCAGGTCAGTCGATTTCTTTCATCGCCTGTGATATTGACTCGCGGCGCGCCGGCACGACATAGGCGCCGCGGGAACGAAGAACGTCAACGGCAGAAGGAGACAACGGCCATTCGCAGACCATTCAAGGCAGCCGCGCCCACCAAGGAAGGGCCGCGCTCAAACAGGGACATCCGGGTACCCCGGGTCCAGCTCATCGACGCAGAGGGCGCCAATCGCGGCGACGTTTCCATCAACGAGGCGTTGCTGGCCGCAGAGGAGGCCGGTCTCGATCTCGTCGAGATCTCCCCGAATGCGACCCCGCCGGTGGTCAAGATCCTCGACCTTGGAAAGCTGAAATACGCCAACCAGAAGAAGGCGGCCGAGGCGCGCAAGCACCAGAAGGTCATCGAGATCAAGGAGATCAAGATGCGGCCTAACATCGACGACCACGACTACGACGTGAAGATGCGCGCCGTTCGCCGGTTCTTCGAGGAAGGCGACAAGGTCAAGCTGACGTTGCGCTTCCGCGGCCGCGAGATGGCGCACATGGAACTCGGCATGAAGCTGCTCAACAAGGTCAAGGAAGACGTCGCGACCATCGCCAAGGTCGAGGCCGAGCCGAAGCTCGAGGGCCGGCAGATGATGATGGTGCTGGCGCCACGCTGAGGCGCGGCGGGCCATCGCAACCACCGCGAAGCGTCGTGCGACCGCACGGCGCTTTTTGCGTTTCCGGGGCCTGTTGCGATTCTCCGCGGCTGCTGATATGGAGCCGCGTTCCATAAAGACCGCCCGGCAGGGCATGCCGTGGCGGTTTCATTTGCTTTCCGCGCTTTGGTCGGTGCGGAAACAGCGACAAGAGGCGCTTCGACGCCTCGAAAGGAGTAGCAAAATGCCCAAGATGAAGACCAAATCGGCCGCCAAGAAGCGGTTCAAGATCACCGCGACCGGCAAGGTGAAGTCCGCCGCCGCCGGCAAGCGCCACGGTATGATCAAGCGTTCCAACAAGTTCATTCGCGATGCCCGCGGCACGATGGTTCTGGCTGAACCGGACGGCAAGAAGGTCATCAAGAATTTTCTGCCGAACGGCCTCTGAGCATTCGGCCCCGGAACAGCGTTAAGGAGATCATGACATGGCACGCGTCAAGAGAGGCGTCACCGCCCACGCCAAGCACAAGAAGGTCCTGAAAGCCGCCAAGGGCTTCTACGGCCGCCGCAAGAACACCATCCGCATCGCCAAGCAGGCGGTGGAGAAGTCGAAGCAGTACGCCTACCGCGACCGCAAGAACCGCAAGCGCTCGTTCCGCGCGCTTTGGATCCAGCGCATCAATGCGGCCGTCCACGAGCAGGGCCTGACCTACGGCCGCTTCATCGACGGCCTCAACAAGGCGGGCATCGAGATCGACCGCAAGATCCTGTCGGACATGGCGATCCACGAGCCGCAGGCTTTCGCCGCGCTGGTCGCCAAGGCCAAGGTCGCGCTCGAGTACCTGAAGAACACCACCCCGAACGCTTTTGAGAGCGCTGTGGCCTAAGTCCAGCGCTTCCCAAGCATTCGAAATTCTGGTTTGGGAAACCCGCGCTGGCAGGGCCGGCGCGGGTTTTTCCTTGCCGAGACGAGAGTCCAACGAGACCTGACATGAGCGACATCGCTTCCCTTGAAGCCTCACTGCTTTCCGACATCGCCGCGGCCGCCGACGAAACGGCGATCGAGGCCGTGCGCCTCGCCGCCCTCGGCAAGAAGGGCTCGGTGTCCGAACTCCTGAAGACGCTGGGCTCGATGAGCCCGGAGGAGCGGCAGGTGATGGGCCCGGCGATCAACGGGCTGAAGGACCGGCTCGGCGCCGCTATCGCCACGCGCAAGGAC
>CAYJMY010000310.1:0-3993 GCA_964371125.1 uncultured Mesorhizobium sp. | reverse complement strand
ACCGTGTGCCAGGGCGCGTCCTTCAGGCGGTCGTCCACCGTGGACCAGCTCTTCACCAGGTCGATATTGATCGGCTGGACGCGCTTGCCGGCGATGAGACGCAGCGACGCGTCTCCGCTCGCGGTGACGAGGTCGAAGCCGCCCTCGTTCATCAGCGCGACCATCTCGTCCGAGGTGTTGGCGGTCTTGACGTTGACCTTGCAGCCCGTCGCCGCCTCGAACTTGGTCACCCAGTCGAAGCCCTTGTCGGTCTCGCCGCGCTCGATGTAGCCGGCCCATGCGACGATGTTGACCTGGCCTTCGCCGGCGCCGATCTCCTTCAACTGGGCCATGGCCTGGCCGGGGATGCTGAGCGCCAGAGCGAGTGCGGTGCAGGATTTCAGGAATGATTTCATCGTGTCGTCTCCCATTGAGGGAACCGCTCTCCAATCGGCGGCATCGTCCCTAGTATGAACCTGTCTTAGATCGGCCGTATTCGCAAATTCATTTGTCAGAAAGGTGATATCGGAATTTCCGATATAACCTGCGAGGCTCCGGCGAGCGGCAGTTGGGCTTCACCTGTATTCGAGCGTACTCAGCGTCACCGTCAGCCCGGCGATCGCACTCGAACGCAGCGCCTCGATTTCCGGCACCTGGACGATCTCCTGGTAGCCCTCCAGTCCGGGCCGCCTGTGGACGTGGGTTAGGCGCGAGCGCGCTTCGACCACCCAGAGTTCCGGAATGCCGAACTGCGCGTAGATCCGGGCCTTGCGGCCGAGATCCCAACCGAGGCTGGAATCGGCCAGCTCGACGGCGAGCAGCGCGTTGCGCGGATTGAGAGCGGCGAGGCCGTCGCTTCGGCGGAAGAAGATGAAGTCGGGCTCGACGAAACTGTCCTCGCTGAGGCGGAAGGTGGTTTCCACGGCGAAGCGCACCTCGTCCGGCATGGTCCTGGCAAAGTGAAAATTCAGCGCCGCTTTCACGACCTCGTGGTGAATGCCCTTGGCGTTCATCGGCACGATCTCCCCGCCGATCAGCTCGAAACGTTCGTCCTCGTCGAACAGGCCGAGCCGCGTCGCCTCCTCGATTTCGGCCACGCTCCAGCGCCGGCGCGGCAGGCCTTCGGCGGCCTGGGTCGTCAGCGAGAGGTCCGGGGATCGGAACGGCTGGTTCATGCGGCCACGTTACCATCGAACGCCGGATGCGCCAATCGCCGGCTACCTCTGCCTCACCGCCCTCTGCCCCTGGGCGATGCCGATGAAGTCGCGCGCGGTCTGCGACAGGCCGGAGCCGCGGCGCCAGACCATGCCGACCTGGACGACGGGCAAAGAGCCCGAGATGTCGCGGGATTCGATGCGGTCGCCTTCCAGCGACCACGGCCGGTAGACGAGGTCGGGGAGCAGGGCGATGCCGGCGCCGGTCGCCACCAGGCTGCGCACGGCCTCCACGGACCGGGTGCGAAAAGCGACGTGCGGCTTGGCGCCGAGTGCGGCGAGCAGCTTGCCGGTGTTCTCCTCGATTTCGTCGACGGTGAGCATGATCAGGGGCTCGGAGGCGATGTCGTTAATACCGATGATGTCGGCCCCGGCGAGGTGGTGGCCGAGCGGCAGCCACAGGCGGTACGGCGAGACTTCGAGGATTTCCGCCTGCAGCGCCATGCGGTCGCGCATGTTGGAAATGACCATGACGGCGACGTCGAGTTCGCCGCCGACGAGCAGATGCTCGAGATAGTCGCCATTGTCCTCGATGGCCGTGACGTCGACGCCGGGGAAGGCGCGGCGGTAGCGGGCGAGGAGATCGGAAAGCACGTAGCCGGCGACGAGCGAGGTGACGCCGAGCTGGAGCCGCCCCGAAGCGACCTCGCGGTCTCGGGCGAAGGCCAGCCTGGCGTCGGAGACGTCGGCGAGGATCTTGGTAGCGTGGCGCAGGAACTGGTGGCCCTTATGGGTGATCGCCAGCCCGCGCGGATGGCGCTCGAACAGCTCGACGCCGAGATCGCCCTCGAGCTCCTTGATCGCCTCGGTGATCGCCGACTGCGAGATCGACAGGCCCTGGGCGGCGCCGGATACGGTGCCCTTCTCGGCGACCGCGACGAAGTATTGCAGCTGGCGGATGGTGAAGGCCATGGCCGCGACTTAATACACCGCGGCGGCGCCTGGGAAGAGGCTCAGCCCTTCGCCGCCGGCGCGACGGTCAGGGTGACGCCGGCTTCCTCTAGGCGCGCGGCGATCTCGGCGGGCGGGGCGCGGTCGGCGACGAGTTCGCCGAGGCCGGAGAAGTCACAGACCTTCACCAATCCGTGCCGGCCGAACTTGCTGTGGTCGGTGACCGCGATGGCGCGGGCGCCGCGGGAGAGGACCATGCGGGCGAACTCGGCCTCCTCGAGATCGTAGTCCATGATGCCGTTGTCGGCATCGACGGCGCCGACCGAGATGACCGCGTGGGTGACGCTGAAGCGGCTGACGAACTCGATCGCTGAGACGCCGAAGGCGGCACCGCTGTCGCTGCGCAGCTCGCCGCCGGCCATGTAGACCTTGTTGCCGTTCACCGTGGCCAGCGTGCGGGCGATGTCGGAGGAGTTGGTGACGACCGTCAGGCGCCGGTGGCCGAGCAGCTCGCGAGCGAGGTAGCTGGTCGTCGTCCCGGTGTCGAGCATGACGGAATCGCCGTCGCGGATGGTCGAGGCGACGTGGCGCGCGATCTGCCGCTTGGCTTCGGCGTTGTCGCGCATGCGCCGCTCGAAAGGCGCCTCGCCGGCGAGAGAGGGAAGCCCGATGGCGCCGTGCATCTTGATGATCGCGCCGTGGCGGGTCAGCGGCTTGACGTCGCGCCGGACCGTTTCCAGCGACACGCCCAAACGGTCGGCGAGCCGGGCGATGGTGATGGTGCCCTCCTCCTGCAGGAGACGGAGGATCTCGCCGTGTCGCTTGGAGTGCTTCATCAAACTGCCCATCCTGCCCGGATTGCCGGTTTTGTTATCGACGGCCTGACTGTTTTTTCGGCATCGTTTCCGGCTTTCGCCCAAAACCATACATCATGCAGGCACAAAATCACAAATCGCCGCATCATTGCGTTGACAACCCGGCTTTCGCTGCGTGACATTGCTCGCCAAGCCAATCGCGGATCGTCCTATCGATCCAATAAGAAGCGGTGGCGTCGAAGACAAGGCTGCAGAGGGTGAGCAGGAGGCTCGACATGTCATTTCGCAATCGCATGACCTATTCCGCCATCGCCGCACTGGCGATTTCCGGCGCCGTGGCGCTTTCGCCGGCCAAGGCGCAGGAATCCACCGATCCGATCAAGCTGACGCTCCACGACTGGACCGGCCAGCTGATCACGACCGAGCTGATGGGCGAGATCCTGAAAAAGGCCGGCTACAGCATCGAATACGTGCAGGCCGACTACCTGGCGCAGTTCGCCGGTCTCGAGACGGGCGACCTGCACGTCGCCATGGAGATGTGGGAGACCACGGGCCGCGACGCGATGGACGCTTCCTTCGCCACCGGCAAGACCGAGAATTTCGGTCCGACCGGCATGAAGGCCAAGGAAGAGTGGTGGTTCCCCGAATACATGAAGGAGAAGTGCCCCGGCCTGCCCAACTGGGAAGCGCTGAAGCACGCGAAGTGCGCCGAGGCGTTCTCCACCGCCGAGACGGCCCCGAAGCGCCGCTACCTCGGCGGGCCGGTGACCTGGGGCGGCTTCGACGACGAGCGCGTCGAGGCCCTCGGCCTGCCCTTCGAAGTCATCCACGCCGGCACCGACGCCGCGCTCTTCGCCGAACTGGAAAGCGCCTACCAGCGCCAGGCGCCGATCATGCTGTGGATCTACGCCCCGCACTGGGCCCCGGCGAAGTACAAGGGCGAGTGGATCGCGTTCCCCGAATACACCAAGGAATGCTACACGGACGCGAAATGGGGCTCCAATCCCGACGCGCTCTACGACTGCGGCAAGCCGTTCGGCGATATCTGGAAGGTCGGCTGGGCCGGCGTGAAGGACAAGTGGCCGGGCGCCTAC
>CAYJMY010000309.1:0-4020 GCA_964371125.1 uncultured Mesorhizobium sp. | reverse complement strand
CCCACAACGTGGCCCCCCCGTTGTATGAGCGGGTTTTGGGGGGGGCGGCCGCTCCCCCCCGGGCCCGGCGCCGGCCAAATCCCGTCTCCGACCAGATCACGCTGCTCAACACCGCCTTCGGCCGCGTCTGAGGCTCAGCGCGGCAGCAGGCCGTCGAACAGCGGAAGTGCAACGACCGCCGCAAGGACGATCAGTCCGTAGGTGGCGACCCGCCAGGTCCGTTCGCTCGAGCGGTCGAAGCCGCGCGCCCCGGCGAGCAGGCCGGCAAAGTAGACGGGCGCGGCCACGAGCGCGATCATCACCACCTCCGCCTTCAACAAACCCGCCGCCCAGATGTTGCCGAGCGAGATGACCTCGCCGAGCAGGAAGAGCGTGAGCAGATTGGCGCGAACGATCGCCGCCGGCAGTCCCGACGCCATCCAGTAGGCGATCACCGGCGGTCCCGGTATCGAGGCGATGCCGGAAAGGATGCCGGCGACGCCGCCGACGCCGAGCGAGACGGCAGCATTGCGCGGGCCGCGGTAGCGATAACCGGACATCAGCGTGGCGGCGCACGCCAGCACGGCGATCGAGATCGTCCAGCGCAGCGTTCCGGTGTCGCCGTGCGTCAGAATGTAGATGCCGGCGGGATACAACAACAGCAGCCCGGCCGTCACCGGCAGCACCTCCCGCCACCGCGCCAGCGGCAGGGCGGGGATGGTGATCGGCACCGTCGGCAAGGAGTCGATCAGGACGATGATCAGCAGCGCCGCCCTGGGCCCGTAGAGCGCGCCGGCGACGGGCGCCAGGATCATGCCGGAGCCGAAGCCCGACAGCCCCTTCGCCAGGCCGGCGACGAGAACCGTGGCGAGGAACACGGCGAGCGCATCGTTGAATTCGGGAAAGGACATGCGCACAGGTTTCGCCAGGATGGATACTCTTTCCATAGCGCCACCGGGCCGGCAGCGATCGGTGCAGATGTTTTCCTTTTGTTCACTTTCCTCTGGCAAGCCCGGCGCCAGGCAATAGAGTGGCACGATGGCAAAGGCGATTCGCATCCTGGGCATCGATCCCGGCCTGAGGAGGACGGGCTGGGGCATCGTCGACGTCGACGGCAATGCGCTGCGCTTCGTCGCCGCCGGCACGGTGCGCTCCGACGAGGCGGCGGCGCTGGCCGACCGGCTCTGCCAGCTCCACGACGGCCTTGTGGCCGTGCTCGACCAGCACCGTCCCGACGAGGCGGCGGTCGAGGCGACCTTCGTCAACAAGGATGCTTCCGCGACGCTGAAGCTCGGCCAGGCGCGCGGCATCGCCATGCTGGTGCCGGCGCGGGCCGGGCTCGCCGTCGCCGAATACGCGCCGAACGCGGTGAAGAAGACGGTGATCGGCGTCGGCCACGGCGACAAGAAGCAGATCCAGATGATGGTGAAGGTGCTGCTGCCGAAATCCACCGCCGACACGGCGGACGCCGCCGACGCGCTGGCGATCGCCATCTGCCACGCCCATCACCGCCAGAGCGTGGTCGGCCGCATGGCGGCGGCGATGGCGGGTTAGGAAATTTACGCGTGTTCTTGACTTGTTCTCCAAGTAAGATAAATTCTTACGTGTAAGGAGACGTCGATGCGCGTGACCAGCAAGGGCCAGGTGACGATTCCGCGGGATCTGCGCGACAGTTTCGGCATCGGCCCGAACAGCGAGGTCGTGTTCGGCGTCGAGGGCGGCAAGATCACCATCGCGCCCCGAGAGGGCCGGCAGGCGCTCGCCGACCGCGAGCGGCTCGAGCGCTTCCTGACGGCGCTCGACCGGCTCGAGGGAACGGGCGATCCGGCCATGGACGCGGATGCGGTCATGGCGCTGACGCGAGACCGCTGAGCGTGGCGACGCTGCTGGACACCAACGTGCTGATCGACATCGCCGTACGGGATGCGCAATGGCTGAAATGGTCGCGCTCCAAGGTGGAAGAGGCGCGACGACGCGGCAGCGTGGTCATCAATCCCATCATCTTCGCGGAATTCTCGATGCGCTACGAGGCGATCGAAGACGTCGATGCCGCCCTTCCATCGGATGCGTTCCGGCGCGAGGCACTGCCCTTCGACGCGGCGTTCGCGGCGGCGCGGGCATTCGCGCTCTATCGCCGGCGCGGCGGCAGACGCGACAAGGTCCTGCCCGACTTCTTCATCGGCGCGCATGCCGCCATACGCGGCTATCCGATCCTCACCCGCGGCCCCGGCGGCTACCAAGCCTATTTCCCCGGCGTCGAGCTGATCACCCCGGAGAGCCATCCATGACGTCGGTTCGGCCATGATCGGCAAGCTCAAGGGCACGCTCGACGAGATCGACGAGGACCACTGCACGGTCGACGTGCACGGAGTCGGCTATATCGCCCACTGTTCAGCCAAGACGCTCGCCGCGCTGCCGGCGCCGGGCGAGGCGGTGGTGCTCTACATCGAGACCTACGTGCGCGAGGACATGATCCGGCTCTACGGCTTCCAGACCCCGCTCGAGCGCGAGTGGTTCCGCCTGCTGATGGGCAACGTACAGGGCGTCGGCGCCAAGGTGGCGCTCGCCATTCTGTCGACGCTGTCGCCGCCCGAACTCGCCAACGCGATTGCGCTGCGCGACATCGCCATGGTTTCGCGCGCGCCGGGCGTCGGCAAGAAGGTCGCCGAGCGCATCGTCACAGAGCTGAAGAACAAGGCGCCGGCCTTCGCCGGCTCGGCATCGGGCACGATCGGGCTGAAGCAGGAGCTCGGCGAGGGCGTCGCCCCGGCGCCGGTCGCCGACGCCGTCTCGGCGCTGACCAACCTCGGCTATTCGCGCGACGTCGCCGCGAATGCGGTCGCGGCGGCGCTGAAGGCGGCGGGAGACGGCGCCGATTCGGCCAAGCTGATCCGGCTGGGGCTTAAGGAACTGGCGCGGTAGGATTGCCATCGACCACGCTCCTTACTATCTTCCAAAAGTAAGGAATGTTCGCAGGAGTCGGACAATGGGATTTGTTGCTACGATGTCCTCGAAAGGACAACTCACGATCCCGAAGGACGTTCGCGACGAGCTGAAGCTCGCGACGGGCACGCAACTGTACATTTCCGTCCGGGGCGGCGAAATGGTCGCACGACCGAAGAACAGGAACATCGCCGATCTCGCCGGCATACTGGGCAAACCGACGGTGGGAGCCGATGCCACGCTCGAGGATCTCGACAAGGCCGTCGGGGAGGCAGTGGCCGAGGACGACAGGCGGATCGTTCGAGAGTGGAACGAACTCCACGGGAAGAAGACGTGAAAGCCGTCGACACCAATGTCCTGCTCCGCTTCGTCGTGCGCGACGACGAGGACCAGTTCGCCAGGGCAAGATCGTTCCTGGGCGCGCGGACGCCGGATGACCCGGCGTTCATAAGCCTGATCGTCCTCGTGGAATTCGCTTGGACCTTGCGTCAGCGCTACGGCCGCAGCCGGGACGAGATTCGGTCGCTCGTCGCGAGCCTGCTCGATGCGCGCGAGATCGCTTTCGAGGACGAGAGCGAGTTGTCGGCCGTCGTTGCGGGTGCGTCCCGGGGCGATCTGGCCGATCACCTGATTTCCTATTGCTCGAGGCGTGCAGGCTGTTCGTCCACCGTGACCTTCGATCAGAAGGCGGCGATGGCGGTTCCCGGCATGGAATTTCTCGCATGACCCTCTCCCCCCGGCTGATCACCCCGGAAAAGCGCGGCGAGGACGCCGAAACCAATCTGCGGCCGCAGACGCTCGACGAGTTCGTCGGCCAGGCCGCGGCGCGCGCCAATCTGAAGGTCTTCGTCGAGGCGGCCAAGGGCCGCGGCGAGGCGCTCGACCACGTGCTCTTCGTCGGCCCGCCCGGGCTCGGCAAGACGACGCTGGCGCAGATCATGGCGCGCGAGCTCGGCGTCAACTTCCGCTCGACCTCCGGCCCGGTGATCGCCAAGGCCGGCGACCTCGCAGCACTCCTGACCAACCTCGAAGACCGCGACGTGCTGTTCATCGACGAGATCCACCGGCTCAACCGGGCCGTGGAGGAGATCCTGTACC
>CAYJMY010000308.1:0-4076 GCA_964371125.1 uncultured Mesorhizobium sp. | reverse complement strand
GCGACCCGCGTGACCACGCAGAACGTCGAGGTGGTCTCCACCGACACCGATCGCGGCTTGATCCTCATCCGCGGCGCCGTTCCCGGCACCAAGGGCGCGTGGATCCTGGTGCGCGACGCGGCAAAGGTGGCGCTGCCGGACAGCGCGCCGAAGCCTGCCGCGGTTCGTGCCGCCGGCAAAGACGGCGCCGTGGCCAATGAAGGGGCGGAATAATGGACATCAAGATCACCACGCTCTCCGGCGCTGACGCCGGTAAGGTTTCGCTCTCGGACGAGATCTTCGGTCTCGATCCGCGCGACGACATCCTGCAGCGCGTCGTTCGCTGGCAGCTTGCCAAGAAGCAGCAGGGCACGCACCAGGCCAAGGGCCGCGCCGACGTCGCGCGCACCGGCGCCAAGATGTACAAGCAGAAGGGTACGGGCCGCGCCCGTCACCACTCGGCACGTGCCCCGCAGTTCCGCGGCGGCGGCAAGGCCCACGGCCCGGTCGTCCGCAGCCATGAGCACGACCTTCCCAAGAAGGTGCGCGCGCTCGGGCTGAAGCACGCCCTTTCGGCCAAGGCGAGGAGCGCCAGCCTGATCGTCGTCGACGACCTCGCCATCGCCGACGCCAAGACCAAGGTGCTGGCGCAGAGCCTCGCAAGTCTCGGCCTGACCAATGCGCTCGTCATCGGCGGCGCGGAGGTCGACCGCAACTTCAAGCTGGCGGCGACCAACATCCCCAACATCGACGTGCTGCCCATCCAGGGCATCAACGTCTACGACATTCTGCGCCGCGGCACGCTGGTCCTTTCCAAGGCCGCCGTCGAGGCCCTCGAGGAGCGCTTCAAATGACCGATCTTCGCCACTACGACGTGATCGTCAGCCCGGTCATCACCGAAAAGTCGACCATGGCCTCCGAACGGAACCAGGTCGTCTTCAACGTCGCCAGGAAGGCGTCGAAGCCGGAAATCAAGGCCGCGATCGAGGCGCTGTTCGGCGTCAAGGTGACCGGCGTCAACACGCTCGTCCGCAAGGGCAAGGTGAAGCGCTTCCGCGGCACCGTCGGCCAGTTGAGCGACGTGAAGAAGGCAGTTGTGACGCTGGCCGACGGCCAGTCGATCGACGTCGCCACCGGCCTCTGATCCAAGGCGCGAGGACAGGACAATGGCACTCAAGAAATTCAATCCGGTCACGCCGTCGACCCGCCAGCTGGTGATCGTCGACCGCTCGGGCCTCTACAAGGGCAACCCCGTCAAGGGCCTGACCGAAGGCCTGACGCAGTCTGGCGGCCGCAACAACTACGGTCGGGTGACCGCCCGCTTCATCGGCGGCGGACACAAGCGCGCCTATCGCATCATCGACTTCAAGCGCCGCAAGTTCGGCATGACGGCGACGGTCGAGCGGCTCGAGTACGATCCGAACCGCACCGCCTTCATCGCGCTGATCAAGTACGAGGACGGCGAACTCAGCTACATCCTGGCGCCGCAGCGTCTTGCGGCGGGCGACCAGGTCGTCGCCGGCGAGAACGTCGACGTGAAGCCGGGCAACGCCATGCCGCTCAGCGCCATGCCGGTCGGCACGATCATCCACAACATCGAGCTGAAGCCCGGCAAGGGCGGCCAGATCGCGCGTTCGGCAGGTGCCTACGCGCAGCTGGTCGGCCGCGACCAGGGCACGGCGATCCTGCGCCTCAACTCCGGTGAGCAACGCGTCGTGCACGGCTCGTGCTTCGCCACCGTCGGCGCCGTGTCGAACCCCGACCACGGCAACATCAACGACGGCAAGGCCGGCCGCAGCCGCTGGCGTGGCAAGCGTCCGCACAACCGTGGCGTCGCCATGAACCCGGTCGACCACCCGCACGGCGGCGGCGAAGGCCGCACTTCGGGCGGCCGTCACCCCGTCACGCCGTGGGGCAAGCCGACCAAGGGCAAGAAGACGCGGTCCAACAAGGCGACCGACAAGTTCATCCTTCGCTCGCGCCACCAGCGCAAGAGCTAATAAGAGGTAACGCCAGGTGACTCGTTCAGTTTGGAAAGGCCCCTTCATCGACGGCTACCTTCTCAAGAAGGCGGACAAGGTTCGTGAAGGCGGCCGCAATGAGGTGATCAAGATGTGGAGCCGTCGCTCCACCATCCTGCCGCAGTTCGTCGGCCTCACCTTCGGTGTCTACAACGGCCAGAAGCATGTCCCGGTCTCGGTGAACGAGGACATGGTCGGCCACAAGTTCGGTGAATTCGCCCCGACCCGTACCTACTACGGCCACGGCGCGGACAAGAAGGCAAAGAGGAAGTAACGATGGGCAAGGCCAAAGCTCCGCGCAGGCTCGCCGACAACGAAGCGCGCGCCGTTCTGCGCACGATCCGTGTCAGCCCGCAGAAGCTGAACCTCGTTGCCGCGCTTATCCGCGGCAAGAAGGTCGCGACAGCGCTCGCAGATCTCGAATTCTCGCGCAAGCGGATCGCCGGTACGGTCCGCAAGACGCTGGAATCGGCGATCGCGAACGCCGAAAACAACCACGATCTCGACGTCGACGCGCTCGTGGTCGCGGAGGCTTTCGTCGGCAAGTCGATCGTCATGAAACGCTTCCATGCCCGCGGTCGCGGCCGTGCCAGCCGCATCGAGAAGCCGTTCGCCAACCTGACGATCGTCGTTCGCGAAGTCGAAGAGAAAGGGGAGGCCGCCTGATGGGCCAGAAAATCAATCCGATCGGTCTCCGCCTCGGCATCAACCGCACCTGGGATTCGCGCTGGTACGCGAACACCGGCGAGTACGGCAAGCTGCTGCACGAGGACATCAAGATCCGCGACTACCTGATGACGGAGTTGAAGCAGGCCGCGATCTCCAAGGTCGTGATCGAGCGCCCGCACAAGAAGTGCCGCGTCACGATCCACGCCGCGCGTCCGGGCCTGATCATCGGCAAGAAGGGCGCCGACATCGAGAAGCTGCGCAAGAAGCTGACCGAGATGACGAAGTCCGAGACGCACCTGAACATCGTCGAGGTGCGCAAGCCGGAGACCGACGCCACGCTCGTCGCCCAGTCGATCGCCCAGCAGCTCGAGCGTCGCATCGCCTTCCGCCGCGCCATGAAGCGCGCCGTGCAGTCGGCCATGCGCCTCGGCGCGGAAGGCATCCGCATCAACTGCTCGGGCCGTCTCGGCGGCGCCGAAATCGCCCGCATGGAGTGGTACCGCGAGGGCCGCGTGCCGTTGCACACGCTGCGCGCCGACGTCGACTACGGCACGGCCGAGGCGCACACCGCCTATGGCACCTGCGGCGTCAAGGTGTGGGTGTTCAAGGGCGAGATCCTCGAGCACGACCCGATGGCGTCGGAGCGCCGCGCCACCGAGGGCGACCATTCGCATACCGGCGAGCGCGAACGCGGCCGTCGCCGCGAGAACGCCTGAGCGGCCTTAGGAATTTGGAGTTAGAACGATGCTGCAGCCAAAGCGCACAAAGTTCCGCAAGCAGTTCAAGGGCCGTATCCACGGCGTCGCCAAGGGCGGCACCAACCTGGATTTCGGCGGCTTCGGACTGAAGGCGATGGAGCCCAACCGGGTCACGGCCCGCGAGATCGAGGCGGCCCGCCGCGCGATCACCCGCGAGATGAAGCGCCAGGGCCGGGTGTGGATCCGCATCTTCCCGGACGTGCCGGTGACCTCCAAGCCGACCGAAGTCCGCATGGGCAAGGGCAAGGGCGCCGTCGACTACTGGGCGTGCCGGGTGAAGCCGGGCCGCGTCATGTTCGAGATCGACGGCGTGCCTGAGGAAACCGCCCGCGAGGCGCTGCGTCTCGGCGCGGCCAAGCTCTCGGTCAAGACGCGCTTCATCCAGCGCATCGCAGATTAAGGGAAGGGACGATCATGAAAGCCTCCGACGTCCGCGCCAAGACGAACGACCAATTGAACGACGAACTGGCCAGCCTGAAGAAGGAGCAGTTCAACCTGCGCTTCCAGAAGGCAACCGGTCAGCTCGAGAAGACCGCGCGCGTGAAGCAGGTCCGCAGGGACATCGCGCGCATCAAGACCATCGCTGCCGAGAAGTCGGCCGGCAAGAAGGCTTAAGGACAAGACCATGCCAAAGCGCATTCTGCAGGGC
>CAYJMY010000307.1:0-4094 GCA_964371125.1 uncultured Mesorhizobium sp. | reverse complement strand
CCGGCAAGGAGCATCAGATCCGCATCCAGGCCTCCGGCGGCCTCTCCGAAGCCGACATCGAGAAGATGGTCAAGGACGCCGAGGCGAATGCCGAGAGCGACAAGAAGCGGCGCGCGCTCGTCGAGGCCCGTAACCAGGCCGAGTCGCTGGTCCACTCCTCGGAGAAGTCGCTGAAGGAATACGGCGAGAAGGTCTCCGAGGCTGACCGCACCGCGATCGCCGACGCCATCGCCGCCCTGAAGAGCGCGGCCGAGGGCGACGACGTCGAAGCGATCAACGCCAGGACCCAGGCGCTCGCCGAAGCCTCGATGAAGCTCGGCCAGGCGATGTACGAGGCCAGCCAGGCGGAAGCCGCGCAGGCCGACGCCAAGGCCGACATGGCAAAGGATTCCGACGTGGTCGACGCCGACTTCGAGGAGATCGACGACGACGACAAGAAGAAGTCGGCCTGACCGACGTCGTCCTGTCCGGTCGAACGACCACAATGCCGGCGCCCTCTCGGGCGCCGGTTTCGTTTCGGAGCGGCCGTCCCCCTCCCTCAGCCGTTTCCGCGCGGCAAACGCTCTCCCGGGCGCGCCGCGTCTTCATCAGGGCCTGCTGCGGGTCGGTCGTGGCCATGCTCAGCTGGGTCCTGCTCTTCCTGATCGACGCGATCTTCCCGGGCACGCTGATCCAACCCGCCGGCACCGCGCTGACGCTCTTCGGCCACGTCTCGCAGGTCCGGCAGCGGCGCAGGATTCGCGCCGCCGCTCGGCGCGAAAGGCGCATTGCCGCGAAGCAGGCGACTAGGGAACGCCGGGCCCTGTCGGCATCCGTGGCCGCGCCCGAGCCCGCCGAAGCCGCCGCAGCCCCGACGGTACCGGCCAGATGAAGGGGAAATGCCTGAATTCGCGCAAATTTCCGGCTTGCCGGTGCCGTCTGCTCTGGCATACGGAAGCGCGACTCACTAAATCGGGGACCAGCGGCGCCAAGGGGCGCGGCGGGCGGGTTCGCCCGCACCAGCAGCCAGGCACATTCCAGGGTAGTCGATGAAGGCGGATTTCTACGAGACCCTCGGCGTCCAGAAGGGCGCGGACGAGAAGGAGCTCAAGGCGGCGTTCCGCAAGCTCGCCATGCAGTACCATCCGGACCGCAACCCGGGCGACGCGGACTGCGAGCACAAGTTCAAGGAAATCAATGAAGCCTACGAGACGCTGAAGGACCCGCAGAAGCGCGCTGCCTACGACCGTTTCGGCCACGCCGCTTTCGAGAATGGCGGCATGGGCGGCCAGGGTTTTGGCGCCAACGGTTTTGCCGCCGGCGGCTTCGCCGACATCTTCGAGGACATCTTCGGCGACATGATGGGCGGCCGGCGGCAGCGCTCGTCGGGCGGCCGCGAGCGCGGCGCCGACCTGCGCTACAACATGGAGATCACGCTCGAGGAGGCGTTCGCCGGCAAGACCGCGCAGATCCGCGTCCCGGCGTCCATCACCTGTTCGGAGTGCTCGGGGTCGGGCGCCAAGCCCGGCACGCAGCCCACTGCCTGCACGACCTGTTCCGGCTCGGGCCGCGTGCGCGCCACGCAGGGCTTCTTCTCCATCGAGCGGACCTGCCCGACCTGCCAGGGCCGCGGCCAGATCATCAAGGACCCCTGCCAGAAGTGCTCCGGCCACGGCCGCGTCATCGAGGAGCGCTCGCTCTCGGTTAACATCCCCGCCGGCATCGACGACGGCACGCGCATCCGGCTCGCCGGCGAAGGCGAGGCCGGCCTGCGCGGCGGACCCTCGGGCGACCTCTACATCTTCCTGTCGGTGAAACCGCACGAGCTGTTCCAGCGCGACGGCGCCGACCTCTACTGCAAAGTGCCGATCTCGATGACCACGGCAGCCCTCGGCGGCTCCTTCGAGGTGACCACGCTCGACGGCAGCCAGACCCGGGTCAAGGTGCCGGAAGGCAGCCAGAACGGCCGCCAGTTCCGCCTGAAGGCAAAGGGCATGCCGGTGCTGCGCCAGCCTTCCGTCGGCGACCTCTACATCCAGGTTTCCGTCGAAACGCCGCAGAACCTGACGCGCCGCCAGCGCGAGCTGCTCGAGGAATTCGAGAAGTTGTCCTCGCAGGAAAATTCGCCGCAATCGAGCGGCTTCTTCTCCCGTATGAAGGACTTCTTCGAGTCGTTCGGCGAGCGCTGACCCCTGGGCCAAACACCGCTCTTGCGTGGGGCTGGAGCGGTGCTAGATAACAGCAGGTCTGCGGAGGAACGGTCGATGGCGCGCGGTTTCGAGTTGAAAAAGGCCCTGGCCGAAAAATTCGACGACGAACTGCGCTTCTTCAAGGGCTGGATCCACAAGCCGAAGGCAGTCGGATCGATCGTGCCGACCAGCTCGATTACCGCCCGTCAGATGGCTTCGGTCATCGACACCGGCTCCGGCCTGCCCGTTCTCGAACTCGGACCCGGCACCGGCGTCATCACCCGCGCCATCCTGAAGCGGGGGGTAAAGCCGGAAAACCTCTACTGCGTCGAATATTCCGAGGATTTCGTCCGCCACCTGCGCCGCAACCATCCGCGCGTCAACGTCATCCGCGGCGACGCGTTCGACCTCGACAACACGCTCGGCGACGAACGCGGCCTGGAGTTCGATTCCGTCGTCTCCGGCGTACCGCTGCTGAACTTCCCGGTGGCGCTCAGGATCCGCTACATCGAGGACCTGCTCGGACGTATCCCCGCCGGAAGGCCGGTGGTGCAGCTGACTTACGGCCCGCTTTCGCCCGTTCCGCCCGGCAAGGGCAACTACACGGTCGAGCGCTTCCACTTCGTCCTGCGCAACATCCCGCCGACCCAGCTGTGGATCTACCGCCGCCCGTGGAGCACCGGCAACGCGCATTGATTTCCGCGCCGCCGCCCTGTACGCGTCCGGCGCGATGCGCAACTGAGCGGCAGGTGGCTTTAGGGATGATACCGAAAATCCTCGTCTTCGCGGGTTCGATCCGCTCCGGCGCCTACAGCGGCAAGACCGCCGACGTCGCTTCGGGCGAACTGGCGGCCCAGGGCGCCGAAATCACCCGAATCTCGCTCGCCGACTATCCCCTGCCGATCATGGACGAGGACCTTGAGAACGAGAAGGGCATTCCCGACAATGCGGTGAAGCTCGCCCGGCTGATCGCGTCGCATGACGCGGTGCTGATCTGCACGGCCGAGTACAACGGTTCGATCCCGCCGCTGCTGAAGAACACGATCGACTGGGTGAGCCGCGTCCACCGCGACAACGGCCGCCCGTTGCAGCCCTATCCCGGCAAGATCGTGGCCATCTGCTCGTCCTCGGACGGGCATTTCGCCGGCATTCGCAGCGCCGCCCATCTGCGCGCCGTGCTCGCCCATGTCGGCATGGAGGTGATCGCCCCGCAGGTCTCCGTGCCCAACGGCGCCGAGGCCTTCGCCGACGACGGCTCGTTTCGCGAGGAACGCCTGCGCAAGGGCATGGCGCGGCTCTGCCGCACCCTGATCGAGCACGCCAAGGCTTTCTCCACGAGGTACGAAGCATGAGTGCGGCGCCTGCCCTCCGCGACCGGCTGATCGTCGGCCTCGATGTGCCGACGGTGGCGGAGGCGGAGAAGGTCGTGCGCGACCTCGAAGGCACGGCCGCCTTCTACAAGATCGGCTACCAACTGGTCTTCGCCGGCGGCCTCGAACTGGCGCGCGACCTCGCCAGGGGCGGCACGAAGGTGTTCCTCGACATGAAGTTGCTCGACATCGACAACACGGTGGCGAGGGGCGTCGAGAACATCGTCGGGATGGGCGTCTCGATGCTGACGCTGCACGCCTATCCGAAGGCGATGCGCGCCGCCGTCGAGGCCGCCAGGGGCAGCGATCTGTGCCTGCTCGGCGTCACCGTGCTCACCTCCATGGACGAGGCCGACCTGATCGAGGCCGGCTACGAATACGACCCGCACACGCTGGTGCTGCGCCGCGCCGAGCAGGCGCTTGCGGCCGGAATGGGCGGCATCGTCTGCTCGGCCGGCGAAGCCGCGGCGGCGCGCCCCCGCGGCCGGCGGCCACAACCCCCCCCCCCCCCCCCCCAAACCCCCCCCCCCGCCCCCCCCCCCCCCCACAAACTGGG
>CAYJMY010000306.1:0-4101 GCA_964371125.1 uncultured Mesorhizobium sp. | reverse complement strand
GCGGCGTCAGGTCGGCCATGATGCCGAAGTAGAAGACGAACATGTGGCTGACGAGCAGCGGCACGCCGAGTTCGAGCAGCGCGGGGCCGGCGATCGAGGAGGTGATGATGTAATTGGGGATCGTCGGGATGCCCATTCCGAGCACGATGCAGGTGACCATGGTCAGGAGCAGCGACAGGAACAGGCTCTTTTCGCCCACCGAGACGATGAACTGGCCGAAGGTGGTCGCGACGCCGGTCAGCGTCATTGTGCCGATGATGACCCCGACGACAGCGCAGGCGACGCCGACCGGGAGCGCGGTGCGCGCGCCTTCCGCCAGCGAATCGCGGCAGGCTACCAGCGTGTCGCGGCCGCCGGCAACGACGAGGTTGGCGACGACGAGCAGTGCCGCGGCGGCAAGGATAGCGTTGATACCGATACGGAAGAAACTCGCGGCGACGAGGCCGAGGCCGATCCAGAAGACCACGCGCAGGACGGCGGAGGGGATGCCGAGCGCCACCGAGCCGCCGAGGATGAGCAGCACGGTCAGCGCCAGCCCGATGGTGCCGGCGTAAAGCGGCGTGTAGCCGGAGAACAGCAGCCAGACGAGGACGGCGAGCGGCAGGATCAGGTACCAGCCCCGGCGCAGGGCCGCCAGCGGCGACGGCAGGTCTGCGCGCGGCAGGCCGAGCAGCCCGTGCCGGCCGGCCTCGAGGTGGACCATCCAGAAGGCCGAGGCGAAGTAGAGGAGCGCAGGGATCAGCGCCGCCTTGACCACCTCGTAGTATTCGACGCCGAGCGTCTCGGCCATGATGAAGGCGACGGCGCCCATGACCGGCGGCATGATCTGTCCGCCCATCGACGCGGTCGCCTCGACGCCGCCGGCGAAGGCGGCACGGTAACCGAAGCGCTTCATCAGCGGGATGGTGAACTGGCCGGTGGTGACGACGTTGGCGACGCCCGAGCCCGAGATCGTGCCCATCAGGCCCGAGGCGATGACCGCGACCTTGGCGGCGCCGCCGCGGGCATGGCCGACGAGGCCCATGGAGACGTCGGTGAACAGGCGGATCATGCCGGCGCGCTCGAGGAACGAGCCGAACAGGATGAAGAGGAAGATGTAGGTCGCCGAAACGTAGATCGGGATGCCGTAGATGCCTTCCGTGCCGTAGGCCATCTGGTCGATGACCTGGGAGAAGTCGTAGCCGCGATGGTCGAGCGGCGCCGGAAGATACTCGCCGAACAGCGCATAGAGCAGGAACAGGCCTGAGATGATCGGCAGCGCCGGGCCCATGATGACCCAGGCCGCGGCGAACACGGTGGTTAGGGCGACGACGCCGAAGGCGATGTCGACGCCGTTCAGGTCGCCGGCGCGCAGGATCAGCGGCGCGTATTCGACATGCTGGTAGACGGCGACGGCGACGCCCGCCGACGATAGAAGCCAGGCGAGCGCCCTGCCTGCCGGCGCCGCGCCGCGCGCGGCGGCGACCAGCGGGAAGGCGAGGAGCAGGAGGAAGCCGACATGGGCCGCGCGCAGGACCTGGCTCGGTACGCTGAGGAGATGCGCCGCGGTCGCGATCTGCCAGGCCGAGAAGGCGACCGCGATCCAGAACAGGCGGCGGCCCTCCCGTCCCGCGGGGAAGCCTTCGCCCGTGGGATCGTGGAACGCCGCGCCGTGAACGGCCACTCCTGACTTTTCGGTCATGCGCCTCCCCGCACTCGCCGGATCGCCGGCCGACGCCGCGGACAGCCGAAGGCGGCCACAGGCGCCGGCCGATGCGGGACTACATCAGGCCCTTCTCCTTGAAGAAGCGTTCGGCGCCCGGATGCAGCGGGACGGGAAGGCCCTTCGCCGCCTCCTCGAGCTTGATCGCGGAGGCAGCCTTGTGCGCCGCGACCATCGTGTCGAGGTTGTCGAAGAGTTGCTTCGTCATCTGGTAGGCGATCTCGTCGGAGACGTCGGCGCTGGTGACGAGGATGTTGGTGATGGAGAGCGTCGCTACTTCGGCCGTCTGGCCCTCGTAGGTGCCGGCGGGGATGGTGGCAACCTGGAACGGCGCGCCGAGCTTTTCGGCCACGCCCGCCGGTACGGCTACCACCGTGATCGGCACGGAAACGGCGAGGTCCTTGATCGAGGCGACGCCAAGGCCGGCCGATTGCAGCGTCGCGTCGAGCTGGCGGTTCTTGATCAGTTCGACGGACTCGCCGAAAGGAAGGTACTCGGCCTTGCCAAGGTCTGCGTAGCTCATGCCGAGCGCGCCGAAGATGGCGCGGGCGTTGAGCTCGGTGCCCGACTTCGGCGCGCCGACGGACAGGCTCTTGCCCTTCAGGTCGGCGAATTCCTTGATGCCGGATTCCTGCGAGGCGACGATCTGGATGTAGTTCGGATAGATCGCGGCGATGGCGCGCAGCTTGTCGAGCTTGCCGGAGAAGCCCGCCTCGGCGTCGCCTTCCCAGGCGGCCTTGACGGAATCGCCCAGCGCAAAGGCGATCTCGCCCTTGCCCTGCTGAATGAGATTCAGGTTCTCGACCGAAGCCTTGGTCGCCTGGACCTGCGTGCGCACGCCCTCGATGTTCTTGCCGTAGATCTCCGAAAGCGCGACACCGAGCGGATAGTAGACGCCAGACGTTCCGCCGGTGAGAACGTTGATGAACTGCTCGGCCTTCGCCGCGCCGGCGGCGAAGACGAGCGCGAATGCGCCGGCGGCGACGAATTTCCCTACGAGTTTCTGCATTGGCGTTCCTCCGTTGTTTATGCTCTCGGCGCCGCCCTCACCCGGCGCAGGGTGAGCGATAGTCCTTCATGAAAGCGCGATTGCCAACCCACAAAGGCGGCGCTGGACGCATTTCGCGGCCGGTGGCGCCGACGCAAGCTTTGTCCACCGGGAGGGGGTGTTACCAGAGACGATGCGTCCTGTTCAGGCGGGCGACGACCGGATGGGCGCGCAGGCGCGCGCAGAGGTCGACGATGCGCACCCATTCGTCGCGCGGGCGGTCGCCGGCGGGATGCCAGTGGGCGAGCATCAGCAGGTAGACGTCGGCGATCGACATCTTCTCGCCGGCGAGCCACATGCGGTCGCCGAGCGCCGTCTCGACGACGGCGAAGCAGCGGTCGGTCTCGGCGAGCGCGGCCGCCCGTACGGCGTCGACGCCCGACGGCGCGGTCGTGTAGCGGTCGGCATAGAAGTAGCGCAGCAGCGCCGGATAGAGCGCCGACGACATGAACAGAATCCAGCGCAGGAAGTCCGGTCGCGCGGGCGAATCGACAGCGGGAGCCAGCCCGGCCTCGGGGTGGAGGTCGGCGACGAGGATCGAGATCGCCGCCGATTCGGTCATAGACCGGCCGTCGGGCAGGACCAGCGCCGGGACCTGACCGAGCGGGCTGATGGCGAGGAAGGCGGCCGGCGGCTCGCCCTTCGCCACGTTGATCACCGTCACCGGCTGACCGGCCATCTCGAGCACCGCCTCGGCAACGAAACCGCCGGATCCGGGCCGGCTGTAGAGCGTGTACATGGGTTCCCCTCCCTCCCCTTGCGCGCCTACACCACCACCGGCCGCCGCCGCCCGTCAGCGACAAGCGGGGCTTTCGGATGGGCCAGGATGGCGCTGGCGCGGGACGCCGACGTTCAGCCCCCGAGCCCTTCGAACAGGGCGGTCGACAGGTAGCGTTCGGCGAAGGACGGGATGATCACGACCAGGGTTTTGCCGGCGTTCTCGGGCCGCGAGCCGACCACCACCGCCGCCTGCAGAGCCGCGCCTGAGGAGATGCCGACCGGGACGCCCTCGAGCCTGGCCAGCAGGCGCGCATTGGCGAAAGCGTCCTCGTTGGTGACCTTGACGATCTCGTCATAGACGGTCGTGTCGAGGATCTTCGGGGCAAAGCCCGCGCCGATGCCCTGGATCTTGTGCGGGCCGGGCTGGCCGCCCGACAGCACGGGCGAGGCCTCCGGCTCGACCGCGATCACCTTGACGCCCGGCTTGCGCGCCTTGAGCACCTGGCCGACGCCGGTGATGGTGCCGCCGGTGCCGATGCCCGAGACGAAGATGTCGACCGCGCCCTGCGTGTCGTTCCAGATCTCCTCGGCCGTCGTGCGGCGGTGGATGTCGGGATTGGCGGGGTTCTCG
>CAYJMY010000305.1:0-4156 GCA_964371125.1 uncultured Mesorhizobium sp. | reverse complement strand
GGACGTCGAGGGCGAGTCTCAGCGAGGCGCCGATCGATCGGCGCGGATTGAGCGAAGACAGCGGGTTCTGCTGCACGAGCTGGATGGCGCGGCGGTGGGCGAGGTCGCGCTTCCCCGGCAGGGCGCTGCCCTTGAAGGCGATCTCGCCCAGCGTCTGCGGGTAGATGCCGAGGATCATGTTGGCGACGGTGGACTTGCCCGACCCGCTCTCGCCGACGATCGCCAGGCATTCGCCCTCCTCCACATCGAAGGAGACGCCATCGACGGCGCGCACCTCGCGGCCACCGGTGTGGAAGGTCTTCGAGACGTCGCGCAGCGAGAGGAAGGGATGGGTCATGCACGCCCCCCGTTGCGCTTTCGCGGCGAGGTACCCCCACCCCTAACCCCTCCCCACCAGGGGGGGGGGGCTTGCCCGGGCGCCGCGCCCCGCTGGGGTGGGGGTGCTGACGTG
Source organism: uncultured Mesorhizobium sp. (assembly GCA_964371125.1). Taxonomy (GTDB): domain Bacteria; phylum Pseudomonadota; class Alphaproteobacteria; order Rhizobiales; family Rhizobiaceae; genus DUSC01. The sequence goes on along the minus strand of CAYJMY010000305.1, from coordinate 3,705 downwards.
CACGACGAAGCAAGCCATCACGCCACGCCCCCCGGCTCGCCATAGCCCTCGTGCACTTCCAGCGGCGCGAAATATTCTTCCGAGGCGTCCTCAATGTCGGGGATGCCGCCGCCGGTGATGCGCGGCACGGCGCTGAGCAGCGCGCGCGTATAGGGATGGCGCGGGTCCTCGAAGAGGGCCGCGGTCGGGCCCTGCTCGGCGATGCGGCCCTTGTAGATGACGTAGACGCGATCGGCGAACTCGCGCACCACGCCGAGGTTGTGGGAGATGAACAGGACCGACGTGCCGTGCCGGGCGACGAGGTCGCGCATCAGGCCGAGCGTCTGCGCCTGCACCGTGACGTCGAGCGCGGTGCCCGGCTCGTCGGCGATCAGCAGCGACGGCTCGTTGGCGAGCGCCATGGCGATCATGACGCGCTGGTTCATGCCGCCGGACAGCTGGAAGGAGTAGGAATCGAGCACCCTTTCCGGCTCGGCGATGGCGACGTCGGCGAGCGCCACGGCGGCCCGTCGACGGGCCTCGCCGGCGGCGATACCCGGCACGGCTCGCCTGAGCACCTCGTGGAACTGCGTCGCGATCGTGTAGACCGGGTTCAGCGACGAGGTCGGATCCTGGAAGATCATCGACATCCTGGTGCCACGCAGCGCGTGGCGCTCCCGCTCGGCAAGGCGCGACAGGTCGCGGCCCTCGAACTCGACGCGGCCGGAGATGCGGGCGCTCGTCATGTTCTGCAGCAGGCCGAGCACGATGCGCGCGGTCACCGACTTGCCGGAGCCGCTCTCGCCGACCAGCGCGACGCGCTCGCCCTTGGCGATGTGCAGCGAGATGCCATGCAGGACCTCGACCAGTCCGGAATAGCCGCGGAAGCCCAGGCGCAGGTCGCGGATGAGCAGCGTCGGGGCGCTCATTGCTCGGCCCCCAGCACTTCGCGCAACGCGTCGCCGACGAGGTTGAAGCCGAAGACCGCGACCAGGATGGCGAGGCCCGGGAACACCGTCAGCCACCAGGAGTCGGGCAGGTATTTGGCGCCGTCTGCGACCATCGAGCCGAGGTCCGGCGTCGGCGGCTGGACGCCGAGGCCGAGGAAGGAGAGCGAGGAGGCGATGAGGATGACGAAGCCGAGGTCGAGCGTCATCTTGGTGACGATCGACGGCACGCAGTTGGGCAGGATCTCGCGGAACATGACGTGCAGCCGCGACGCGCCGATGATCTCGGCGGCGAGAACATAGCCCTCTTCCTTTTCCGAGCGCGCCAGGTTGTAGACGAGGCGCGTGTACCAGGGCCACCACATGGCGGTGACGGCGATCATGCCGTTGGTCAGCGTCGGCTCGAGCACGCCCATCATCGACATGGCGAGCACCAGCGGCGGGATCGACAGGAAGACGTCGGTCAGCCGCATCAGCAGGTACTCGGTCCAACCGCCGAGATAGCCGGCAAGCAGGCCGATGGCGACGCCGACCGGCACGGCGAGCGCCAGGACGACGACCCCGAGGATCAGCGAGATGCGGTAGGCGTAGACGATGCGGGTGAAGAGATCACGGCCGACGAGGTCCGTGCCCATGATGTAGGGCCATTCCGGCGCCTTGTTGAAGTTGGCGAAGTCGACGACGGCGCCGGCATGCGACGGGAACGGCGTGATGACGTCGGCGAAGAGCGCCGACAGCACGACGATGCCGACGAGGATGAGGCCGAGCAGCGAAAGCGGATTGCGCAGTAGGATCGCGAGGGTGCGCCTCATGACGCCCTCTGCGAGTAGCGGATGCGCGGGTTGATGAAGGCGATCAGCAGGTCGACGACGACGTTGACGATGAGGAACATCGCCGAGATGATCAGCACCGTGCCGACGATGGCGTTCAAATCCTTGCGCAGGATGACCGCGACGCCGTAGCGCGACAGGCCCGGCCAGGCGAAGACGGCCTCGACCAGGAAGGCGTTGCCGAGCATGGCGGCGAAGTCGAGGCCGATGATGGTGAGCGACGGGATCATCGACGGCCGGAACGCGTAGCGAGTGGCGATGCGCCGCTCGGGGAAGCCGTAGGACTGCGCCATCTCGATGTAGGGCTTGTCGTAGGTCTCGACCATGTTGGAGCGCGTCAGCCGCGCCGCCTGGCCGATACCCGACAGCGCGAGGGCGAAGGCCGGCAGGACGATATGCCAGGCGGCGTTGGCGAAGGCGGAGAGGTCGCCGGCAATCAGCGTGTCGGCCATGAGGAAGCCGGTCACCGTCGGGATCGTCATCGTGTCGGTGATGCGCCCGGCGATCGGGAACAGCGGCAGGAAGTAGGCGAAGGCGAGCATCAGGATCACCGCCCAGACGAATGCGGGCGCCGAGACCCCGAGCAGGGTGATCAGGCGGACGAGATTGTCGATCCAGCTGTTGCGGTAGCGGGCCGACAGGATGCCGAGCGGCAGGCCGAAGACCACCATCATGACGCCGGCGACCAGTACGAGTTCCAAGGTGGCAGGCAGGAACTGGACGATATCGGTGGTCACGGGCCGGTTGGTGTAGAGCGACACGCCGAGATCGCCGCGCAGCAGGTCGGCGACGAATTGGCCGTACTGGACGACGATCGGTTGGTCGAGATTGAGCCGCTCGCGCAGCGCCGCCACCTGCTCGGCCGAGGCGTTCGGCCCCAGGGCAATACGCGCCGGATCGCCCGGGATGACCCGGGCGATGGCGAATATCAGCATGGAAACCCCGATCAGAACGACCAAAGAGGTTCCCAGCCGCTTCGCGAGGAGGCGGACGACAGGCGGCATGAGCGCTTCCCGTGGTGGCGGTGTGGCCGGCGGCGTTTAGGCGCCCGCCGCGAGGGGCCGGTCCAGCCGGCTCCACGATCAACTGCAAAAGCCCGAAGGTGAAGCCCCAACCGTTCAGGCTGAAGCCCTTCGACGGATCGGACAGCGCCGGGACGGAGACCCGCTTGCTCGCAGCGAAGACGCCGGTCTGGTCGTAGGCGTAGATGCTCGGCTGCAGTTCGCGCAGACGCTTGCTCACCTCGGTATAGGCGGCGGCACGCTCTTCCTGGGTGGTGACGGTGCGGCCCTTGTCGAGCAGTTCGTCGACCTTGGCGTCCTTTAGGTATTCCGGCGACTGCCAGGTTCCGGCCGCCGACGAATGGTACATGCCGTAGATCAGCGTGTCGGGATCGCCGGTGACGGCGTTCACGAAGACCTGGCTGATGTTTGGCGTGTTCTCGGGCTTCGTCACCATCTCGGTGAACAGCGCCCACGGCACCTTCTTCACTTCCGACTTGATGCCGACCTCGGCGAAGTTGGCCTGCATCAGCAGCGCGAAGCGCTCTTCCAGGGGCACCTCGCCGATCCACGACAGCTCGAGGGTGAAGTCCTTGTGCTTGCATTCGGACAAGTACTTTTTGGCCGCATCGAGATCGCGCTTGAAGGCGTCGGAGGCCGGCAGCGAGCCCAACATGCCGACCGGGAGCGGACCGGAGGCCGGGCTGCCCTGCGAGACGGTGTCGGTGATCGCCACCATCTTGATCGCCGCGTCGTAATCGAAGGCGCTGGCGACCGCGAGACGGCAGTTCAGGTCGTCAAACGGCGGCTTGGCCGTGTTCATCTTGATGTAGAAGCCGGCGCCGCCCGATTCGGTGAGGAGTTGCGCGCCTTCGGCGGCGAGCGACTTCAGTACCTCCGGCGGCAACCACTGCGAGGAGATGTCGTGCTCGCCCTGGGCGATCAGCG
>CAYJMY010000304.1:0-4206 GCA_964371125.1 uncultured Mesorhizobium sp. | reverse complement strand
GCGTGGTGGAGGGGGCGTGGGGCTTGTCGACCGCATCCCGCCACCCTGCCCTGCGATCATGTCAAAAAGCCGTCCGCGACTTCAACGCCGCCGCGAGCGTGCCCTCGTCGAGATAGTCGAGTTCGCCGCCGACGGGGACGCCGTGGGCGAGCCGCGTCACCTTCACGCCGAGGCCGGCAAGCTGGTCGGTGATGTAGTGGGCGGTGGTCTGCCCCTCGACGGTGGCGTTGACCGCAAGGATGACCTCGCGCACGCCGCCCTCGGCGACGCGCGAGACCAAGCCTTTGATGTTCAGATCGTCGGGGCCGACGCCGTCGAGCGGCGACAGCGTGCCGCCGAGTACGTGATAGCGGGCGCTGAGCGCCGCGGCGCGCTCGAGCGCCCAGAGGTCCGAGACGTCCTCGACGACGATGATGGTGGAGGCATCGCGGCGCGGGTCGGAGCAGACCGTGCAGGGGTCGACAGTGTCGACGTTGCCGCAGACCGAGCAGACCCTGACCTTGTCGACCGCCTCGCCCATGGCGGCGGCGAGCGGCGCCAGCAGCTGCTCCTTCTTCTTGATCAGGTGGAGTGCTGCGCGCCGGGCCGAGCGCGGTCCCAGCCCCGGCACCTTGGCGAGCAACTGGATCAGGCGTTCGATCTCGGGGCCGGCGATTCGCTTGGAGGACATGGCTTAGCTTTAGCGAGCGCCAACTGTGAAGGCCAGTGCGTGCAACCGGGCGATCTGCCTGAGCGAAAAGCACAGACCGAAGCGGTGATGGCGACTACGTTTTTTTTGACCGCCGAGGCCCATGGCGACCCCTTCCTGGCCATAGATCCTTAGCCGTACTTGAGCGGTTCGCGGCTGCTGTCTACGCTAATGTTTCTGAGTCGATTGAAGTTGAATGAGAGGGGCGATGTCAATTTTTGCCACGGAGATTCCCATTTCTTCACGAATTGATCGCGGTTGCTTTGCTGCGCAAGCTATTGCTTGGGTAAAAGGCATGCCAACGTCATCACTTTTCGAAAGAGACTCTGGACTCGAGAAATTCGATGGTGAAGCCAAGGTGTCTGCCCCCAACGGGGAGAGCCTAATATTAAGGGAGTGCAGCCTTGAAAACGGGTTCTGCATTGGTGCCCGGCACGAAATCCCGGATGACGAGGGTCGCCTTTGGCGAAGTGAGGTAATTCTTACATCGATGGCCGGGCAGTCTGCCTTACGGGCTCGAACCCAGTGCATTCTTGCGAAGGCTAACGCACGGGTCCAGGTACCCAGAAAGCCATATTTTCTAAAGATGGTAATTGACGACGGGTGGGCCGAGGCCGACGGAGGCCTGCTCGTAAACGCAAAACCCAAAGCACTTCTATTCAATGAACTCGATTTAGCCGGAAGATTTATCCTAGGTGATTTTGATTCATTTCTTCCTGTGATCTACGTATCGCGATCTGGAGTTGGGGAGAAAGGAATTTCTGAGTCAAAGATTGAAAGTATTTCATTTCGTCTTGGCGGAATCGCACACGTTGTCGTCGAACCTAGTAGAGAATTTTCTAAACAATTACAGAGTATTACTGTAGGTAAGAATCCTTATGGAGGAGCGATAGGTATTTGCATCGCTGGCGTAGGAGTTGCGCGTCGATTTCTGTTAGGACATACTCTTAGCAATGAAGACAATTTAATACAAGCTGTGCAGGATTTTTGTATTAATTACGTCGCCAATCGCAATCCAAAACTTGCATGGGAATGGCAGGACCTCTTAGAAGAATCTAATCGTCAATTTCGACGCAAAGCTAAATCATCCTCGGAAGAGATAGATATTTGGAATAAACTGCGAGATGAAGAAAACTTAGAAAAAGATAACCTAATACGACTGCTTAAGGAGCAAATTTCTGAACTTCAATCACTTACACTGTCAAATAGCATTCATGATAGACCTCACCTTCTTCCGCCTATAGTATCTGATCAAATTGGCAGAGAATTGTACGAGGATGAATTTTCAGATAGGGTTCTATTTATACTGAGATACATTCTTTCAACGAAAGTAGAAATCGAACCGCGCACTAGATACGTATTATCAAAGATAACATCCTTAGTTCGTTTTTCGGGAGGCGCCTCAAGTCTAGAAGATCGGATAAAATCTGCCGGCCGGGATAGCAGTAAAGCCGATATCCGCCTTGGGGAAGTTCTCACCAACCTTGGCTTTCAGAAGCGGACACAGGGCGGCCACCCCGTATTCACTCCGGTAGACCTACCAGGTATTGGACAGCAAACGCTTTCTAGCTCAGCAAGCGATCAACGCGCCGGTCGCAATGCTGCCGCACAAATTGTCCGCGGCCTGGCGATTGCTCGATTGAAGGACTAGCGTACGCCAATCAGAACGGCAGCTTCATGCCGGGCGGGATGGGCAGGCCGGCGGTCAGCTCGCGGGTCTTTTCCTGCATGGCCTGCTCGACCTTCGACTTGGCGTCGTTGTGCGCGGCGATGATCAGGTCCTCGAGAATCTCGACGTCGTCCTCCTTGAACAGCGACGGATCGATGTCGAGCTTCTTCATCTCGAACTTGCCGGATATGACCACCTTGACCATGCCGCCGCCGGCCTGGCCGGTCGCCTCCATCATGGCGATATCCTCCTGCATGGCCTGGAACTTCGCCTGCATTTCCTTGGCCTTGCCCATCAGGCCGAGAAGGTCCTTCATCGTCGCCTCCTAGTTTGCGTCAGAGTTGGTCGTCGTCTTCGCCGGCCGGTTCCGGCAGCGGCGCCGTTTCGGTTTCCGGCACTTCGGCCACGTCGGGGATGCGCACGTCGATGATGCGCGCCCCGGGGAATTTCGCCAGGATGGCGGCGACGGCGGGATCGCTCCTGGCGTCGACGATCGCCGTCTCGCGCCGGGCGGCGTCGGCCTCGGCGAGTGTCGGAGCGCCTTCCTCGCGCGACAGCGAGACCATCCAGTTGCGGCCGGTCCAGGCCTTCAGCTTGGCGGAGAGGTCGCCGAGAAGGGATTTCGGCGCGTCGCCGGTAAGACTGACCTCAAGGCGACCGGGTTCCAGCCGCACCAGGCGCACGCAGCGGCGCACCAGGACCTTGAAGGCCATGTCGCGGTTCTGGTCGGCGAGCGCGGCGATGTCGGAAAGCGAGGCGACGGCGACGGATGGCGCCTCCGGCGCCGGCTCGGGCAATGCCGGGCGGGGAAGCGAAACCTCGGCCTGCTGACTGGGCTCGGCCTCGACCAGCCGCATGGTCTGGCCGCTGCCGCCATGCGGGGAGACGCGGGCCTGCGCGACGGCGGAGACGCTGTTGCCGCCGGGCGCCGACGGTCCGCCGTTGCGCGCGGGCGGCCGCGGGCCGGCCTCGGGCGCGGCGGAAGCGAGCGCATCGACCTGGCGCAGCGCCTCATCGAGGGTGGGCAGCGTGGCGGCGTGGGCAATGCGGATCAGCACCATCTCGGCGGCGCTGACCGGACGGTGAGAGCCCTGGACCTCGGGGATGCCCTTCAACAGCATCTGCCAGGCGCGCGAGAGCACGCGCACCGACAGCGCAGCCGAAAAGGCTACGCCGCGCTCGCGTTCGCTCTCGGACAGCGACGCGTCGGCGGCCGCGGTTGGGACGAACTTCAGCCGCGTCACCAGATGGTTGAACTCGGCGAGATCGGTGAGCACGGTCGCCGGGTCGGCGCCGCCGTCGTATTGCGAGCGGAACTCGGCGAGCGCTGCGGCGACCTCGCCCTTCATCAGCTGCTCGAAGAGATCGATGACGCGCGCGCGATCGCCGAGGCCGAGCATGGCGCGAACGGCTTCCGCCGTAACCGCGCCGGCGCCGTGGGCAATCGCCTGGTCGAAGATCGACAGGGCGTCGCGGGCCGAACCCTCGGCGGCGCGGGCGACCATGGCCAGCGCCTCGTCCTCGACCGGGATCTCCTCCCTGGCGGCGATGTCCTTCAGGTGCGTGACGAGCAGGCCCGAATCGATGCGCCTCAGGTCGAAGCGCTGGCAGCGCGACAGGATGGTGATCGGCACCTTGCGGATCTCGGTCGTCGCGAAGATGAACTTCACGTGCGGCGGCGGTTCCTCGAGCGTCTTCAGCAGGCCGTTGAAGGCCTGCGTCGAGAGCATGTGCACCTCGTCGATGATGTAGACCTTGTAGCGCGCCGACACCGGCGCGTAGCGCACCTGCTCTATGATCTCGCGGATGTCGTCGATGCCGGTGTGCGAGGCCGCGTCCATCTCGATGA
>CAYJMY010000303.1:1217-4229 GCA_964371125.1 uncultured Mesorhizobium sp. | reverse complement strand
CCCCCGCCCCCCCCCCCCCCCCCGCCGGCGGTCCCCCCCCCCCGCGACCGGGGGCGGATCCGGCGCGGCGGCCGGCCGCGGCCTCGGATCCTCCCCTGCGAAGCGGGGGAGGGGGACCATGCGAAGCATGGTGGAGGGGGCGCTTCTCTTCGTGTTCTTAATCCTGACCACCCCGGCACCCGCGGCGGACGTCGACGCCCTCTTCCGCGCCTGGCTGTCGAAGGACCTGTGGCCCGAAGCCAAGGCCAACGGCATCTCCAGGCCGACCTTCGACGCCGCCTTCGCCGGCGTGTCGCCCAACCTCAAGCTCCCCGACCTCGTCATGCCGGGCGCCGAGGCGAAGACGCCGAAGAAGCAGCATCAGGCCGAGTTCGGCTCGCCCGGCAATTATTTCGCCGAAAAGGTGATCGGCGCGGTGACATCGGGCGGCCGCGCCCGCGCCGGCCGCCATGCCGAAACGCTGGCCGCCGTGGAGAAGCGCTACGGCGTTCCGGGCCAGGTGGTGCTCGCCATCTGGGGCCGCGAATCCGGCTTCGGTTCGGCGAAGATGCCCTACGACGCCTTCGAGGTGCTCGGCACCAAGGCCTTCATGGCGACGCGCAAGGACATGTTCCGCAAGGAGGTGCTTGCGGCGCTGCAAATCGTCGAGCGCGGTTTCGCCACCCGCGCGGCGATGAAGTCGTCCTGGGCCGGTGCGCTCGGCCAGCCGCAGTTCCTGCCAAGCTCATTCCTCGACAACGCCGTCGATTTCGACGGCGACGGCCGCCGTGACATCTGGAGCTCGGTGCCGGATTCGCTCGGCTCGATCGCCGCCTACCTCGTCGACCACGGCTGGGTGAAGGGCCGCGACTGGGGCTTCGAGGTCGTCGTGCCGGAGACCGTCTCCTGCGCGCTGGAAGGGCCGGACCGCGGCCGCAAGATAGGCGAATGGGCAGCGGTGGGCATTTCCCGCGTCAACGGCAAGCCGTTCCCGGCGAGCGAGACCGGCAAGGAGGGCTATCTGCTGATGCCCGCCGGCCGCAGCGGCCCCGCCTTCATCGTCACGCCCAATTTCTACGTGCTCAAGGAATACAACGAGAGCGACCTCTACGCGCTCTTCATCGGCCACGGCGCCGACCGCATCACCTATGGCGACAAGACGTTCTCCGGCCGCTGGGGCAAGGTCGGCGGGCTCTACCGCTCCGACATCGCGGCGCTGCAGAAGACGCTGGAGAAGAAGGGCTACGACGTCGGCGGCGCCGACGGCCTGCCCGGTTTCCGCACGCGGCGCTCGATCGGCGATTGGCAGGAGAAGGCCGGGCGCGCGGCGACCTGCTTCCCCGACGCAGAGTTGGTCGGCGCCGTGCGCTGATTGGCCCGCCGCGGCTGCCTCACGCCGCCATCAGCAATCCAGGATGCACATCGGCCAGGATCTGGAACGAGCGCTTGCGCGCCGCGTGGTCATGGATCTGCGCGGTGATGATCAGTTCGTCGGCGCCGGTGCGGCGGATGAATGCCTCGACACCTTCCTTCACCGTCTTCGGGCAACCGACCACGGCCGCCGAAAGGGCGTGGCCGAGCATGGCCCTCGGCACCGGGTCGAGCGTCTCCTCGAAGCCTTCGACCGGCCGCGGCAGCTTGCCGGGGCGCCCGGTGCGCAGGTTGACGAAGGCCTGCTGCAGCGAGGAGAACAGGAAACGCGCCTCGGCGTCGGTCTCGGCAGCGAACACGTTCAGCCCGAGCATCGCGCGCGGCTTCTCCAGCCGCTCCGACGGGCGGAAGTTCGAGCGGTAAATGTCGAGCGCGGCGTCGAGTTCGGCCGGGGCGAAATGCGAGGCGAAGGCGTAGGGCAGCCCCAGCATCGCCGCGAGCTGGGCGCCGTAGGTGCTCGATCCGAGGATCCACACCTCGACGTCCTCGCCTTCGCCGGGCACCGCGCGCACCTTCTGCTCGGGCACGGCCGGGTCGAAATAGGCCATCAGCTCCACCACGTCGCGGGGAAAGCCGCTGCCGTCGGCGGCGAGCGTGCGGCGCAGCGCCTGGGCCGTGGCCATGTCGGTTCCCGGCGCGCGGCCGAGCCCGAGGTCGATGCGGCCGGGGAACAGCGCGGCCAGCGTGCCGAACTGCTCGGCGATCACCAGCGGCGCGTGGTTGGGCAGCATGACACCGCCGGCGCCGATCCGGATGCGCGACGTGCCGGCCGCCACATGGGCCATGACGACGGACGTCGCCGCGCTGGCGATACCCGGCATGTTGTGGTGCTCGGCGAGCCAGAAGCGCCGATAGCCGAGCCGCTCGGCGTGGCGGGCGAGATCGAGCGAGTTGGCGAGCGCCAGGGATACGTCGCTGCCCTCGGGGACGGGCGCGAGATCCAGGACGGACAGTGCGGTCATCGGCGGGGGGAGCTCCGAAGGGATCGTCTGCCGCATATAATCGTGCGACGCGTCGTCGCAAAGCCCGGCGAAGCAGACGGTTTAGGGGGTCACCCACAACTTTTCATGGCTGCCATGCTGACTTGGCGCTTGATATCTGACGTTCCGTAAGTATGTAAGCGGCCTGTAGTCCAAGCAGGATATTGAATCGGCAGTGTATAGAGAACGCGACTTCCATGAGCGCCGCACCGCGGCGATAGAGGCCAAGAAGGCCCTCCTCGACAAATTCAAGTCAAAGCCCCCGGCCGACGATCCACTCGTCATCGCCCGGCAGGCCGAACGCAAGGCGATCCTCGAGGCCCGCGCCATCCGCGAGGCCGAGAAGGAGAGGCTGAAGCAGGAACGGCTCGTCCGCGAGGCGAAGGAGCGCGCCGAGCGCGAGGCTGCGGAAGCAGCCGCCCGTCTCGCCGCGGAAGAGGCTGCCCGCGAGGCCGCCCGCCTCCGCGAGCAGGAAGAGAACGACCGCGTCGCCCGCTACCTCGCGGAGGAAGCGGAACGCAAGGCCAAGCGCGACGCCCGTTACGCGGCCCGCAAGTCGCGCGTCGGTCGCACGCCTCCCGGCTTCAAGGGCTGAGATCCGGCACTGTCCGGAACCACCGCC
>CAYJMY010000303.1:0-1207 GCA_964371125.1 uncultured Mesorhizobium sp. | reverse complement strand
CCCGCGCCCACAACCCCCCGCCCCCTCACGACCCGGGCCCCCCTTTCGGTGTTGGCGCGCCCGGCGCCGCGCGAACATGCGTCGCGCTGCGCGTGCCGGCCGGTCCTACTTCTCCTTGATGCGGATCGCCTTCACCGGCGCCGCCTTGAGCAACGGCGCTGCCTCCGGCTTCTTGGCGTCCTTCTTCGGCTTGCGCGTTTCCTTCTTCGCCTTCATCTGACCTTTGGCCATGGCTTTGCTCCTCGATTCGCTGGCCAAATCAAACGCGAAGTTCGCGCCGACGCAAGGGCTTCGTGAGATCGGCGCGCATGACGCCGCATCGTGCCCCATGGCGCCCGAAAATCCCGCCTCGGAAGGGGGGGATCGCAGCGTCGGCGTCGTCGCCCTCATCCTGAGGTAAGAGCGTGAGCCGGCCTCGCAGGACGAGGGAAGAGCGCCGCCGCCTACTCGTCGCCTTCGACGACGCGCAGGCGCAGGTGCCCGGTCTTCGAATCGGCCGAGCGCGGCTCGGCGACGCGCTCGACGGCCGGCGTGTCCGCTCCGGTCTCGCCGAACTCCAGCGCCTCGATCCTCTGGCCGCGCTTGGTCACCTTGCCTGACGAGACCAGGATGTCGTCGATGTCGCGTGCGGCCTGGCCGAAATGCACCTGCAGCTTGCGCACGCGGTCGTCGAGCCGGCCGACGTCCTCCATGAGCCGGATCACCTCGCCCTGGATCAGGTGCGCCTGCTCGCGCATGCGCGCATCCTTGAGGATCGCCTGCACCACCTGGATCGACAGCATCAGCAGCGACGGCGACACGATCACCACGCGGACGCGGTGGGCGCGCTGGACGATGCCCTCGAAGTTCTCGTGCATCTCGGCGAAGACCGATTCGGACGGCACGAACAGGAACGCGGTATCCTGCGTCTCGCCGGCAATCAGGTATTTTTCCGCGATGTCGCGGATGTGGACTTCCATGTCCCGGCGAAACAGTTGCGTCGCTACCTTGCGCGCCTCGGCTCCCTCGGCGGCGCGGATCGCGTTCCACGCCTCGAGCGGGAACTTCGCGTCGATGGCGAGCGAGGGCGCGCCGTTCGGCATGCGCACCAGGCAGTCCGGCCGGTTGCCGTTGGACAGCGTCGCCTGGAATTCGTAGGCGCCCGTCGGCAGCCCGTCGGCGACGATCGCTTCCATGCGCGACTGGCCGAAGGCGCCGCGCGTCTGCT
>CAYJMY010000302.1:0-4254 GCA_964371125.1 uncultured Mesorhizobium sp. | reverse complement strand
AACATCGTCGGCGTCAAGGACGCGACCGGCAAGGTCGAGCGCGTCTCCGAGCAGCGTATGACCTGCGGCAAGGACTTCATCCAGCTCTCGGGCGAGGACGCCTCCGCTCTCGGCTTCAACGCCCATGGCGGGGTGGGCGCCATCTCGGTCACCTCCAACGTCGCGCCGCGGCTCTGCGCCGAGTTCCAGGCCGCGACGCTGAGGAACGACAAGGATGCTGCGCTCGAGTTGCAGGACCGGCTGATGCCGCTACACAAGGCGATCTTCGCCGAGCCCGGCCTGTGCGGCGCGAAGTATGCGCTGTCGCGGCTGGGCAAGGTGGAGAATGTCGTGCGCTCGCCGCTGGTCACCATCGAGGCGTCGACCGCCGAGAAGATCGACGCCGCGATGAAGCACGCGGGCTTGATCAATTGAGGCGGGCGCCCCACCTCTGGCGGTCATGACCCAGGGCAAGAAATCGGATCCGAACAACAAGGTCGCCGCGGAGAACCGCAAGGCGCGCTTCTCCTATGAGGTGCTCGACACGATCGAGGTCGGCCTCGTGCTCACCGGCACCGAGGTCAAGTCGCTGCGCGGCGGCCACGCCAACATCCAGGAATCCTACGCCTCCCTCGAAGGCGGCGAGCTCTGGCTGATCAACTCCTATTTGCCCGAATACCTGCAGGGAAACCGCTTCAACCACGAGCCGCGCCGCCGGCGCAAGTTGCTGGCCTCGAAGCGGGAAATGGCGCGGCTCGGCCAGTCGGTCGAACGCGAGGGCATGACGCTCGTGCCGCTCAAGATCTACTTCAACGATCGCGGCCGCGCCAAGCTGCTGCTCGCGGTCGCGCGCGGCAAGAAGCTGCACGACAAGCGCGAGACCGAGAAGCAGCGCGACTGGGCGCGCGAGAAGGGCCGCCTGCTCAAGGCCCACGGCTGAGACGACGCCTCTGCACGGCGCCGCGGGCGGACGCGCGCGCCCGTCGACTCTCCCCGCATGTTCCGAAATGAATCCGGCGCGCGCATTCCCGCGAAAACCGTCGATGGACGAAAAGGACGTCGCACGGCCTTCCGCCGCGACCGCGCGCGACACGCTTGTGGCCTCGCGCGGGGAGCCTCGATCTGTCTGAATAAATTGAAGAAAATCTCTTCATCAGACACCGTGCCGGTGCCGCAGCGCGAGCAGCGATAGCCGGAGGACGGCGCAGCCGGCCCGATGGCCTTGCACACGGCCGGCTGGAGGAAGCCCGCCGGGGTGAAGGGTCGTTGATCCAGATCATCACGTAGCGTTGGTATCGGCGCTGTATTGTTCAAGGGGAATACGACTCTCGTCGTCTTCCCGCCAGGAGGGTTTAAGGGAAGGAGCTAGATATGTCCCGATATGGACGAATAAAGATGGCCGGAGTCGCCATGGCAGCCGCTGCCGCAGGGATTCTCGCCGCGGGGACGGCATGGGCCGACGCCGAACAGGGGTCGATCGCGCGCGGCGGCAAACTCTACGACAAATGGTACGCCGTGGTGAAGGTCGAGGCGCCGAAGGAGGCCCACCCGCTTTATCCGGCGAGCAACGAGAAGTACGCCAAGGATGCAGCAGCCAACTGGCGCTGCAAGGAATGCCATGGCTGGGATGGGCTGGGAGCGGCCGGGGCATACAAGAGCGGCAGCCACGCGACCGGGATCAAGGGCATCGAGGGCATGGCCGGCGGCGATCCCGCGGCTGTCGTGACACTGCTCAAGGGCGATCACGGCTACGGCGACAAGCTGGCCGAACAGGACCTGCTTGACCTCGCCAACTTTGTCGCCTTCGGCCAGATCGACTGGTCACTCTATGTCGACGCGGAAGCGAAGAAGTCGAAGGGCGATCCGGTCGCGGGCAAGCAGGTCTACGAGACGGCCTGCATCGGTTGCCACGGCGCCGACGGCAAGCTGCCGAAGGGAATGGATCCGCTGGGTTCGCTTTCGGGCAATCCCTGGGAGGTCATGCACAAGGTCCTGAACGGTCAGCCCGCAGAGGCGATGCCGGCGCTGCGGGCCATCGACCATCAGGTTGCGGCCAATGTCGTGGCTTATCTGGCCACGCTTCCCGCCGAATAATTCGGCCAACGCGCTTCACAAAGGGACCGCCGGGGCTTTCTACCCCGGCGGCGAGGGATAGGCATTGGAGCCGGGTAAATGTTCACCTTCATCAAGCGACTCTGGCAGTGGTTCACGCGACCCAGCGTGATGATCGGCCAGGGCGTTCTGTTGTCCGTCGGCGTCGTCGGCGGGATCATCTTCTGGGGCGGTTTCAACACCGCAATGGAGGCCACCAACACGCTGGAATTCTGCGTCTCGTGCCACGAGATGCGCGATACGGTCTACGAGGAATACAAGACGTCGGTGCACTACAAGAACGCCTCGGGCGTGCGCGCGATCTGTTCGGATTGCCATGTGCCGCACGAGTGGATCCCGAAGATGAAGCGCAAGATCCAGGCCTCGAACGAACTGTGGCATAAGGTCCTGGGATCGGTCGACACGCCCGAGAAGTTCGAAGCCAAGCGGCTGCAACTTGCGACGCATGTCTGGGACACGATGAAGGCAAACGATTCCCACGAATGCCGCAACTGCCACAGCTGGGATGCGATGGCCTTCGAACACCAGCGTCCGCGGTCGCGCGAGAAGATGGAGCCTGTGGCGACGGGCGTCGACCTGTCGCAGGGATCGACCTGCATCGATTGCCACAAGGGCATCGCCCACAAGCTGCCGGTCGTGCCGCGCGACGATTGATGCCGAATGTCGCCTGGGCGATCCGGCCGATGGGTCGGTAGGAGCGTCGGGGGACTCGCGGTCGCCGTTGGTCGGTTCGTGGCGCTCAGCGTCCGGCGCGCGATCCGCCTTGTCTCGCGGCGACTTGAAGATGTTGCTCTATACCATTGAATATGTTGATGAACATTTCTTCCGTCAACACTCCGGTATTGGTGTTGTAGCGAGAGCAGTGATAGCTGGAGAACAGCGTGATCGCCCCGACCGGCTCGCGCCCGCCATGGCGGAAGGGATGGGCCGCGACACGACGTCCGAGCGCGCGAACGACCGACTGGTGGGCGATCGCGCCGAGCGCGAGGACCGCCGCGAGATTGGGGAATCGCGCGATCGTCGGCACGAGGAAGCCGCGGCAGGTGGCGATCTCGGCGCCTACCGGCTTGTTCTCCGGGGGAACGCAGCGCACCGCGTTGGTGATGGCGGCGCCGGTCAGCTCGATACCGTCGTCCGGCCGTGCCCGGTAATCTCCCTGGGCGAAGCCGAACCGTCCGAGAGTCCGGTAGAGCATCTCGCCGGCGAAATCGCCGGTGAAGGGCCGTCCGGTCCGGTTGGCGCCGCGCAGGCCCGGCGCCAGGCCGACGATGAGCAGCCGCACGGTGGCGTCGCCGGCCGCAGGCACGAAGGTCGGCACCGGCGCGTTGAACCACGCCGGCTCGCGGCGACGCCATTCGGCGATGAAGCCGTGCAGCCGCGGACAGAGGTCGCAGTCGCGCGGCGGTTCGGCCGCGCCGGCCGGCGCGACGGGCATCAGAGGTCGTCTTCGTCGATCTGCGCAGGTTCCGGCCGGCGAGCCGGACGTTCGGACGGGTCGCGGCCGATTTCCGCCTTGAGCGACATCAGGTCGATGAAGTGGTCGGCCTGGCGGCGCAAATCGTCCGAGATCATCGGCGGCTGCGAAGCCATTGTCGAGATGACGCTCACCTTGCGGCCCTTGCGCTGGAGCGCCTCGACGAGCGTGCGGAAATCGCCGTCGCCGGAGAAGATCACGTAATGGTCGACGTGCTTGGTTAGCTCCAGGGCGTCGATGGTCAGTTCGATGTCCATGTTGCCCTTGATCTTGCGGCGGCCGGTCGAGTCGGTGAACTCCTTCGCCGGCTTGGTGACGACCTTGTAGCCATTGTAGTCGAGCCAGTCGATCAGCGGGCGGATCGAGGAATACTCCTGATCCTCGACGAGGGCGGTATAATAATAGGCACGCAGCAGGTAGCCCCTCTTCTGGAAATGCGCGAGAAGCTTGCGGTAGTCGATGTCGAAGCCGAGCGAGCGCGACGTGGCGTAGAGGTTGGCGCCGTCGATGAAGAGAGCGATCTTTTCACGGGAGTCGAACATCGGCAAAATCCTTGTTTCGAAAAAAGCGCCGCCGTCGCGGCTTGAAAAAGCGGCCGAACCGGCCGTTCTGGGGAATTAGCGCCGGAATGTGGGCATTCCAAGCATTGGTTCATTCGAGCAACGAAATGTGATCGGCAAGGCCCGGTC
>CAYJMY010000301.1:0-4259 GCA_964371125.1 uncultured Mesorhizobium sp. | reverse complement strand
TGCGGATGACGATCGGGCAGGTGAACTGGCCGGCCGAGCGGTAGCGCAGGCGCGCCGCCTCCGAGACGATCTGGTCGTAGGCGGGGTAGACGTAGTCGGCGAACTGGATCTCGACGCAGGGCTTCAGCCCATAGGCGGCCATGCCGACCGCGACGCCGACGATGCCGAGTTCGGAGATCGGCGTGTCGAAACAGCGCGAGCGGCCGTATTTCTGCTGCAGCCCGGCCGTGCAGCGGAAAACGCCGCCGAAATAGCCGACGTCCTCGCCGAACACGACGACGGTTTCGTCGCGGCCCATGGCGACGTCCATCGCCGAGCGGATCGCCTCGATCATGGTCATGCGCGGCATGGATGAGCCTCCGGCGAGAGTCGGCCGCTATCCGCAGTCCACGCGACGGGCCGGTAGCCGCCGCCCGCCATCGTCGACGAACGACCGACGAACGACGACCGACGACCCACCGCCTTCGACCGACGACCGACGACCGACGACCGACTCATCATCAAACTCCCGCCTTCTGCCGCTGGCGCCTGAGATGCGGCGGCATCTCGGCATAGACGCCCTCGAACATGTCGCGGACCGACGGCTTGCCGCCCGCATGCAGCGTGCCGTGCCTCTCCGCCTCTTTTTGCGCGGCGATGACCGTGTCCATCACTTCCGCCTCGGCCTGCTTGTGGCGTTCCTCCGACCAGACGCCGCGGCGGATGAGATGGTTCTTCAGCCGGATCACCGGGTCGCCGAGCGGCCAGGCGTCGGATTCGGTCTTCGGCCGGTAGGCCGACGGGTCGTCGGAGGTCGAGTGCGCACCGACGCGGTAGGTGACGTGCTCGATCAGCGTCGGGCCGAGGTTCTTCCGGGCGCGCTCGACCGCCCATTTCGCCACGGCGTGGACGGCGAGATAGTCGTTGCCGTCGACGCGCAGCGCCGGGATGCCGAAGCCGAGGCCGCGCGCAGCGAAAGTGCCTGAGCCGCCACGAGCGATGCCCTGGAAGGTCGAGATCGCCCACTGGTTGTTGACGATGTTGAGCACGACCGGCGCCCGGTAAGTCGAGGCGAAGACCAGCGCGGCGTGGAAGTCGCTCTCGGCCGTCGAGCCGTCGCCGCTCCAACCGGCGGCGATGCGGCTGTCGTTGCGGATGGCCGACGCCATCGCCCAGCCGACAGCTTGGACGAACTGCGTGCCGAGATTGCCGGAGATGGAGAAGAAGCCGTGCTCCTTTGCCGAATACATTACCGGCAGCTGGCGCCCCTTCAGCGGATCGGCCTCGTTGGAGAAGATCTGGTTCATCATGTCGACCATCGGGTAGCCGCCGGCGATCAGCAGGCCGGCCTGGCGATAGGTCGGGAAGTTCATGTCGCCGTCCTCGAGCGCCATGCGGAATGCGCAGGAGACGGCCTCTTCGCCCATGTGCTGCATGTAGAAGGACGTCTTGCCCTGGCGCTGGGCGGTCACCATGCGCGCGTCGAAGGCGCGCAGCGTCATCATGTGGCGCAGACCGGCGGCGACCTCCTCGTCGGTCAGCGTGCCCGCCCACGGGCCGACGGCCTCTCCTTCGCGGTCGAGCACGCGGATGATCGAATAGGCGAGGTCGCGGATCTCCTTGGGATCGACGTCGACCGGCGGGCGCGGAACCGAACCCGCCCGCGGGATGACGACCTTGGAGAAATCCGGCGTATCGCCGGGCCGGACCTCTGGCTCGGGGACATGGAGGGAAAGACTGTGGCGTTCATCCATGGCCGTTGGCTCCCGTGCAATCGGCTCCATGCGTGACCGGCGCGCCCGGCTCGGCGAGGGCGCTCCCATCGACGTCGGCACCCAGCCCGCACACCCCGCCGATCTGCGCGATCCTGTCGCACAGCGTCCGGCCGACTGACGCCGCCACCGCCGGCAGCTCGATCGCTACCGCCGTGCGATCCTGTATGAATGTGGCGCGGAGTTCGGTCACGTCGAGGCCGAGACGCCGGATCTGATCGAGGACCCGGGACAGGCTCGACACCGCGTCGTCGCAATGAAACCTGATCCGCATGCCGTATCCTCCCCCTGCAGGGAATATCCGGAATGGCGAAGAATATCCTTTCATAATCCTGCAGCCTAGGTAAAATTTCGGTACGATCTGCCGTAATTTCTCATTATCAAGAAAGGACGTTCTTCATGGAAGCCGAGCTTCGGCTCGATCGTATCGACCGGGCCATCATCGCGGCGCTCGTCGAGAACGGCCGCATCCCCAACGCCCAGCTTGCCGAGAAGGTCGGCCTGTCGCCGAGTCCCTGCTGGCAGCGCGTCCGGCGTCTTGAAGAGAGCGGCATCATCTCCGGCTACACGGCGACGCTCGACCAGGCCAGGCTGGGCGCGTCCGAGATCGTCATCGTCGAGGTCGTGCTCGACCGGCACGACGACGACGTGCTCGAAGCGTTCGGCCGGGCGATGACCGCCCTTCCCGAGGTGCTCGAAGTCTACCTGACCACCGGCGAATACGACTACCTGATCAAGGTCGCGGTGAACGGCACCGCCGGCTACGAGGAATTCCTGCGGCGCAAGCTCTTCAAGGTGCGTGGCATCCGGCAGTCGCGGTCGAGCTTCGCGCTCCGCTGCCTGAAGCGCGTCCAGTCCTTCGTCCCGCCGGCTCCGTAGGCGGCCAGTGCCACCGCCCTTGCGTGCGAAGCCGGCAAACCCTACCAAGAATCGCGGCCCGGATTTCGGCGGGGACGCATAGCGGAGATTCGAGCGAAATGGCGCAATCGGGCACGCGGCGGCGGGTGAGCCGTCTTCCGGCGGAGCGGCGCATCGCCGACATCATGGAGGCGGCGCGTACGGTGTTTGCCGAGAAGGGCTACGCCGATGCGCTGATCTCCGATATCGCCGAACGCGCCGGCGTGGTGGAAGGCAGCATCTATCGCTTCTTCACCAACAAGCGCGACCTGCTCGTGCGCGTGGTCGAGCACTGGTACGAGGAGATGCTGGCGCGCGACGAGGAGCAGTTCGCCGGCGTCCGCGGCACCTGGAACCGCATCCGCTTCATCGTCCACCACCATCTGAGCTCGATCCGCAAGGAGCCGGCGCTGAGCCGCCTCGTCTTCCAGGAACTGCGCCCCGATCCGGACTACCGCAAGACTAGGCTCTACCAGCTCAACCAGGCCTACACCCACCGCATCATCGACGTCGTCCGCGAGGCGGCCGCCGCCGGCGAGTTCCGCGGCGACGTCTCGTCTTCCCTAGTGCGCGACATGATCTACGGCTGCATCGAGCACCGCACCTGGGCGTTCCTGCGCAACGAGGGCGACTTCGACCTCGAGCAGACGGCCGACGGCATCACCGACATCCTCTATCGCGGGCTGGCGGTTACGCCCGCCGAGCCCGATCCGCTCGCCGCGACGGTCAGGCGGCTGGAGACGGTCGCCGACCGGCTGGAAAGGCTATCGCCGGCTCACAGCGGATAACCGGCGTACTCGCCGTCCTCGATGCGCTCGATATATTCGGTCATGCCGTAGCCTTCGAGCCCGTTCCAGTCGAAGCGCGTGTAGCCCTCGGCAATCCGCGACACGAGCACCTCGTCTCCGGCCTTGCGCCGGTTGCGCAGCGGCGCCAGCCTCAGGATCTCGCCGGTGATGACCGCCTTGCGGTTGGCGCTGCGCACGCCGATGCGCACGCGTGCGGGGTCTTTCGCGGCCGTCCAGTCGGTGGCGATGTCCATGTCGGTGATCTCCTCGTAGCGGCCGTCGACGAGGAGGACGCCGACCCGCCTCGAGCGGCCGCCGCGGTCGGTGATCTTGAGCAGCATGAAGCCGTCGCCATTGGCGAAGTTGGCGATGAACAGGCGGTAGTAGTAGATCGCCTGCCAGTAGCGCGGCCCCCAGGAATGGTCGCGCCAGCCATGGCCATCGATGCCCCAGCGCTCGTCGCCGACCCTGATCTCGCCGCGTACCCTGCCGTGCTGGTTGAAGTGGCCGAGCGAGAAGTCGCGGCCGTACATGGTCTGGATGGAATCCTTCGTCGGCTCGCCGCCATGCACCGGCGATTCCGCCTCGTGCGTCCAGCCCGCGTAGCCCGGCAGGCGCTTCCCGGTTGCGAAAAGGCGCTGCGGGTCACGCAACGCCTCCGGGTCCTCGACGATCAGCAACTCGCCCTCATAGGCCATCGACACCTTCCTCAGCGGCTCGATCACCGAATAGGACAGGCCGCCGGCCTCGAACCGGTCGTTGCTGGTGATCGGCGGACGCAGGAACTGGCAGGCGATGCGGCCGTCGGGCAGGTAAAGGCAGA
>CAYJMY010000300.1:0-4307 GCA_964371125.1 uncultured Mesorhizobium sp. | reverse complement strand
GCTCCTGCTCGGGCATGTTCACCGCCAACTCGATGAACTGCCTGACCGAGGCGCTCGGCCTGTCCTTGCCCGGCAACGGTTCGACGCTCGCCACGCATGGCGACCGCAAGCGCCTGTTCGTCGAGGCGGGACACCTGATCGTCGACCTCGCCCAGCGCTGGTACGAGCAGGACGACGCCTCGGCGCTGCCGCGCAGCATCGCCTCGAAGAAGGCTTTCGAGAACGCCATGGCGCTCGACATCGCCATGGGCGGGTCGACGAACACGGTGCTGCACATCCTCGCCGCGGCGATCGAGGCCGAGATCGACTTCACCATGGACGACATCGACCGGCTGTCGCGCAAGGTGCCGTGCCTGTCGAAGGTGGCGCCGGCCAAGAGCGACGTGCACATGGAGGACGTTCACCGCGCTGGCGGCATCATGCGCATCCTCGGCGAACTCGATCGCGGCGGCCTGATCAACCGCGACTGCCCCACCGTGCATTCCTCGACGCTGGGCGACGCGATCGACCGCTGGGACATCACACGCACCAATTCCGAGACCGTGCGCGAGTTCTTCCGCGCCGCGCCGGGCGGCGTGCCGACCCAGGTCGCCTTCTCGCAGAACGCGCGCTGGGAGGACCTCGACACCGACGGCGAGAAGGGCGTCATCCGCTCGGTCGATCACCCCTTCTCCAGGGACGGCGGCCTCGCCGTGCTGAGGGGCAACATCGCCACCGACGGCTGCATCGTGAAGACGGCCGGCGTCGACGAATCGATCCTGAAGTTCTCCGGCCCGGCGAAGGTCTACGAGAGCCAGGACGCGGCGGTGAAGGCGATCCTCGGCAACGAGGTCCATGCCGGCGACGTCGTCGTCATCCGCTACGAGGGACCGCGCGGTGGCCCGGGCATGCAGGAGATGCTCTATCCGACCAGCTATCTGAAGTCGAAGGGTCTCGGCAAGGCTTGCGCGCTGGTCACCGACGGGCGCTTCTCCGGCGGCACGTCGGGCCTTTCCATCGGCCACGTCTCGCCGGAAGCGGCGGAAGGCGGCGCCATCGGCCTGGTGCGCGACGGCGATACGATCGAGATCGACATTCCCAACCGCACCATCAGCCTCGCCGTCTCCGAGGCGGAAATGGCCGCCCGCCGTGCCGCCCAGGAGAGGGCCGGCTGGAAGCCGGCGCATCCGCGCAAGCGCAAGGTCACACCGGCGCTGAAGGCCTACGCGGCCTTCGCCACCAGCGCGGCGCTGGGCGCCGTGCGCCGCCTGCCCGACTGAGCGGAAGGCCGGGCGGTATCACCACCACACGCCGCCGCGGCTGACGCGGATGCGCGGCCGGCCGGCCGGCGGGTTGAGCTCGTGGCTGGAGGCGGGTTCGTCGGCCGCGGCCTCGTCATGGAGCGAGTGGACGCCGAAAGGCGGAAGACCGCCCTCGCGCCCGATATGCGGAACGAGAGAGGGGCGCCGCGGCGGCGCTGCGCGCGCGGCGGCGCCGTCGAAGGCCGCGCCGGCCGACTTCAGCGCCATCAGCCGCTCGACGCGTTCCTCGGTGCGCGGATGCGACCTCAGGATCGACGGATCGGGAATGCGGTTGCCGGGCAGCATCATGCCCTCCCACATGCGGCCCTGCGCCTTCTCCAGCTTGGCCAGCGCGGTGGCGAGGCCGTCGGGGTCGCCGGTCAGGGCCGCGGCGTTGAGATCCGCGTCGAACTCGCGGGTCCGCGACAGGGCCATCTGCAGCAACCCGCCGATGGTCGGCGCGGCGAGCAGCACGATGACGCCCTCCCAGGGAACCTGGACGCCATAGCCGCCGGCGAAGCCGACGAGGTTGACGACCAGCGAGAACAGGCCGATCGTCGACATCAGCGAGGTGAAACGCGACACCATGTCGGCGAAGGCCATCACCTTCACGTCCTCGGCTGCGACGTGGCTGATCTCGTGGGCGAGTACGCCGGCGAGCTCGCGCGTCGTCAGGTTGCGCGCCAGCGCGTCGGTGATGGCGATCGCCGAATCCTCGCGCCGGCCGACGGCGAAGGCGTTCATCATCTTCGACGGCACAATATAGAGGCGCGGTGGTGCCGGAAGCTCGGCGCGGCGTGCCAGTTCATCGACGATCCGATGGCCGGCCGGGAACTCGGCGGGGCCGACCTCCGCGGCCTTGTACATCGTCAGCACCAGTTGCGGGCTGACCTGGCGGACGACCCACATCGAGACGGCACCGAAGACGAGCGCATAGACGATGCCCGCGCCGCCGGCGAAGACCCAGGCGGTGACGCCGAGCAGGAGCAGGCTGCCCGCGGCGAGCAGCCAAGTGTGCACGAGGTTGAGCAGCCGGCCGCGGCGATGGGCGAACAGGTCGAGGGTCTGATCCATGGATCTTATATGGCCGCTAGAACGGCTTTTGCCGAGGGCCGACCGCCAAAAGGCGCCATAGGTGTCGAGGCATTCTCTATGAGAGCGCCCTGCGCTCTATCAAGAAATGAAGCATTGAGCGCGCTCAACTCACGGCGACATGCTAAGAAAGAACGATCCGATACCAGATGCTATAAGACTCGCACACGTGCCAATTCCTAGAGAGAGAAGTACTCCGGAATACACAAATACACGGATCCTTCTTTTCTGCCGCCAGTAATTTACGGTTTTATCATTGAGCTCTACCGTACGATAAGTTGCCATAAATGTTATAAATACTAGCACACCAATAACCATGGCAGCACTCAATGACAAATATCCAAATGTCGAAAATCCTGCTAGACCGGCCGCTTGGCGCCTAAATAGATAGTCTATCTTCGTGTCAATTTGATATGAGTGATTCGTGTTATTGAGAGCGTCGTCAAGTATTTCTTTGCCAACTCCACCAGTACGATCTATTGTAAATATTGGAAGAAATATAACTAAAAACAAAAGAATCTGCGCAAATATCGGTAAGAACCGTCTGTACGTCGAACTCCGAAAAAACCGACCAACTGTTCCTACACGACTGAAATCTGATGATATCTTATTTTTTATCAGATTAAGAATATCTTCAGCCCATGCGATGTTCGATGAGTTTATATATAGCGTGAAAGAACTTTCATCATTAAATTTGAAGAAATTTTCACTTGTGAAACTATCCGTTTTGGCAACTATCGTTATATCTTGGCGCTCTGGATATTCTTTCATCGGAAAAGAAATTAGGTAAGATAGAGATATTACAACATCGGATGTAATGTCACTTGACACATCACTAATTTGTATAAAATCTTGATAACTATTATATTTTATTTCTTTTCCATTATTATACGTAACAATCACTTCACTCGAAATAAGTGACCCTATGTTCTGGGAAGCGATCCTTTGGTCGATCAAAGAGACATATCCTTGAATCCATTCTTTCCGAATTATGAATATATTCTTAAAAGAATATTTAATTAATCGGCGCGAACTTATTAAATCTGATATGAAATCTCTAAAAACAGACTTTTGTATCCGAAAGACGTGCTCGTCATCTCCCCCTTCAACGGTAAGTTTATTCGTCATATTGATTTCCCAGGATCAAATTATGATACGTGAATATTAATTCTAGCTCTGCACTCGGGCCTTTCGCAAGGACCCGGAAAGCAGAGGAATCTGAACGCCAATCAGTGCCGATCCCCGTTCGCCCACGAACTCGCGCTCCTGGGGCGCTTGCGCGCCCGAAATGCCCTCCTTATATACGCCCCAGCCCCGCGCCGGCCGGCGAAATCGACCCGGCAGACGCGGAATTTCGAGTGAAAAGGGGCTTTCGCCGGAACGCCTTTTGGGTCCTGGAAGCCTGCTAAGCGGAGAGAAGAGAAATGGCCAAAGTCATCGGCATCGACCTCGGAACCACCAATTCCTGCGTCGCCGTCATGGACGGCAAGGACGCCAAGGTGATCGAGAATGCGGAGGGCGCTCGCACGACCCCCTCCATCGTCGCCTTCACCCCCGACGGTGAGCGTCTCGTCGGCCAGCCGGCCAAGCGCCAGGCGGTCACCAACCCGGAAAACACCGTCTTCGCCGTCAAGCGCCTGATCGGCCGTCGCTACGACGATCCGGTGACCGAGAAGGACAAGAAGCTGGTCCCCTACAAGATCGTCAAGGGCGACAATGGCGATGCCTGGGTCGAGGCCGGAGCCAAAAAGCAGTCGCCCTCGCAGATCTCCGCGATGATCCTGCAGAAAATGAAGGAGACGGCGGAAGCCTATCTCGGCGAGAAGGTCGAGAAGGCGGTCATCACCGTTCCCGCCTATTTCAACGACGCCCAGCGCCAGGCCACCAAGGACGCCGGCAAGATCGCCGGCCTGGAAGTGCTGCGCATCATCAACG
>CAYJMY010000299.1:0-4320 GCA_964371125.1 uncultured Mesorhizobium sp. | reverse complement strand
CCCTGGAGCTCGGAGGTCATCGCCTGCTCGAGATAGGTGGTGATCTCCATGTCCTCGCCGCGGCCGATGGCGCCGAGCTCCTCGACGCCGGCGACCTCGGCGGCGAAGCGGACGCAGCGCGTGCACTGGATGCAGCGGGTCATGATCGTCTTGACCAGCGGGCCGACGTACTTGTCCTCGACGGCGCGCTTGTTCTCCTCGAAGCGGCTGCCGTCGGCGCCGTAGGCCATCGCCTGGTCCTGCAGGTCGCATTCGCCGCCCTGGTCGCAGATCGGGCAGTCGAGCGGATGGTTGATCAGCAGGAACTCCATCACGCCCTCGCGGGCCTTCTTAACCATCGGCGTGTTGGTGAACATTTCCGGCGGTTCGCCGTTGGGCCCCGGACGCAGATCGCGCACGCTCATGGCGCAGGAGGCCTGCGGCTTCGGCGGCCCGCCCTTCACCTCGACCAGGCACATGCGGCAGTTGCCGGCGATCGACAGCCGCTCGTGGAAACAGAAACGCGGCACTTCGGCGCCGGCCTCCTCGGCCGCTTGCAGCAGCGTGTAGTGGTCCGGGACCTCGATTTCCTTGCCGTCGACCTTGAGCTTCGCCATGTCGCCTCAAATTCCCGCGGTCACCCGCACATCGTCAGGGCGGCGCCCCGGGCGCCGCCCCCGTGGTCACTTCTTGTTAGCTTAGCCCGCAGCGAGCCGCGCCGCCTGTTGCAGCCATCCGTCGCGCTCGATGCGGCCCTTGAACGCCAGATAGTCGTCGACCCAGGCGATCTCCTCGGGGCTCCACGCCGCGATCTGGGCATAGGTCCAGACGCCGAGACCGTTCAGCACCTTCTCCAGCTTCGGACCGATGCCGCCGATCTTCTTCAGGTCGTCGACAGATTTCGGCTTCGCCATCGCCCGCGGCCGGCGGAAATCTTCCGGCATCAGCGCCGGCGCGTCGGTCCTGGCCGTAACTTCTGGCGCCGCCTGCGCTCTTGCAGCGACCTTGCGCGTCGCCTTCCTCTTCGGCTCGACCCTTTCGACGACGGCTTCCGCCGTCTCATGCGCCTCGGCGATCAGCTGGTCGGCGGCAGCGCGGGCGCGTGACGCCGCACGGGCGAAATCGGACGCGCCGGGCAGGTCGGCGCCGAGCGCCATGAAGCGCTGCGAGGCGTCCGCCGCGCCGGCCAGGAAACCCATCCAGGCGCCGAACGCCTGGCTGGCGAAGCCGAGGCCGATCGCGGTCGCGGCGGCAAATCCCGCAGTCGGGTGCGCCATCAGGTTGGCGACGCCAACGTACTGCGTCGCGGCGTTCACCCCCGCACCGTCTTCGCTCTTGCTCTTTTCAGCCTCAGGCATCGTCCCTTCGGGTCGCGTGCATCGGATCGTACAAATCCGTCGCCTGCGTCGCCCTTCCCCTTTCCCGTTCCTGCGCCCGCTACACTATTCCGCCGCCACCATCACCGGCTCGACCCGATGGGCGTTGCGCGAGAACTCGTCGATACGCCGCTCGATCTCCGGACGGAAATTGCGGATGAGGCCCTGGATGGGCCAGGCCGCCGCATCGCCCAACGCGCAGATCGTGTGACCCTCGACCTGCTTGGTGACGTCGAGCAGCATGTCGATCTCGCGCTTGTGTGCTTCGCCGCGCACCAGCCGCTCCATCACCCGCCACATCCAGCCCGTGCCCTCGCGGCACGGCGTGCACTGGCCGCAGCTCTCGTGCTTGAAGAAATAGCTGAGCCGCGCGATCGCCTTCACGATGTCGGTCGACTTGTCCATGACGATGACCGCGGCAGTGCCGAAGGACGATTTCTTCTCGCGCAGGCCGTCGAAATCCATCGGGCAATCGATGATGTCCTCGGCCTTGACCACCGGACACGAGGCGCCGCCCGGAATGACGGCGAGCAGGTTGTCCCAGCCGCCGCGTATGCCGCCGCCGTGCTTCTCGACCAGCTCGCGGAAGGTGATGCCCATCGCCTCTTCCACGGTGCACGGCGTGTTAACGTGGCCGACCAGCATGAACAGCTTCGTGCCGACATTGTTCGGCCGGCCGATCGACGAGAACCAGGAGGCCCCGCGGCGCAGGATGGTCGGCGCGACCGCGATCGATTCGACATTATTGACGGTCGTCGGGCAGCCATAGAGGCCGACATTCGCCGGGAACGGCGGCTTCAGCCGCGGCTGCCCTTTCTTGCCTTCCAGGCTTTCGAGCAGCGCCGTCTCCTCGCCGCAGATATAGGCGCCGGCGCCGTGATGGACGTAGATGTCGAAGTCGTAGCCGTTGGAATTGCCCTTGCCGATCAGGTTTGCGGCATAGGCCTCGTCGATCGCCCGCTGCAGGGCCTCGCGCTCGCGGATGAATTCGCCGCGCACATAGATGTAGGCGGCCACCGCGCCCATGGCGAAGCCGGCGATCAGGCAGCCTTCGACCAGCGTGTGCGGGTCGTGGCGCAGGATGTCGCGGTCCTTGCAGGTACCGGGTTCGGATTCGTCCGCATTGACGACGAGGTAGGACGGCCGGCCATCGCTGACTTTCGGCATGAACGACCATTTCAGGCCGGTCGGGAAGCCGGCGCCGCCGCGGCCGCGCAGGCCGGACGCCTTCATCTCGTTGACGATCCAGTCGCGGCCCTTGGCGATGATGCCGGCCGTGCCGTCCCAGTGGCCGCGGGCCATCGCCCCCTTCAGCGACTTGTCGAAGCGGCCGTAGATGTTGGTGAAGATGCGATCCTTGTCCTGGAGCATGTCTCGTTCCTCAGACCGGCTTCTTGCCGAACACGCGGACGTATTCCGCGACGCCGCCCTTGGCGAGCGCCTTGGCCTGCTTGACCCAGTCGTCGCGTTCGATGCGGCCCTTGAAGTTCAGGTAGCCGTCGACCCATTCGCGCTCGGCCTTCTTCCAGCCGGCGATCTGGGCGAACGTGTAGATGCCGAGCGAATGCAGGATGCCCTCGATCTTCGGTCCGACGCCGGAAATCAACTTTAGGTCGTCGACCGCCGTCGGCTTCTCGATCGCGACGGGGCGGTTGCGGTCGTCGAGAGCCGGGCGGCCCTTGTCGCGACCCGCCGAGGCGATGCCCTTCTCGGCCGGGACGTCGGCGGGCGTCGCCGCGAGCCGATCGGCGCCGGCCGGCTTGCCGCGGCCGGTCTCGGGCGCCCTGTAGGCGGCGGCGGGTTCGACCGGCTTGGGTGCGGACTTGCGCTGGCGCACGGCCTGCTCGGCTTCGAGGGCCGTCGCGTTCGCCGCCTTTGCGTCATGCTTCGGCGCCGGCGCGCTCGCGGACTTCTCGGCCGCGGGCGCGACCTTCACCGGCGAAGGCGACTTGACCGCCGGGCTGGTCTCGATGGCGTCGGTCTTCGGCCTGGCCGCCTTGGACGGAGCAGCCGACGGCGTTGCGCTCTCGACAGCCGCGGACTTCGCGGCCTTGGCAGCGGCGCGGGCTTCCTTGTCGCGATTCGCTTTCAGCAGCGGCTTCTCGTCGGTCAGAGCGGTGAAGCCCGAGATCGGCGCCGAGAAGGTGCGTGCGGTCTGCGGACCGGTCGGAACGCCGGCACCGTTGCCCGCCTCGAAGGCGTCGATGATCTCGGCCAGGCGTTCCGGCGTCAGGTCCTCGTAGGTATCCTTGAAGATCATGACCATCGGCGCGTTGACACAGGCGCCGAGGCACTCGACCTCCTCCCACGACAGCGTGCCGGCCTCGTTGGTGTGGAACTGGTCGTGATGGATCTTGTCGCGGCAGACGTTCATCAGCGCCTCGGAGCCGCGCAGCATGCACGGCGTCGTCCCGCACACCTGGACGTGGGCGCGGGTGCCAACCGGCTTCAGCTGGAACTGGGTATAGAAGGTCGCCACCTCGAGGGCGCGGATATAGGCCATGCCGAGCATGTCGGCGATCTGCTCAATCGCCGCCTTGGTCACCCAGCCTTCCTGTTCCTGCGCCAGCATCAGCAGCGGGATGATGGCCGACTGCTCGCGGCCCTTCGGATACTTCGCGATCCAGCGCTGGACCTCGGCAATCTTGTCGCCCTTGAAGGCGAAAGCGGCGGGCTGGACGGCGGCTTCTGCGAGACGGCGGACGGTCATCTTAGCGGTCGACCTCACCAAAAACGATGTCGAGGGAGCCGAGGATGGCACTGACGTCGGCCAGCATGTGGCCGCGGCACAGGAAATCCATGGCCTGGAGATGGGCGAAGCCCGGCGCGCGCAGCTTGCAGCGATATGGCTTGTTGGTGCCGTCGGAGACGAGATAGACGCCGAATTCGCCCTTCGGCGCTTCGACCGCCGCGTACACCTCGCCGGCCGGCACGTGGTAGCCTTCGGTGTAGAGCTTGAAGTGAT
>CAYJMY010000298.1:0-4353 GCA_964371125.1 uncultured Mesorhizobium sp. | reverse complement strand
TTGTTGGCAAAATCGTCTCGAAGGTGGGGTCATCATCGGCGCCGATCGTGACCCCCGTCCAATTTCCAATTCAGGTCAGTAAATCAACGGCTTACGCGGCCTTACTGTGGGGTCAACCTTCGGAGCTGATTCACAAGCGATCCGCGCGCAGGGCTTTGGAGGCAAGGTGGGACATCGCGCGAGGATGCCCCAGCAACCCACCGAACGAGAATGGCCTATGTGTTCGCCAGGATCGCCATTTGCACACCGAGCGGCCTGCTTCTGCTCAGCTGACCTGTTCGCACCTCTCCAGCGCATCTTCCTCCTTCAGGGCCGCCACCAGCCTGGTCGCGGCCTCCCAGTGCCTCGCGATGTCAGCGCGTATCACTGCTCGTTCAGGCCGATCCATCGGCATGTCTCCCGCTATCGCCTTCAGATCGCGCAGCACAGACGCGATGTGAGGCCAGGGAAAGTCGGTCGGATCGTCAATCTCCCTGTCCGCTCCGACGATCATCTCCAGCTTGGCGACAACGCCGGCAAGCGAGGTCGCAACGACATCCGGTATGGCGTCCTGAAGCTTCAGTTCCTCCGTCACCGCAAAGACTTCCGCCTCGCAAGCGACCCCATACTCCAAGCTCTCGCTGACCGTCTGCCAAGCTGCGATCCGCGCTTGCCGTCGGTCATTCCGCGAACCTGATGGCTCGCTGCCCGTCAATCCCGGAATTCCGGTATTGACGAGCATTTTGCTCTCCAGCCGTTGCTGCACTCGGCACAGGACGAGGGCCACGTGACGGACTCGTTGCTGGTGTGCCCGGAGTTCGAGGGCCCGGTCGAAAATCCCGCAGACGGTTGCATTCTGACTTTCTGATTTGCGCATTTCAGACAGCCCTTTCGATTGCTGGAAGGCACATCCTCCATATCATAGTGAATGCCGAATAGGAACTATCGTTCCTGGAAGGATCGTTCCGTTCCCGAGTTATCTCTCGGGATGGATCTCAAGGAAGTTTTGGCGATCAATCTGCGACAGGCCAGAAACGGCAAGCGTCTAACTCAGGAGGAGTTGGCCGAACGTGCGGGCCTGAGCGCGCGCTATCTCGGGGCCATCGAGCGTGCCGATGTGTCGGCGAGCGTCACGGTGCTGGGGCGGATTGCGGAGGCGCTTGAAATCGAGCCTGAGGCACTTATCCGCAAGGTCAGGGATCGCTAATGTCAGCTGACTGTGTCTGATCAGCCGCTCGCGAGCGCGCCATTCACGCGCGCCGAAGCGAGCGAGGGGCAGATCGTGTGCTCACCGATGGCGGCTTTGCGCTTCATCTACATCGCTGGGTGACGGCTCAGAGATCGTGATGGACCGGCGTTCAATGCGTCGATCCAGCTGCTTGGGCATCCGGAGAGAACTGCGTCGCATGCAGCCGGTCCGTCTCCTTGTCGAACCGCGCCCACAGGAGCGCGCCCTCTTCACCCAGCATTTCGGTGTCGCGCTGGAAGCGGTTCTCCTCATGCACGGCGTCCAGTGGATCGCGCCAGGGGAAGGCCGCCGCCGCTTCGAGCTTGGCCAGTGTCGCTTCCAGCCGCGCGCGGATCGCCACCCGCTGTGATTGCGACAATGTGTTGCGTTCGGCGTCGTCTTGCGCGAACAAGTCTGCTTGCGTGAATCTCATGCTGGCAACCTAGGCTCTCGCGCACGCGGCGGCAACGGGGCGGCGCCGGGCGGGAGGGGATAAGTGACAAACGGTTGGCGCGGAAATCGCCTGCCCGACATCGTCCAGTCGATGGCCTCCCGGCCCCGGCACGAGGCTTTGCGCGGACTGGTCACGGAACTGCTGCGCGAAAGTTTCGGCGCCTCATTCAGCGAAGTGGAGCATGAGCGCTACCTTGTCGAAAACAGCGGGCGCATCGACGTGGCGTGGGGCGCCACCGTCGTCGAGTTGAAGAGCGATCTACGCCGCGAGGAGCGCGACGTCGTCGCCCGCATGCCCGACTACCTGGCCGACGCGAGCCGCGGCAGCGCACCCGGCCGCACCTCCATCGGTCTTGCCACCGACGGCGCGACGCTGCTCGCCTACACGCTCGATCGCGGCGCGCTCGCGTCGATCGGCCGCTACGAGGTCGATGTCGAGCATCCCGAACGGCTGCTGAGCTGGCTCGAGCCGCTGCTGTCGCACGTTCCCGAAGTGATGCCGATACCGAACGCGGTGGCGCTGACCTTCGGCCGGTACAGCCTCGCCTTCGGCCGCGCACATGCGGAACTCCAGCGGCTCTGGGCTGAGGTCGGCGACCATCCCGAAGTGCGGTTGAAGCGCGACCTTTGGGATGGATTGCTGCGCTAGGTCTACGGCGACGACGTCGGCAGCGACGCCCTGTTCCTCCAGCACACCTATCTGACCATCCTCGTGAAAGCGATCGCGGCGCGCGTGCTCGACCTTGCGGTCGGCGATCCAGCGGACCTGCTGTCGGGCCGTCTGCTGGCGAACGAAGGCATCGTCGGCGCCGTCGAGGCCGATTTCTTCGATTGGCCCCTGCTCGCCGGGGGCGGCGACGACCTCGTGCGGTCGCTCGCTGCGCAGACGATTCGATTTCGCCTGCGCGATGTCGAGGTCGACGTGCTGAAGAGCCTGTATGAGAGCCTGATCGATCCCGACGAGCGCCACGATCTGGGCGAATACTACACGCCCGACTGGCTGGCGGCGCGAATCGTCGCAGTCGCGATTCCGCGACCGCTGGAACAGCGCGTGCTGGATCCGTCCTGCGGCTCGGGGACCTTCCTGTTCCATGCGCTGCGCCGCTTGATTGCGGCGGGCCGGGAAGCCGGGGTGCCGCCGGCCGAGATCGTCGCCACTTGTGCCGACCGGGTGTTCGGCATCGACGTCCATCCCGTCGCAGTCGCGCTCGCGCGCGTCACCTGGCTGCTGGCGCTGGGCGACCTGGTTCAGGACAGGCCGCCGACGCTCAACGCGCCTGTCTACATGGGCGACTCGATGCAATGGAGCCTGCGCCCGCTCGGCGCGTCTGCCGAGGTTCTGGTCGACGTGCCGCCCAACGATCCGCCCCTGCGCATCCCGGCCGGCCTGGCGAGCGACCTCGGCCTGTTCGAGCGCGCCCTCGACGAACTCAATCGCGGGCTCGACACGCTCGCCGAGCCGGAGGCGATCCGGGACGCCATCGCCCGCGCCGGCGCCACGGACGAGGACGCGGCCATGCTCGGCCGCACCTTCGCGCAGTTGAAGCGACTCTATCTCGACGGCCGCAACCACATCTGGACCTTCATCCTGCGCAACCTGCTGCGCCCGGTCTGGCTGTCGCATCCCGATCACCGTGTCGACGTGCTGATCGGCAATCCGCCCTGGATCGTCTATCGCCACCTGAGCGCCGACATGAAGGACCGGCTGCGCGAGGCCCTGCGGAGCTACGGCCTCTGGGTCGGCGGCAGTCTGGCCACACATCAGGACATGTTCGCGCTGTTCTGGGCGCGCGGCGCGGAGCGCTACCTGCGCGACGGCGGCGCGCTGGCGCTCGTCCTGCCCTATGCCGCGCTCAACGCCCCCGTTTTCGCCGCCATGCGTGACGGTAGCATGCAGCGCGTGAAAGTGGCGATCACCGGCGGCTGGGGCCTGGAGCGCGTCTGGCCGATCTTCGGCGCCCAATCGGGCAGCAGCACGACGAGCACCTGCGTATTGTTCGGCCAGCGCGACCGCACAGGAGGACCGCCGGCGGACTTCGATCGTTGGGTGGGCGTGCTTCCCCGGCGCGACGCCAGCGAAGCCGAGGCCGCCGAGGCGCTCGCACATGTCCGCGCCCCATGGCCGAGACCGCGGACGCGGATCGCCGCCTCACCCTATCGGAAGCGCTTCCGGCAGGGAGCGAGCCTGAGCCCGCGCCGCTTCTTCCTGGTCGAGCAGGCCGCTGCCGGTCGCCTCAGCCGTCGCGACGCGCCGCGCGTGAAGGGCCGGGTCGGCAATCTCGACAAGCGGCCTTGGACAGGCGTGGAGCCTCCCGAGGGGCCGATCGAACGTCAGTTCCTGCGCCGGATCGCGCTGGGCGAGTCCGTCGCGCCCTATCGCATCCTCGGTCTCGCGACCGGCGTGGTTCCGATGGAGGACGGCGCCATCCTGACGGCGGCCGGCGCGGACGCGCGCGGACATCGCGGGCTTGCGACGTGGCTGCGCGACGCCGAAGCGAAATGGAACGAGCACAGCAACAAGAATGCCGAAGGTAACGCCCGCATGTCGCTTGCCGAGCGGGTCGATGCGATGGGTATGCTTCGAGCGCAAGCGAATCGAGCGCCGATACGGATCCTTTACACTAAAGCTGGCACGCGCCTAAGTGCGTGCTGGATTGAGGACGACGACGTTATCGTCGATACAAAGTTGTATT
>CAYJMY010000297.1:3166-4355 GCA_964371125.1 uncultured Mesorhizobium sp. | reverse complement strand
GGTCGCGGTCGTAATAGGCCTGGATGTCGACGCGCACGGTCGAACTCCACCCGGGTTCGTCGCGCAGCATCGCCTTGAAGGTTTGCTGGATGATATCCGCGCCGATGTCCTGGTGGTCGAGCCGCTGGGCGATGCGGTGGATGACCGCGTCCTCGAGCGATTCCTGGTTGAGAATCGTGGCATAGAGGAAGGCCGCGAGCAGCGGGTCGCGTTCAACCGCCTCCATGGCTTCGTCGCGGATCGACCGCCAGATCGGATCGACCGGCTGAAGTTTCACGGTACGCTGCGCGTGGCTCTGGCTCATCGAGCTCTCCCTGCCGGCCGCTCGGTCTTGAGCGCGGATGGAACATACGCCAAAACCGGTTGCGATTGAATTCTATTTTCCTGAGCGTTCCGTGAAGTGGGAATTGACGATGGAATTTCAAGACGGAATGGAAAACGAGCCGTTGACGGTCGCCCGCGCCGGCGGAGTGACCACGATCACGCTCAACAGGCCGGAACGCCGAAACGCCATCACCCAGGCGATGTGGCATGACCTCGCCGTGCGCGTCAGGTCCTGTGCGGCCGACGACGCCAACCGCGTGATCGTTCTGCGCGGCGCCGGAGGCGATTTCTCCGCCGGCGCCGACATCTCGGAGTTCTCGACGCTGCGCGCCGCGGGCGCATCGGCGCGCGCCTACGAAGCGGCCAATTCGGCGGCCTTCGCGGCGCTGCGCGAGTCGCGACTGCCGGTGATCGCGGCGATCCGCGGCATCTGCTTCGGCGGCGGCTTCGGTCTCGCCGCCGCCTGCGACCTCAGGATCGCCGCCGACGACGCGCTCTTCTCGGTGCCGGCCGCGCGTCTGGGCCTCGCCTATCCGGTGGACGCCATGGGCGACATCGTCGGCGCGCTCGGCCAGCAGATGGCGAAATACATGACCTTCTCGGGCGCGCGGATCGACGCCGCGACGGCCCGCGACGCGGGCTTCCTGCTCGACGTGGTCGAGCCGGACCGGCTGGAGAGCCGGATCGCCGGCCTCGCCGCGGCGATCGCCGAGAACGCGCCGCTGTCCGTGCGCGCATCGAAAGCGTCGATCAGAGCTGCGGTCTCGGGCAGGACGGAGGACGCCGACAACGCGCGGGCGCTCGGCGACCTGACCTTCGACAGCGCCGACTATGCCGAGGGCCGCGCGGCCTTCCTGCAGAAGCG
>CAYJMY010000297.1:0-3066 GCA_964371125.1 uncultured Mesorhizobium sp. | reverse complement strand
GCCAGCATGTGATCGCGGCCCTCGATGGCGAAGGCTTCGGCGTTCGGCATCATCGCGGCAAGCATACCGGGCGAACCGCCGATGTCGTCCCTTGTGCCGACGGCCACCAGCGTCGGCTGGTAGATGCGATGCATGTCCGCCTCGGTGAGTTCCTGTCGCGACGTGGAGATGCATGCGGCCAGCGCCCGCCGGTCGCTGCGCGTCTGGTCGGCGAAGGCACGGAAGGCGCGGCCGCGCGGATCGGCCACCGTCGCCGGGTCCTCGGCGAGCAGCGCATCGGCGATCGGATCCCAGTCGCCGACGCCGTCGACCATGCCGCTGCCGAGGCCGCCGAACACCAGCGTCGCCACCATCGCCGGTTCCTCGAGGGCGAGGAACGCCGAGATGCGCGCGCCCATCGAGTAGCCCATCACGTGGGCACGCTCGATGCCGAGATGGCGCAGCAGAGCCGCCGCGTCGCCGGCCATCCTGGCGGGCGCGTAGTCGGACGGCTCGTAGCTCTTCGTCGACAGGCCGTGCCCGCGATTATCGATTGCGATTGCGCGATAGCCGGCATCGCTCAGGGTCTTCACCCAACCCGGCACCACCCAGTTGACGTGATGGGTCGAGGCGAAGCCATGGATCAGCAATACGGGATCGCCGGCGCCGCGATCGAGGAAGGCAAGGTCGAAACCGTCGTGGGAAAAGTGCTTCATCCGCGACGGTCTACTCGGCGCTGACGGGGCCGCTGCCGGCCTGCCCGGGGTTGCCCTCACCGGCGACGGCGTCGATGGCCGGATGACGGACGCGGTCGCCGTCTTCGATACCCAGCCGTGCGGCGATACCGGCCTTGACCTCGAAGACGAAGCGCACAGGCACGTCAGGCGAGATCGTGGCTAGCGACAGCGGTTCTCCGCGGCGGATCGCCCGGATTCGCCCGTCCGGGCCGATGAAGATCAGGTCGAGCGCCAGCGGCGTGTCCTTCATCCAGAAGCCGACCTGCTGCGTTTCGGCGAAGACGAACAGCATGCCGTGATCGTCGTCCATATGCTCACGATACATGAGGCCCTGCTGGCGTTCGCTCGGCTCGTCGGCGATCTC
Organism: uncultured Mesorhizobium sp.; assembly: GCA_964371125.1. Classification (GTDB taxonomy): domain Bacteria; phylum Pseudomonadota; class Alphaproteobacteria; order Rhizobiales; family Rhizobiaceae; genus DUSC01. Next base: position 1,986 of record CAYJMY010000297.1, on the reverse strand, counting down.
GACGGAGAAGGTCCGCTCGCCGTCATCGGTGAGGACGACGAGAGGCGCCGGGTCGACCGAGAGATGGCCGGCCTCGCTGCCGGACGGGACCGTCGGCCGCAGGAGCATGTAGCCCGCGACCACGAGGAGAGCGACGGCGACCGCCGCCGCATACCAGTTTTTACGAGACATGAATTACCCGTGCGTCCGCTGCTCAGTGCGATATCGGCAGCGTACCCATATCCGGATGAATTTCGGCGGCCATAAGGCCTTTGTCACCGCGGCCGAAGCGGACGAGAACCACCTGCCCGGGGCGGAGTTCGGTGATTCCGTAGCGGCGCAGCGTCTCCATGTGGACGAAGATGTCCTCCGTCCCCTCCCCGCGCGTCAGGAAACCGAAACCCTTCGTGCGGTTGAACCACTTCACCAGCGCACGTTCGAGACCGCTCTCGGCGGTGACCGCTACGTGCGTGCGCGGCGCTTGCTGTTCGGAAGGATGGATCGCCGTCGTGACGTCCATCGAGATGACGCGGAAAGCCTGGAGACCGCGGTCGCCCTGCCTGACAAGGCAAACCACCCGCGCGCCTTCGAGCGCTGTCTGGAAGCCGTCGCGGCGCAGGCACGTGACGTGCAGGAGAATGTCCCCGATACCCGGCATGTCCGGCAGGATGAAGCCGAATCCCTTGGCGACATCGAACCACTTGATCGCGCCCGAAACTTCGAACAGGCCTAGGCCTTCCACGCTTTCGTCTCGGGTCGACGCCGTGTCGTCCGACGCGTCACGCCCCATGAAAGAGGCTTTCTCCCCCATCAGAACGCACCCTTTCCTCGATTACGCCGCCACTGATTCTCTGCCTCAGAATAACATCGCGGCGGCGCTTATATGCAAGGCTCGGTTTTGGGTTTTTCACCGTTTAGGACGACACAATACTGGCCGTGATCTTGGCGCCGGTTGCCCAACCGCGGGCGCCCGCCCTATGGTTGAAACCTGAGTCCGACAGCCGGGAAAAATCTCATGCGCTATCTGCATACAATGGTTCGCATCGCCGATGTCGATGCCTCCCTCGACTTCTACTGCAAGAAGCTCGGCCTCGAGGAGGTGCGCCGCTTCGAGAGCGAGAAGGGCCGCTTCACGCTCATCTTCCTTGCGGCGCCCAAGGACAAGGCTTCCTCCGCCGCGACGCGCGCGCCCGAACTCGAACTCACCTACAACTGGGACCCCGAGGTCTACACGGGCGGCCGCAACTTCGGCCATCTCGCCTACAAGGTCGACAACATCTACGAGACCTGCCAACGCTTGATGGACGCCGGGGTGACGATCAACCGCCCGCCGCGCGACGGCAACATGGCTTTCGTCAGGTCGCCCGACAACATCTCGATCGAGCTTCTCCAGGAGGGCGAGGCCCTGCCGCCACAGGAGCCGTGGGTGTCGATGCCCAATGTCGGCGTCTGGTAGCGCCTGCCGCGCTAGAACAGCCGGTCCCGCGCCTTTGCCGGCTTGCGCTCCATTGAGGGCGTGATAACAGGTCTCCCAGCCGACATCTGGGGGACACTCATGAAGGATGTGCTCAAGGAACTCGAACGCCGCCGCGAAATCGCGCGCGCCGGCGGCGGCAAGGAACGCATCGAGGCCCAACACAAGCGCGGCAAGCTGACCGCCCGCGAGCGCATCGACATCTTCCTCGACGAGGGTTCGTTCGAGGAGTTCGACATGTTCGTCGAGCACCGCTCCACCGATTTCGGCATGGAAAAGACCAAGTTCGCCGGCGACGGCGTCGTCACCGGCTGGGGCACGGTCAACGGCCGAACCGTCTTCGTCTTCGCCAAGGACTTCACCGTCTTCGGTGGCTCGCTTTCCGAAGCCCACGCCGAGAAGGTCATGAAGGTCCAGGACATGGCGCTCAGGAACCGCGCGCCGATCATCGGCATCTACGACGCCGGCGGCGCGCGCATCCAGGAGGGCGTGGCCGCGCTCGGCGGCTATGCAGAAATCTTCCAGCGCAATGT
>CAYJMY010000296.1:0-4381 GCA_964371125.1 uncultured Mesorhizobium sp. | reverse complement strand
GGCCGCAACGCCGGCGCTGTTCCAGCTTGGGTTCCTCTCCCCCGTCGAGCGGGGGAGAGGTGGTTTGCGCAGCAAACCGGAGTGGGGGTCGAAAAGCTCCCGAAAATCAATTCCGGCCCGCCCTCTAACAGAGGGGGGAGGAATCCTCAACGCGGCGGGCGCGAAAACAGCACGGCCGCGGCGAGAAGCGCGGCGAAGCCGAGCGGGAAATAGAGCCTCAGCCCCAGCACGGCGAACTGGCCGAGCGCGCCGAGCGTGGTGAAGACCTGCTGGAACACCCAGGTGATGGTGAAGGCGTCGGCGTGCCAGGCGGCGTAGTAGGAGCGGTAGACGAGCGCGTAGATCGCCGCGGTGAAGCCGATCGTGGCCAGCGACAGGCCGAGGAAGACCGCGGCGAACGCCGCGCCGCGCGGTTTTTCCCCTGCGGCGAGGCGGGCGAGGACAAGGCCGGGAGCGAAGCCGACGGCGCCGCCGCCCGCAAACAGCGCCACCACGGCGACGATCCTGTCTCCAGTCTCCCAGGCGCGCAGCCAAAGGCCGAGCGCCGCACTGGCGGCCATCAGAACCGCCCAGACGAGGCTGCCGCCGAGCGCGACCGGCCAACCGGGTATGGCCGCGCGCAGCCGCGCGGTGAAGGTCGACCGTTCGGGCCGGCTCAACGCCACCGTTCCGCCCAGGTCGGGAAGGGATCGTTGGCCGCCGGCGTCGCCGCGTATACGCCGCGCGCGATGGCGCGGGCCATCGTGGCGCCGGCCGCCGCATAGAGGTCGATGGCGAACTCGGGCTCGAGCGGCCGGCCGCTTTTTCCGGTCGCGAGCGAGAAGACGAGGTCGCCGTCGACCGGCGTATGTACCGGCCAGATGGCGCGGGCGAAGCCGTCATGAGCGGCGATCGCCAGCCGCTTGGCCGCCGCCTTGGTCAGGACGGCGTCCGTGGCGATGACGGCGATGGTGGTGTTGGCAAGGTCCTGCGCCATTTCGCGGAACTTCACCACCACCTCCTGCGCGTCGGCGGGCAGCGGATGCGGCAGGCCGTGGCCGCCGAACTCGGCGCCGACCTCGAAGGGCGCGGCCCAGAAATGCTTCGTGCGGCCGACCGTGACCGAGCCGGTCGGATTGACGGCGGCCATCGCCGAGACGGTGACGCCGCAGGGCAGGACCGTCGAGGCCGAGCCGAGCCCGCCCTTCAGGCCCGCGGTCAGCGCGCCGGCGCCGGCGCCGGCCGTGCCGATGGCGAAGTCGGCGGAAGCGGCGTGGATCGCGTCGTAGCCGAGTTCGCGATAGGGCGGATAGCGGCCCCAGTCCTTGTCGCCGCCGTTCTGCATGTCGAACAGGATCGCGGCCGGGACGATCGGGATGCGCGCGCCGCGCACGGCGAAGCCGATGCCCATCTCGCGCAGGGCCGCCTGCGCGCCCGACGCGGCGTCGAGGCCGAAGGCCGATCCGCCCGACAACACGATGGCGTTGATCGCCTCGACCGAATTGTGCGGGTCGAGCAGGTCGGTCTCGCGCGTGCCCGGCGCTCCGCCGAGCACCTGGACGCCGGCGACGGCCGGTTCCTCGCAGACGATCACGGTGACGCCCGACTTGATGCGGTCGTCGGCGGCGTGGCCGACGCGCAGTCCGGCGACGTCGGTGAGAAGGTTGCGCGGTCCGGCACGGAAGGTCATGCGACGTCTACTCCTCGCCCGCGGCGACGAAACGGGCGCCGTCGAAGCGGAACAATGCATAGGGATTCCTGGTGAGATCGCCCTTTTCGTCGAAGGCGATCGTGCCGAGGGCGGTGTCGAACGGGGCGGCGGCGAGGGCTTCGGCGACGCCGCCACCGCCGGCCCTGCGCACCGCCTCGACCGCAACCTCCATCGCGGCGCGTGCCGGCAGCACGTAGCCTTCGGCGACGACGCCCTTTTCCGTCAGCGACGCCAGGACGGCGGGATCGGCGCGTTCGGCCCATTCCGGCAGGCCGATCATCAGCGTGCCCTGGGCGAGCGGAATGTCGCCAGCCGCGCGCAGGGACTCGCCGCCGGCGATCACCAGGGGCACGCCGAGCTCGGCGGCGTCGCGGCCGACGATGGCGATGTCGTCGCGGTCGCCGCCGATGAAGACGTGGGTGGCGCCCGCCTTGCGCAACCGGCCGACGAGGGCGATCTGGTTGTCGAGCTGCGGGCGGAACGTATCGACGAAGACGGGTTTCAGCCCGGCCTGCTCCACGGCCAGCCGCAGGCTCTCGGCGAGTTCGCGGCCGTAGATGGTGCCGTCGTCGACGATGGCGAAGAGGTCGGCGCGCCACAGCGCCGGAAGGAGGGCCGAAACCGCCGCCCGTTCCGCGTCGGCCCGGGGCGCCAGGCGGAAGAGGGGCCATCCCGTCTTGTGCCGCCGGTCGGTCAGGCTGTCGGTGCGCACGCCGGGCGTGATCGTCGCGATTCCCGCTTCCTTGAGGATGGGCAGGGCCGCCTCGATCGCGTCCGTGCACAGGAAGCCGACGGCGACGCGTACCCTGGCTTCGGCGAGGTGTTTCGCCGCTTCGGCGCCGCCCTGGGCGGTGCAGCCGTCGTCGACCACCTCGACCGCTACGCCCAATGCCTCCGCGGCGTGGCGTGCGCCCGCCTCGACCTGCCTACCGAGGATCGCCGACGGGCCGCTGAGCGGCGCCACGACCCCGGCGCGCAAATCCTCGGCGCCGGCGCCGCCGCATGCCGCCACCATGGCGATAACGATCGGAAGGGTGCGAAACGGCTTCATGCGGTGCCAATCGTGGAGGCGCGTCCTCGTGGGCGCTGCGGGGCCATGCCCCGGCCCCGGGAAGAGGTAAAGGGTGGTGTCCTGCCGCGCAACCTGCGAATCTTCGCTGACCACAATGTCGCGGCGTTTGCGGGGACCCTCGCCATCTCTATATAGGAGGCCAAACAGCGGGATATTCGGGTGCTCAAGAAAAACGACATTGAAGGTGCTGCCTATCGCGATGCGATGAGCCGCTTTGCCGGGGCCGTGCATGTGGTGACGACCGACGGTCCGGCGGGGCGCCGGGGGGCGACCGTGATCGCCGCCTGTTCGGTCTCCGACAATCCGCCGATCGTGCTCGTCTGCCTCAACCGGCAGAATGCGCGCAACGACGCATTCGTCGCCAACGGCAATTTCGCGCTGAACACGCTGGCCGCGACGCAGCAGCCGGTGGCCGCCGCCTTTTCCGGCCAGACGGGGCTCGCGCCGGACGACCGCGTCGGGGTCGCCGGCTGGACGCCGCTTTCGCCCGGCGCGCCGGTGCTCGCCGGCGCGCTGGCGACATTCGACTGCGAGATCATCGACACCAAGGACCTGGCTACCCATCGTGTTCTTTTTGGCAAGGTGACAGGGTTGAGCATCGGCGATAACCTCTCGCCGCTGATCTATCACGACCGCGCCTACCAGCTCCTGCAGCACGACTGAGCGCGATCCCCGGAGTCCCCATGGCCGAGCTGAAACCGCGCAACGTGCCGCAGTCGATCGACGAGACGCTGGCGCTTCTCACCGGGGCCGACTACGTCGCCGACCGGGCGCTGGCCACCGTGCTGTTCCTCAGCCTGCGCATGAAGCGGCCGCTGTTCCTCGAAGGCGAGGCCGGCGTCGGCAAGACGGAAATCGCCAAGGTGCTGGCCGCCGCACTCGGCCGCAGGCTGATCCGCCTGCAATGCTACGAGGGCCTCGACGTTTCTTCGGCCGTCTACGAGTGGAACTACGCCGCGCAGATGATCGAGATCCGCATGGACGAGGCCGCCGGCCAGACCGACCGCGACCTGATGGAGAAGAACGTCTTCTCGGAGAAGTACCTGATCCGCCGGCCGGTGCTCATGGCGCTGACCGGCCTGCCGGGCGAGGCTCCGGTCTTCCTCATCGACGAGCTCGACCGCACCGACGAGGCCTTCGAGGCGTTCCTGCTGGAAATCCTCTCCGACTACCAGGTGACCGTGCCCGAGCTCGGCACGATCCGGGCGGCCGAGCCACCGATCGTCATCATCACCACCAACCGCACGCGCGAGATCCACGACGCGCTGAAGCGCCGCTGCCTCTACCACTGGGTCGACTATCCGGACGCCGCGCGCGAACTCGAGATCGTGCGGCGCAAGGTGCCCGATGCCAATTCGCGGCTTTCCGCGGAAGTCGTGCGCTTCGTACAGAAGCTGCGCGAGATCGAGCTGTTCAAGGTCCCGGGCGTCGCCGAGACCATCGACTGGGCCGGCGCGCTGACCGAGCTCGACAAGGTCGCGCTCGACCCGGAGACGGTCTCCGACACGATCGGCGTGCTGCTGAAATACCAGGACGACATCGCGCGCATCGAACAGGGCGAGGGCCGCCGCATCCTCAAAGAGGTGAAGGCGGAACTCGCGGCCGCGGAGTAGGGGCGG
>CAYJMY010000295.1:0-4393 GCA_964371125.1 uncultured Mesorhizobium sp. | reverse complement strand
CGGTGGTCCTCGGTGCGGCCCGACGGAGCCGTCTTGCGGATGTCGAGGGCAGTACGCGAAACCGACACCTCCTCGCGCGCCCGCGCCGCCCGGTAGTTGAAGCGGAAGGCGATGTAGATCGCCAGCACGTCGAGCCCGAAGAAGCCGAAAACCGGCCAGGCGCCGCGCGACAGGAAGATGACGCCGGTCACGACCCAGCCGGCCGTCAGCGCCGCCATCAACGCCGTGAAACCCGCGCGCCCGAGCGACCGGTATGGAGTCAGAAGGGCACGGAAGATCGGCGCGTCGGCATCGGGCGGGGCGTTTGTCTCGGTCATCGGCGAAGATTATAGAGGGCCGATGCAAAAGCCCAAGAGCAAATCGGCTGCCCGAACCGCCGCCTCCGCAGGGCGCGACGCCCCGCCGCGGCTGCGCGCCACGGCGCGGCGCCCGCGCTACAGCGAAGACGAGGTGCGCGAGATCTTCCGCCGCTTCGCCGTGCAGCGGCCGGAGCCGAAGGGCGAACTCGAGCACGTCAACGCGTTCACGCTGCTGGTGGCGGTGGTGCTGTCGGCGCAGGCGACCGACGTTGGCGTCAACAAGGCGACCCGCCCGCTGTTTGCCGTCGCCGACACGCCGCGGAAGATACTGGCGCTCGGCGAGGCGCGACTGGGCGACTATGTCAAGACGATCGGGCTCTGGCGCAACAAGACGAAGAACGTGCTGGCGCTCTGCGAGGCGCTTATCCGCTATCACGGCGGCGAGGTGCCCGACGACCGCGCCGCGCTGACAAAGCTGCCCGGGGTTGGCCGCAACACGGCCAATGTCGTGCTCAACATGGCATTCGGCCAGCCGACGCTGGCCGTAGATACGCATGTCTTCCGCCTCGGCAACCGGCTCGGCCTTGCCCCCGGCAAGACCCCGGACGAGGTCGAGGCCGCCTTCCTGCGCATCATTCCGCCCGAGTATCTGCGCCATGCGCATCACTGGCTGATCCTGCACGGGCGCTATGTCTGCAAGGCGCGCAAGCCCGAGTGCCAGGCCTGCGTCATTGCCGATTTGTGCAAGGCGGCGGAAAAGACCAGCGCTGTTCCGGCGCCGCTGGCCGAGCTGGCGCCGCTGCCGGCGGACGGCACGATCGACGGGGCCGAGCCTGCCGCCGCGTCATGAGCCGATGCCGCGCGCCATCATCGCGGCGAAGGCCAGGATGAGGACGAACAGGGCGAGTTCTGCCGTCACCAGCCGGCGCACGCGGACGATCTCGCCATCGGGCACCACGTGGCCGGCGTCGAGCCTTGCCGCCCGCCGCCAGGCGAGGATTTGCAGCGTCGGCGGGATCGAGGCGATGCCGACGGCGGCGAAGGCGGCCATCTTCGCCCAGAAGCTCCACGAGCCGAGATAATACTCCCAACCCTTCAGGCCCCAGATCACCCGGCCGATGCCGACGAGGACGATCGCGGCGGCGCCGCCGCCGTAGAGCCCGTCGAACCTGGCGACAAGCGCCAGCCTTTCCCCCGTCAGGCCGGGGCGGAGCAGCACGGCCTCGGCAGCGAGCAGCCCGAACAATGCAAAGACGAGAAGGTGGTGGAGGATCGCGAGGATGAGATCGGCATACATGAGGCGCTTCCGATGCCTGATATGTTGACGATGTAAAGACAAGCGTAGACGTAATATTTACATTGTCAAGATGCGGCTCGCAAGGCGCGATGGACGGCGGCGTGATGCGGCGCGTGCGCGATTTCGAAAAGCTGGCGGGCGGTCAGTCCCCTGCGGGTAGGGTCGGTTTAACCGGCGAGGCGAGCTTCTCCGGCATCATGCCGCGACGCTCCAGTTCGGCGCGGATCGAGGCCGGCATCTCGCGGCAGGCGCAGTTCGCGGCGTGGCCGGCGTGCCAGGCGAGCCGCTGGTCGAGCGTCGCGTTGGGCGGCATGCGGTGCGCGGCATGCCATTCGCGGTTCAGTATGGACTTGGACATCGGCCGGTCTCCGTCCCTTCGGGGAATGACCTCAGTATCGCGCCGGTGCCGCCTGCGCGCCAGCTTCGGCGCGTGCGACCATCTTGTGCAGGTGCACCATCATCGCCGCGGCGAACAGCGGCGTCAGAAGGTTGATCAGCGGCAGCGCGAGGAAACCGGCGATGACCATGCCGGCGAGGAACACCGTCGCCGCGTTGCGCCGGCGCATCGCCTTGGCCTCGGCCTCGCTGCGGAAGCGCATTGCGGCGAACTCGAAGAATTCGCGGCCGAGCAGGTAGCCGTTGACGAGAAAGAAGGCAGCGATGTTGACGCCGGGCACCAGCAGCAGGACCAAAGCGAGGAAGTTGCCGAGCACGACGACGCCGAGGAACTTCAGCGACAGCACGAAGGCGGTCAGCGCCGGCAGGGCGCGGCCGGGCGCGTCATGCGGAAAGTCCGTGCACTCGACCACTTCGGCGATGTCGTCGAGGAAGATGCCGGCGACCAGCGCCGTCACCGGCGCGACCAGCAGCGCCAGACCGACTGCGAGCCCGATCCCGGCGAAGACCGCGGCCACCAGCGTCAGCCAGCCGGCCCAGGAGGGGAAGCCGGGCAGCAGGGCGTCGATCCAGGGCAGTGCCAGCCAGTCGAACAGTTCCTTGAGCCCGAACCAGGCGCCGACGAGCAACAAAAGCGTCAGGCCCAGCGATTTGAGGAAGACGGTGCGGAATTCGGCGGAGAACAGGCGGGAAAGGGCGGCGCTCGCGGCCTCGATGATCATGGCGTTGTCCTCTTGCGCGAACGAGATAGGCGCAGCCAAGACGCGCCGCAAGGTCGCGGGTCGTCCGCCGACCGGCAAACCGCTGGACCCGGCGCGCACGGTCGTGGCAGAAAGCGACGGAATCTTAGGGTCCTATCGGAGAGCTTGATGGCCGCTTATGACGTCCTGTGCATCGGCAACGCCATTGTCGACATCATCGCGCAATGCGACGAGGCGTTCCTCGAGGCGAACGGCATCATCAAGGGCGCGATGAACCTGATCGACACCGAGCGGGCAGAGCTTCTCTATTCGCGCATGGGTCCGGCCATCGAGGCGTCCGGCGGCTCGGCCGGCAACACCGCAGCCGGCGTCGCCAGCTTCGGCGGCCGCGCCGCCTTTTTCGGCAAGGTGTCGCGCGATCCGCTCGGCTCCATCTACACACACGACATCCGCGCCCAGGGCGTCGCCTTCGACACCAGGCCGCTCGACGGCACGCCGCCGACCGCCCGCTCGATGATCTTCGTCACCCCCGACGGCGAGCGCTCGATGAACACCTATCTCGGCGCCTGCGTCGAACTCGGGCCGGAGGACGTCGAGGCCGACAAGGCGGCCGGCGCGAGGGTCACCTACTTCGAGGGCTATCTGTGGGATCCGCCGCGGGCCAAGGAGGCGATCCGGCTGACGGCGAAGCATGCGCACGCCGCCGGACGCGAGGTCTCCATGACCCTGTCCGACCCGTTCTGCGTCGACCGCTACCGCGACGAGTTCCTCGACCTGATGCGCTCGGGCACGGTCGACATCGTCTTCGCCAATGCCCACGAACTGAAGTCGCTCTACCAGACGTCCTCCTTCGACGCCGCGCTCGCGGCGATCCGCAAGGATTGCCGGCTCGCCGCGGTGACACGTTCGGAAGAGGGGTCGGTCATCGTGCGCGGCGACGAGACGGTCGAGATCGAGGCGATCGAGATCGAGCAGCTTGTCGACACGACCGGGGCCGGCGATCTCTATGCGGCGGGCTTCCTGTTCGGCTACACGACCGGGCGCAGTCTCAGGGAGTGCGGCGACCTCGGTTCGCTGGCGGCGGGCCTGGTCATCCAGCAGATCGGCCCGCGCCCGCACAAGAACCTCCGCGTCGAGGCCCAGCAGGCCGGGCTGCTCTGAGCCTCACGAAAGTCCGCTCGGATCGCCGCGGATCGGATCCGGCGGTCGCGCTCACGGGATGTCCTCCGGCCGGCGGCCCGGGCGGCTGCGGTAGGGCGGGAAGGTCCAGCCGTATTTCAGCGCTCCGCCGCGCACGACGAAGGCTGTCGCCGCGGCGATCAATGCGGCGGCGAGCAGCGGAAAGCCCGCCAGCGTCAGCACGGTATAGGCGGCCGCTCCCGCCATCGCCGCGGTCACGTAGATCTCCGGCCGCAGCAGCACCGACGGCTCCCCGGCGAGCAGGTCGCGCAAAATGCCGCCGAACGTCGCCGTCAGCATGCCCGTCACCACCGCGACCGTCGGCGAGCCGGTGGCGGCGAGCCCCTTCGCCGCGCCGAGCACGCAGTAGGCCGACAGGCCGACGGCGTCGAGCCAGAGCAGCAGCCTGTAGCGGGATTCGACCAGGTGCGCGGTGAAGAACACCACCGCCGCTGCCGCCGCGCAGATGATGACATAGGCCGGGTGCACGACCCAGAACACCGGCACGCCGAGGATCAGGT
>CAYJMY010000294.1:0-4461 GCA_964371125.1 uncultured Mesorhizobium sp. | reverse complement strand
CACCGGCAGTTCGCCGTCCGGAACGGGCACCGAGCCGCAGGCGTCGCAGTGGATCACCGGGATCGGGCAGCCCCAGTAGCGCTGGCGCGAGATCAGCCAGTCGCGCAGGCGGAACTGCACCTTGCGCTCGCCCATCGGGCGGCCGCCGATACGCTTTTCGCCGAGCAGGTCGGCGACGCGGTCGAACGCCTCCTTGGGCTTCATGCCGTCGAGGAAGCGCGAGTTGATCATGACGCCGTCGTCGACATAGGCTTCCTCTATGATGCGGAAAGTGGCGGCGTCGCCGCCCTCGGGCATGACCACCGGCACCACCGGCAGGCCGTACTTGTTGGCGAAGTCGAGGTCGCGCTGGTCGCCGGACGGGCAGCCGAAGATGGCGCCGGTGCCGTAGTCCATGAGGACGAAGTTGGCGACGTAAACGGGCATGGTCCAGCCGTCGTCGAAGGGATGGACGACGCGGACGCCGGTGTCGAAGCCCATCTTCTCGGCGGTCTCGATCTCGGCCGCCGAGGTGCCGCGCTTCTTCAGCTCGTCGATGAAGGCCTGCAGCGCCGGGTTCTTCGCCGCAGCCGCCTTCGCCAGGGGATGGTCAGCGGCGATCGCCATGAAGGAGGCGCCGAAGATGGTGTCGGGGCGCGTCGTGTAGACTTCGAGCTCGGTCTCGCCGGCCGGCGCCGTTCCGGCGGCCAGCGGCCAGCGCAGCAGCAGGCCCTCCGAGCGGCCGATCCAGTTGGCCTGCATCAGCTTGACCTTCTCGGGCCAGCGCTCGAGCCTGTCGAGGCCGTCGAGCAGATCCTGGCTCATCGAGGTGATCTTAAAGAACCACTGGGTCAGGTCGCGCAGCTCGACCGGAGCGCCGGAGCGCCAGCCCTTGCCGTCGATGACCTGCTCGTTGGCGAGCACGGTCATGTCGACCGGATCCCAGTTGACCTTGGCCGACTTGCGCTCGACCAGCCCGGCCTTCCAGAAGTCGAGGAACATCTTCTGCTGGTGGCGGTAGTAGGAGGGATCGCAGGTGGCGAGTTCGCGGGCCCAGTCGAGCGACAGGCCCATGGTCTTCAGCTGGCCCTTCATCGTGGCGATGTTGGCGTAGGTCCAGGTGCGGGGGTTCACGCGGTTATCCCGCGCGGCGTTCTCGGCCGGCAGGCCGAAGGCGTCCCAACCCATGGGGTGCAGCACGTTGTAGCCCATGGCCCGGCGCCAGCGGGCGACGACGTCGCCCATCGTATAGTTGCGCACGTGGCCCATGTGGATGCGCCCCGACGGATAGGGGAACATCTCGAGCACGTAATATTTCGGCCGCGGGTCTTCGTTCTTCGTCTCGAAGAGCTTCGCTTCGTCCCAGGCCGCCTGCCAGCGGGGTTCGGAAGCGCGGGGATTGTATCGTTCGGTTGCCATGACCGGGATTTCACTTAAAAGACGTGGGCTGCCGCAGGCGCGCGGCTCGTTCGGCTCGGTCCGGGTCTTCACCATGCTTTGCCGGAACCGTCAACCGCACGCGCCGTCGCGGCGCCAAAAAGGGCGGCCAGGCATCGGCGACGAGGAGCAGGCAGGAGCATGGACGACGTGGAAGGACGCCTGAATTCGGTCCGCGCGCGGATCGCCGAGGCGGAACGAGAGGCCGGCCGGCCGGTCGGCTCGGTGACCCTCGTCGCGGTGTCGAAGACGTTCGACCGCGAGCATATCCTGCCGGCGATCCACGCCGGCCAGCGCGTCTTCGGCGAGAACCGCGTGCAGGAGGCGGCGCAGAAATGGCCGGCGCTCAGGGCCGACTATCCGGACATCGAGCTGCATCTGATCGGCCCGCTGCAGTCCAACAAGGCGCGCGAGGCGGTGGCGCTGTTCGACGTCATCGAGACGGTCGACCGCGACAGGATCGCCGCCGAGCTGGCAAAGGAGATCGGGCGGCAGGGCCGGCAGCCCCACCTCTACGTGCAGGTGAACACCGGATCCGAACCGCAGAAGGCCGGCATAGACCCGCGCGAGGCGGTCGCCTTCGTCACGCGCTGCCGCACCGTGCACGACCTGACGATCGACGGGCTGATGTGCATCCCGCCCGCCGACGAGAATCCCGGCCCGCATTTCGCCCTGCTCGACAAGCTCGCGCAGGAAGCCGGCGTCGAGCGCCTGTCGATGGGCATGTCGGGCGACTACGAACTGGCCGTGCGCTTCGGCGCGACGAGCGTCCGCGTCGGCAGCGCGATCTTCGGGACAAGGTGATGCGGGGTGTTCTGGAGCCGGCGTGACAACGCTGCTATATCTAGCCGACCCTTTCTTTAGAAGATCGACAATGAGCACGAACGCAGAAGCAAAGCCTACTCGATCCGAGTCGTCGGCCCGCGCTGCTCGTTTCGTGATTTTTCGCGACAAGAGCGGTCGCTTCCGCTTTCGATTTGTCGCCTCCTCGGGGAGGATCGTCTTTAGTTCAGCCGGGGCATACGGATCGATACAAGAGGCCGTCGAGGCCGTCGAGAGCGTCCGGCATGGCGCCGGCACGGCCAGTATCGGACGCAGGAGGCCATCCCTCGTAGATCACATACTTTCCGGGCCCGAGTGGCCCGAGGAGATGTATGACGAGGTGAACAGGCGCTCGAAGGAACCCAGCCGCCTGCCGGTCGAGTTCTGAAGTACCTGATCGATACCAACACGTTTTCCGATGCCCACAAGGGTGTCCCCGAACCAAGGCGATGGCTGGCCTCCGTCGATCCAGAGACCATCTACATAAGCGTCATCACGATCGGCGAAATCGAACGGGGTATCGAACTGATCAGGACGTCCCGGCCTTCGAAGGCGCGGGAACTCGAAGAGTGGCTCGAGGTCATGCGGAACGAGAACAGCGATCGTATCCTGCCCATAACGGAACAGGTGGCGCTCGAATGGGTCAGGCTGTCCGCCCGCCGGCGGCGCGGCTAGGCCGATGGTCTCATCCTGGCGACGGCGAAGGTTCACGGTCTGACCGTCGCCACTCGCAACGTCGCCGACTTCGCCGGTGCCGAAGTGCCGATCCTCGACCCTTGGGACCTGTAACCCGCTCAGTGCAGCAGGAACTCGCCGTCGACCTTGCGCCATTCGTTGGGGGCGATTAGGCGGCGGTGGGTGAAGGCGACCGAGTGCAGCGGGCCTTCGAGCTTTTCTTTCCAGAACTCGATGAAGGCGAGCAGCGCCGGAAACCTGGGCGCCAAGTCGTAGTCCTGCCAGATGTAGGTCTGCAGCAGGTGGGGATGATCCGGATAATGGTAGAGGATGCGCGCCGTGGTGATGCCGTATCCGTTGAGCATCAGTTCCATCTCAGAAACGTTCGCCATGACTTCCTTCCAGGGGTCCCGTGATGATCCTCCACGCAGGCATCGTGCGCCGGCTTGGTTAATGGTTCCTTGAAAAGCGCCGGGGCGCAACATGTTTCACCAACGAAAACAACATGTTGGCAGCCGTACAAGCCGAGTGCTGACAGACCGGCGCGCGCCGGGGGGCATGCTGCTGCGTCAACCCGCCGCGCAAATCCAATGTCTAATGTTGTGGCGCGCGGCGAATTGATAATAATGCGGCGAAAGTCGCGGCCTGCCGACACTGAAAGGCGGCGCGCGCCGGTGTTGAGGGGGAGGAAAAGCATGTCCGAAGTCAATGTCCATCGCGTCCAGCCCGCGTGGAAGAAGAACGCGCTGATCGACAACGAGACCTACCTCAAATGGTATGCCGAGAGCGTCAAGAATCCGGACAAGTTCTGGGGCAAGCACGGCAAGCGGCTGGACTGGATCAAGCCCTACACCAAGGTGAAGAACACCTCCTTCACCGGCAAGGTGGCGATCAAGTGGTATGAGGACGGCCAGCTCAACGTCTCGCAGAACTGCATCGACAGACACCTGAAGAAGCGCGGCAACCAGACCGCCATCATCTGGGAAGGCGACAACCCCTACGACGACCGCAAGATCACCTACAACGAGCTCTACGACCGGGTCTGCCGCCTCGCCAACGTGCTGAAGAAGCACGGCGTCAAGAAGGGCGACCGTGTCACCATCTACATGCCGATGATCCCGGAAGCCGCCTACGCCATGCTCGCCTGCACGCGCATCGGCGCGATCCATTCGATCGTCTTCGGCGGCTTCTCGCCGGATGCGCTGGCCGGCCGCATCGTCGACTGCAAGTCGACCTTCGTCATCACCGCGGACGAGGGCCTGCGCGGCGGCAAGACCATCCCGCTGAAGGTCAACACGGACAAGGCGATCGCCATCGCCGGCCGCGACGGCGTCATCGTCAAGAAGGTGCTGGTGGTGCGTCGCACCGCGGGCAAGATCGACTGGTTTGACGGCCGCGACCTCTGGTACCACGACGAGATCGAAGCGGCGAAGCCGGAGTGCAAGCCCGAGCCGATGAAGGCCGAGGACCCGCTGTTCATTCTCTACACGTCGGGCTCGACCGGCAAGCCGAAGGGCGTGCTGCACACCACCGGCGGCTATCTCGTCT
>CAYJMY010000293.1:0-4519 GCA_964371125.1 uncultured Mesorhizobium sp. | reverse complement strand
AACCCTGACCGCGTGAATCCTCAAACCGACTCTGCGTTCATCGAAGATGCTCTAGTTTATGCGCGGGGCAAGGGCGGGGAATGGAATGAAGATCGTCGTCGAGCGGTTCGAGGACGGGAGCGTCGGCGGGGCGACCAACCTCGTTGTGAAGCGCAACGGTGAACTGCTCGGCAAAATCCACTTGCCCTTGGGTGAAACGGAAGAGGAGGCTCCGGCGTCTGAGCAGTTCCTTGATTTCATCGACTGCCTCATCGAATGGATGCGGCAGGGCAAGGATATTCTCGCCGCGGGCGACGGCGACTAGGAGGCAACGAACGGTCGCGCTGCAATCGGCAGCGGCGTGCCTGCCAGCGATGACCGCCTGATCCGCCCATAGCATTCACAGGCCTGTGCCTCCAGCGCCGGGCGGTCCCTGACGACGACGCTCCCGCGTGAGTAGTCCATGACACTCTTCTCCTGGAGCATCGTGCATGTCTGGTTGACGGTCGCCCGCCGGAAACCCAGCGATTCGGCGATCGCCTGCTGGGTGATCTCCAGGCTGTTCCCGGGCACGCTGTCCAGTGCATGGAGGAGCCAGCGGGCAACCCGCTGGTCAGAGGTATGGAGGCTGTTGCAGGCGACCGATTCCATCAGCTGGACGATCAACGCTTTGGCGTATCTGAGCATCGCCTGCGTGACGCATTCGAACTCGGCGATTGCCTCGTCGAGGTCGGCAATGGCGAGCCAGGACGCATATCCCGGGACCCGGACGATTGAACGGCTGATTGCGTTACCTCCGCCCAGCACGAGCGCGAATCCGAGGAATCCCTCGTTGCCGATTGACGTCTTCTCGACGCTGCGCCCGCTGTCCATGACCGCCATCAGCGACAGGCGGCCCACATGGGGAAAGACGGCATGGGTGAACGGGGCGCCGTCCTCGTAGATCATCTCTCCGGCCTCGATCCGCCGCGTGACAAGTCGTTTTGCGATGAACTCCTGCGCCGCGGGCCTCAGCGAGTTCAGGAGGAGATTTCGGGTTTCGAACATTTGGCGGCCGCGTCTGGTTGCGCCTGCCATTATCGAAAGCTCTTTCGCCCGATGGCAAGCGCTACCTCCGTCCGATATCACGGATCATCGCCGACCGGGCCGACGACAGCTGTGATCAGGCGGAGCCTGTTACGAAGGACCCCAGGGGCGAGGCCCTGAAGGCCGCAAATATCCATCGCAAGCTGCAACGATTCAGCGGCCGTTAACAGGCATTCGCCATATCTCCTCAAATGAAATCGGCACAGCGCCAATCATACACGGTCATGAGCCCCGCCCTTCCGGACGGCCAGTCGCGCGTCACGATCGATGAACCGGTAGACGCGCCCGAGCTGGAGGCCTTGCAGTCACTGATCGATACCTTTGTCGTCACCACGCTGGAGACCATCAGCGCCGCCGACGCGACGTCACCGGATTTGCGCGACGATCCCGCCCACCGCGCCAGGATCGATGAGATCCTCGCGCGCCTCGGGGAGCTGGAAGCCCTGACGGCGATCGTACGCAAGCTGAACGAGCCCTAACGTTCGGGTATTGCGCCGCCAACACCCGAATCCGGTTCCAAATCGTCGCTGCTTCGGGGATTTCCCCTGCCGGTTCAGGGAATGAGGGCCATGACGATCGTCTTCTGGTTCTCCATCGGCAGTACCTACAGCTGTCTTTCGGTGATGCGTCAGGCCGAAGTCTCGGCGGCGACGGGCTTTCCCAAGCAGCGTCCCGTATCCCTCCTTGACCATCACGGATAATCCCTCGACATCCGTATTCCCTAAAAACTGATGGGTTTCAGGAAACCAATCGGTGTTCGCTTCTCCGCTTGGACTGGCCGGTTTTCTTCCGGGCCGCCAGGAACGGAATGACATCCGCGAGGGGTATGGCTTTGCTGAAATAGAAGCCCTGCACGTCGCTGCAGCCTTCCTCGCGCACGCGCTTGAGCTGTTCCGCCGTTTCAACGCCCTCGGCCGTCGTCGCCATGCCAAGGCTGACGCCAAGCCCCGCCGTCGCACGGATGATCGCCATCGAATTCCTGTCCTCGACGATGTTCCTGATGAATGACGAGTCGATTTTGATGCGATCGAACGGGAAGCTGCGAAGATAGCTGAGGCTGGAATAGCCGGTGCCGAAATCGTCCATGGCGACACGAACCCCGCGCGCGCGAAGCTGATGAAGCAGGGCGAGCGTGGAGTCATAGTTGGACATAAGAACGCCCTCGGTGATCTCTATCTCGAGGCGTTCCGCCGGCAGTTTCGAAACCGCGAGCGCCGAAAGAACGCTGCCGAGGAACGCCGGGCTACGGAATTGCGCCGGAGAGACATTCACCGCGACGACCATGCCGTCGGGCCAGCCGACGGCGTCGAGGCAAGCCTGTTTGAGCACCCAGTCGCCAATCGGGACAATCAGTCCGATTTCTTCGGCAATCGGGATGAATTCGGTTGGCGCGATTTCGCCACGCTCGGAATGCGTCCAGCGAATAAGGGCTTCGAAACTGGTAACGGTATCGGTTTCGAGATGGACGATGGGTTGGTAATCGAGCCGGAACTCGCCCTTGGCGAGCGCCCGGCGCATATCGAGTTCCAGTATACGGCGGGACTGTACCCAGGCATCCATTTCCGGCTCGAAGAACCGAAATGTTCCGCGCCCGTCGCTCTTGGCGCGATAGAGCGCGATATCCCCCTTCTTCAGGAGCTGCTCGATCTCCCTGCCATCTGTCGGCGATGTGCTAATGCCGATGCTGACGCCGATGACTACTTCACGCCCGTCGATGTCGTAAGCTTCGCCGATGCGCTCAATGATCCGCTGGGCAAGCACGATCGTATCTTCGGGATTGGAGCACGGCGCCTGAATGACGACGAATTCGTCGCCGCCGAGGCGGGCAACCGTATCGGTTTCGCGCACCATCTCTCGAAGACGGTTGGCGACCATCTTCAGGAGTGCGTCACCCGCGGGATGCCCCAGCGTGTCATTGACATTCTTGAAGCGATCGAGATCGAGACAGAGCACGCCGAGGGTTTCGTCCCTCCGCAGGAGCCGCAATGCTTCATCTGCGCGCTCGGACAAGAGAACGCGGTTGGGCAGATCGGTCAGCGCGTCGTGCTTGGCCATGTATTCGATCTGCGCCTGATTCCGGCGGCGTTCGCTGATATCTTCATGAACTTCCACCCAGCCGCCCTCTTTCATCGGCTGAAAGGTAATGTTCATCGTACGGCCGTCGAAAAGCTCATAGGTATCGAAACTCGGCTCTTTCCGGTACGCACGTTGGGTGAATTCGCCAACAATCCGGTCACGCTCTTCCTGCGGGATCGATGACGGTTTCAGGATCGCAGCCAGTATTTCCGCAAGATGGGCGCCTTTCGTCAGGCACTCTTCCGGCAGACCGTACATCTCCGCATAACGGTCGTTCGAAATGATCAGGCGCGAATTCGCATCGAACATCGCAAGTCCGATCGGCATGTTACTGACCGCTGCCTGCAATCTGGAGTGTTCGATCGCCGCAATTTCGGCGAGACGCCCCCTTTCTATCTGGCTTTCCCTGTATCCGCTGTAGGCGCTCAGAAGATCGCCGATCTCGTCCTTCCGTCCGTCGTTGGGGATATCGGAGGCGCCAACAACGCCGGCAGTAAGAAGCTTCATCGCACGGCTAACGTGTTGCAACGGAACGCTTATCCGGATGATGGTCCACCCGATCGCCGCCGCAGCACAGACAGTGCCCAGCAAGGCCGCGGCTGCTATCAAACGGCGGTAGAGCGCATAGGCAGCCTGCGTCTGGACAGTTATTTCACTGCTCTTCAATCGGCTCAACACGATCAAATCATCGAGGACCGCTATCGCGCTGTCGAAGGCGCGTTGCGAAAGCAGTTGGAGATCGCCATCTGCAGAAGGCGGGAGACTATCCGATGGCAATGCGACAGCACCGGCGCCCGCAGCCTCATGACGCGACCAAAGGGCCTCGAATTCAACAAAACGGCCCCGCTCGTCATCCGAAAGGGGCATATTGGAATAGGCTGCCCTGGTGCTCCGGATCGCCCACCTCGTCGTATCGATTCGGGAATCGATTGCCTTTTGTTGTTTGGGATCGGTTTCGATTGCGCGGCGCGCCGCCAGCAGGGATTCCGCTAACGCTAGTCGCTTAATCGTTTCGAGCTTCTCGATCTTGGGCAACCAGGTTTCGGTAAGCGCGCTGACGACGCCATTCAGCGATCGAAGCTCGACGAGCCCCAGCCCGGCGATCGCCATTTGCAGCAACAAGAGGGTTCCGAAAGCGACTGCGAGTTTGCTACGAATGCTCAAAACGGGGAAAGAGAACATTGACTGGTACCAAAAATTATTTGGATGCAAGACCAGTTTATACAGCCAACTCGTTTCGGAAACGCTAAATGGTAAACCGCCATTTGGGCAGGGATTCCGAAGTCTGTCGACCTCTCGATCTATCTGTTTCCGAAATAGGGACAGTCGCTGATCGATATCTTTGTCGCGACTACGCTGGAGACCATCAGCGCAACCG
>CAYJMY010000292.1:0-4559 GCA_964371125.1 uncultured Mesorhizobium sp. | reverse complement strand
CTCTAAAGGGACAGGACCGAGTCTCATTCTAGGAGCTGCGGTTTCCAGGCCGAAGCTTGCAACCAGTAGTGGCGGGGCTCGGCCCGATCGTCTAGCATCCGACTGCGTTGTGCGACCCCGGCGCTCTGGGTCAACGGTGGATCATCCATGCGCCGTTGACCCTGTCGCGACAACAGCATCCTATACCCTAGCAGGCTGTTGAAGAAGCCTCTCGCCGCAGGGCTTTGCACGTGATTCATTGTCTTCGAAGGGATTCGGAGACCGATGCATGCGCGGCGCTGACAACCGAACTGGCGAACTTTTCAGTTATGTCGATCTGGAGGCTCGGGTTCGGCGCGATCATCCGCTGCGGGCGATCCGGGCGATCGTGAACGAGGCGCTCGGCGCGCTGGAGCGTGAGTTCGCGGCGCTCTATTCTCCGATCGGGCGGCCGTCGATCCCGCCGGAGAAGCTGCTGCGGGCGATGCTCTGCCAAGCGTTCTACTCGATCCGTTCGGAACGGCTCCTGATGGAGCGGCTGGAATACGACCTTCTGTTCCGCTGGTTCGTCGGCATCGGCGTCGATGACGCTGCGTGGGATCATTCGGTGTTCTCCAAGAGCCGCGACCGGCTGCTGGAAGGCGACATCGCGGCGAAGTTCCTGGGCGCGGTGCTGGCGCAGCCCAGGGTCAAGCGGCTTCTGTCGAGCGATCACTTCTCGGTGGACGGAACGCTGATCGAGGCCTGGGCGTCGATGAAGAGCGTCAGGCCGAAGGATGGTCCGGCCGAGCCGCCGGCCGAGGGTGGCGGGCGCAACGCCGAAGCCGACTTCCACGGCCAGAAGCGGACGAACGAGACGCACGCCTCGACCACCGACCCTGAGGCCCGGCTCTACAAGAAGGGCAAGGGCAAGGAGGCGAAGCTGTGCTTCATGGGGCATGGGCTGATGGAGAACCGCCACGGCCTTCTGGTCGACGCCTGCCTGACCTTCGCCGACGGTCATGCCGAGCGCGTGGCGGCGCTGCATATGATCGAGCCCCTGGCCGATCGGCCACGGCGGATCACGCTCGGCGCCGACAAGGCCTACGACACGGAGGACTTCGTCAACGAGTTGCGCTCGATGAGGGTGACGCCGCACGTGGCGCAGAATACCAGCGGCCGACGTTCGGCGATCGACGGCCGCACGACGCGGCACGGCGGCTATGCCGTCAGCCAGCGTATCCGCAAGCGCATCGAGGAGGCGTTCGGCTGGATCAAGACGGTCGCCGGGCAGGACAAGACGAGGTTCCGCGGTCGCGACCGCGTCGGATGGGCCTTCACCTTCTCAGCAGCCGCCTACAATCTGGTGCGGCTGCCCAAGCTCATGGCGGAGACCGGCTGATGGCAAAGGTCCCCGCCTTCGCCAAGGCCTTCGCCGGCCGCTGGCGCATCCCCGGGTCGAGCCCGAGGACCGAGATGGACAACTGGGACAACGACTTCCTCGACCTCGTCGAGGAAGCGCATCTCAGCTTCGATGGTGCGGCGGACGGCGAGATCGCCTTCGGCGCCCTCAAGGGCTTCCTCGACGTCCGCTACGGCGCGCGCGACGGATCCCCCTGCGCGGAGTTCTCGTGGCAAGGACAAGACGAGAATGACCCCGCCTGCGGTCGCGGTTGGGCCGCCATCGGCACCGCAGGCCGCCTTGTCGGACACGTCTACATCCACAACGGTGACGATTCAGGCTTCGTCTGCGAACGCGCCTGACTTCTTCAACAGCCTGCTAGAGCCGCGGACCTAGGTGCTCCAAGCAGCGGAAACTAGTCTAGAATGCCGCGACGCCTTCAAGATGCATGTGCGCAGCCACGAAGTGGTGTTCTCGATTCTTCGATTTAAACCGGCCAAGACCCGGAAACGGGAAATGATAGGCGAGAACACCGATGTCGGCATCTGACGCAAGGGCGAGTATCTTCGCCCGGGACCTAACGGCAAGATCGGAGTCAATATCGCCCCAATACTTCCATTCTGGATGGGCGACCTGCAATTTGTGATGGAAAACATCCCCCAAATTGAGGAGGGTTACTTCCCCAGATTCCACGACGAAGCTGCAATGTCCCAGGGTGTGTCCGGGCGTAAAGATCGCACGGATACCGGGCAAGATTTCTTCTCCCTCTTCGGTGATGAAGTTGAGGTTACGTTCGTAGGCAAGCAGATTCTTGCGCGCGCCTTCGATCGCAAGGCGGAAGATCTCCCGTTCGGCCGTACCGGCACGATCGAGATCGGTCCAGAACTCGAAATCGGCTAGGGAGATATACACGCGGGCGTTCGAAAAGAGCGGACTACCCTCATCGTCGGTCATCCCCCAGACATGGTCGGTGTGCGGATGGGTCACCAGAATATGTGCGATGCTTTCTGGTTCGATGCCGGCGGCCTCAAGGTTGGCACGCAGGCGCCCCGACGTATCACCAAACAGGTTGGCACCGCCGGTCCCTGTGTCGAAGAGGATGCGTGTGTGCCCGTTGTCCAGCACGAGGGCGTTCTGCTGGAGGAGAAGCCGATCTGTCGGCAGGTTCTCCCAGGACAGCAGCGCCTCGGCTTGTGCCTGGTCGGAATTGGGAAACACCGTTGCGGGGCCTGGAATGCAAAGCGGTCCATCGGAGACTATTGTAGCGACATAATCGCCAAAACCGAAACGGTACCAAGCGGGCGTCCGGTCGTTGTCGATCTGTTTCACACCAAAGCCCTCGCGGCGCACAGGTAGTTTCATGCCCAGCCGCGGGGCTCGCTGTCTAACACGCCGAGCTGCAGCAGCGCGGTCTTCGCGGCTTCTTTCTCGGCATCAGAAAGTAAGTGGAGCGGCGCACGCACAGGGCCGGTCGAGCGCCCCATCAACTCCATCGCAAACTTGATGGTGGAGGGATAGGAGCGCAGAAGGATACCGAAAAGTCGGTACATCGTGTATTGAAGCCCGCGCGCTTCCTCCCAGTTGCCCGCACGGCAGGCATTGTAGAGCTTGCGCGAAAGGCCCGGCGTGATCTCGCTGACGGCCGAGAGCGAGCCGGCGCTGCCCACAGGCATGGAAGTGAGCATGTGCTCGATGCCGGTGAAGACCGAGATAGGCTTCGTCGCCCTGCTGGCCATTTCACAATAGCCGGTGAAGGTGTCCATGTTAAACGACGCATCCTTTATGCCAGCGAAACCAGGTGCCCTGTCCAGCAGCTTCTGAAAGAAGTCGATCGACAGGGATGCGCCGCCAGTCACCGGAGGACTGTTGTAGACCAGAAGGCCGCCGCCATGGGCGTTGGCAATGGTCGCAACATGGTCGAGCATGTCGTCAGGTGTTGGCGCCCAGTAGTACGGGCCAAGCACAACCACGCCAGTCGAGCCGACCTTGGCGGCATGCTCCGCCAGATTTATGCCGATCCGGGTGCCTGACGCCGAAACGTTGATAAAAGTGGGTACGCGCCCAGCCACCACGTCCACCAATTTTTTGGCGGCAAGCTTGCGCTCGTCTTCGCTTAGGTTGAGCGACTCCGAAATGTGCATCGGATAGGTGATTGCGTCGATGTCGTTCGCGATGAGGAACTCAACTTGCTTCGCGAGTGTACCGAGATCCAGACTACCATCCTGCTTGAACGGTGTAACGGGCGAACCAACGATGCCGGAAAGTTCTTCGTTCATCTTGAATTCCTGAAGCTCAATTTCTGTTCCTGACGCCACCCGCAATCCCGCTGGCGCGGTGGGCGCCCTCGCGGCGTCCCAGTCTTCTAGACTCGCTGATCGCTCTTGCCCGGTTCAACGGCAAAAATTGCCGGATTGACTGAGCGAATTTCGCGGGAATTTTGTGATCTAACTGCAATGGCCAGCGGCGAGCGCCATCAGGGGCAGCGTGTTTATTGACAGACGTACGTACGATATTTAAGCGGACTGGACGAGCCTGGCATTTTTCTCGGGGAGAAAGCGGACTCGGGCCAGCGAGGGGGAAACCGGCAACTCCAAAAGCCCGTGTCCTGTCAGCCGCACCCACCACTTTGGAAACAAGGTATGAACCAGTTTGGTCTCACAGCTGAGCAACAGCAGATTCGCGACATGGTACGCGAATTCGTCGTAAACGAAGTCATCCCCGCGAAACGCGCCCCGCGTGTCGTTGAAGCGTTCGAGCCCTTATTGCCGGCGGCTCTATATTCCGCCGCCTCCCAACTTGGGTTGCGCTATCTGACATTGTCCGAATCGGCGGGCGGACCTGGCAGCGATGAACTGACATTCTGTCTTGTGGCAGAAGAGCTTGCCCGCGGGGATGCCGGACTTGCGGTCCAGTTTTGCCTGACCGCGGCTTTATGCGACGCAGCGTTCAACAATCTCGCGGACGAGGCCAAACGCAACGAACTGGCCGGCACGTTCATCGAGGACGAGGGCGGTTTCCTTGCCTTCGTGGGCGGGGTTGTCGAACACCGAGGATTGGGGTCCGACTACTTTACTAGAGAGTTTTCCGAAGAAGAATCCCTGCTGGCGCGTAGAAGGGGCGATGGCTGGCTGCTTTCCGGCCAGGTTCCGAGCGTGGACGGCGCCCCGGTCGCAAAATGGTTGATCGTTCGGGCCCGGGA
>CAYJMY010000291.1:0-4635 GCA_964371125.1 uncultured Mesorhizobium sp. | reverse complement strand
TGCCGATGCCGGGATCGAGCTTCAGGTCGTTGCCGACCATGGCCACCCGGTGCATGGCGTCCGGTCCGTTGCCGATCAGCATGGCGCCCTTGATCGGTTGGGTCACCTTGCCGTCCTCGATCATGTAGGCCTCGGTGCAACCGAACACGAACTTGCCCGAGGTGATATCCACCTGGCCGCCGCCGAAGGAGACGGCGTAGATGCCGTTCTTCACCGAGGCGATGATCTCCTCGGGCTCCATGTCGCCCGCGGTCATGAAGGTGTTGGTCATGCGCGGCATCGGCTGGTGTGCGTAGGATTCGCGCCGGCCGTTGCCGGTGGCCGCAACGCCCATCAGCCGCGCGTTCAGGCGGTCCTGCATGTAGCCGACCAGTTTGCCGTCCTCGATCAGCACATTGCGCGCCGTCGGCGTGCCCTCGTCGTCCACCGTCAGCGAACCGCGCCGCTCGTGGATCGTTCCGTCGTCGACCACGGTCACGCCCCTGGAGGCGACCTGCTGGCCCAGCAGCCCGGCGAAGGCCGAGGTCTTCTTGCGGTTGAAGTCGCCCTCCAGCCCGTGCCCGACGGCCTCGTGCAGCATCACCCCTGGCCAGCCGCTGGACAGCACGATGTCGAAGGTGCCTGCCGGCGCAGGGATCGCGCGCAGATTGACCAGCGCCTGGCGCAGCGCCTCGTCGGCGGCGAACTGCCAGCGGTCCTCGGCGAGGAACTCGCCGAATCCCTTGCGTCCGCCCATCCCATAGGAGCCGGTTTCCTGGCGGTCGCCCTCGCCGACGACGACGGAGACGTTGACCCGCACCAGCGGCCGCACGTCGCGGACTCGGTGCCCGTCGGCCCGCAGGATCTCGACCTGCTGCCAGGAGGAGGCGATCGACGCCGTCACCTGGCGCACACGCGCATCCTTGCTGCGCAGGAACGCGTCGATCTCCTGGAGCAGCTTCGCCTTTTCGGCGAAGGAGGGGGAGGGGATCGGATTCTCCTCGCCGTAGAGATGGCGGTTGGTGCGCGCCGGCGCGGCCGACATCGTGCCCGAATGCCCGCCTTTCACGGCGGCGACGGCATCGGCGGCGCGCAGGAGCGCGCTTTGCGAAAGCTCGCTCGAATGCGCGTAGCCGGTCGCCTCGCCGGCGACGGCGCGCAGGCCGAAGCCGCGGTCGGTGTTGTAGTTGGCCGTCTTCAGGCGGCCGTTGTCGAACATCAGCGATTCCGCCTCGCTGTGCTCCAGGTAGAGTTCGCCGTCGTCGGCGCCAGCGAGCGCTCCGGCGACGATCTTTTCGATCGTGGACTGGTCGATGTCGAACTCGTTGATCATGTCCATGGTGCGGTTCCCGTTTCCGCCGACATCTAGGGTCTCCGCTCGGCACGCGCAACCGCGCCGAATCCTGCGAGCTAATGGGGAAGGCGGCCGGCCGCGCGCGGAACGCGTCTACCGGTTTGGCCGCAATGTCTCACCGGCCATGGGAGTTTTCTACTACTCGGCCACGAAGTCCTTGATGTCGCCGACGAAGGATTCCCAGGTAGCGAACTGCGCCTCGACATTGGCCTTCGTGATCCCGCCGGCAAAGTCGACGTCCATCTTGAAGTTGGAGCCTTCTTTCGAATAGGCGCGAATCCAGCGGAACTTGAGGTTCCACTCGTTGGCGCGTTCTGTCGAGAATTCGTCGGTGTAGCCGCTGGAGAACTGGATCGAGCGGCAGTTCTTGCCCTCCTTGCAGCCGTAGAAGTAGACGACGTACTTCATGCCCTGCATGCGGCCCGCGACCATCGGGTCGCCGCTGCCGTCCTTATCCAATGTGGCCGAACCGAAGCCCTTGGCGATCTCCAGGATCATCTCCGGTTCCGGATGCGTGAGCACGTCTTCGGAAAGCGCGGCGTGAGCGGAAAATGCCGTGAATCCCACGGCGCAAAGCAGGACCCCAATCTGACGCATGGCCCGAAAATCCCCCGAGCGGCTATACGAAAAAAGCTTGCGCCGAAATCCGCGATTTCGCAAGGGCAGGAGAGATCAGGGAAGCGCCGCAAATCCCTCGGCAAAACCCTTCAGGTCGACGGGAATGCCGATGCCTTCCTCAGGCGTCTGGAAGACGATGAAGGTCGCCGACACGCCGGCTTTCAGCGTGTCCAGCAACGGCTTCTCGAGGATGACCTCGGCATAGCAGCCATCCTGGAAACAGCGGACGAAGTAGGCGCGACCGATGTCCTTGCCGTCGACGTTGAGGCCGAGACCGTTCGGCAGGAGCACGCCGAGAGGGGCGAGTACCCGCAGGATCTCCGCCTTGTTGTCCGCCGTGCGGAGCACAACCACGGAAAGGCCGATTTCGGTCCGGTCCTCGGCGACGACGTTCTGCATCATCGCGCATTGTTCCGTGGAAGCCCCCGCGGGCGTGTCGCAGATGATGGACCACGCGCCGTGCGTCGACTTCACCGTGCCGGACTGCTGCGCGGCAGCCGGAAAGGACAACGCCGTGGCGAAGGCGACGACGATCCATCCCAGCGGCTTCAACAATCCCTGCATCTCGCGGCTCCGTTGCGAATCACGGCACTCTAGTGACCGGCGTATCCATGTAAAGGACAAGCAGCCGACGCTATGCCGTCCCCTTCGGCACCCGCCGACCGACCTTTCAACGCAAGATTCCGCCCGAATTGCGACATCACGAAGCCGCGGATCGTTGCCGGAGGACGACACGGCTACCCTTTCGGCACCGCTATTCGCTGGTTCTACGGAACTCCAGGTCGGGCGAGTCGTCGCGCGCAAAAATGCCGCACGGAATGTCGTCCTCCTTTCTTGCGGTCCGAAAGAGAGTATGGTTTGAACGCGGAAAGATCGGCGGGATTCCAATCCCGTAACGTTCCGCGACGGCCGGATGGCGCGAACCCGGCAGGATGGGAGATATGAGGGAAATGAAGAAGATATTCGCGGGCGCCGGTGCCTTGGCAGCGGTGCTTTCAGGGACAGCGGCCTTCGCCGCGCAGCCGACCCCGTGGCAGATCGGCATGCAGCCGGCGGCGACGCAGATCATGGCGCAGATTTCGTGGTTCGAGCAGTACACGCTGTGGTTCATCGTGCCGATCACGCTTCTCGTGCTCGCCCTGCTCGCCTACTGCATCGTGAAGTTCCGCGCGAGCGTGAACCCGGCGCCGTCGCGAACTAGCCACAACACGATGATCGAGGTGATCTGGACCGTCGGGCCGGTCGTCGTCCTCCTGGCGATTGCCGTGCCATCCTTCCAGCTGTTGACGGCCCAGTACACGCCGCCGGAGGAGCCGAAGCTGACGGTCAAGGCGACCGCCAACCAGTGGAACTGGGACTACGAGTACCAGTCTGACGATCCGCTCGGCTTCAACTCCGCCATGCTTCCGGAATCGGACCGTTCGGCGTTCGGGAAGGAGGATGTCGCGCAGTACCCGCGTCTGCTCGCGGTCGACAACGAACTGGTCGTACCGGTCAATGTCACCACGCGCGTTCTCGTGACCGCGTCGGACGTCATCCATGCGTTCGCGATGCCGGCCTTCGGCGTCAAGGTCGACGCGGTTCCGGGTCGTGTCAACGAGACCTTCTTCAAGCCGGAGAAGGAAGGCCTCTACTATGGCCAGTGCTCCGAGCTGTGCGGCAAGGACCACGCCTACATGCCTATCGCGATCCGGGTGGTCTCCGAAGAAAAGTACAATAGTTGGCTTGCGGCCGCGAAGAGCGACCTCGCGGGAGCCAACAAGGCGCTGATGGCATCGGCCGGCGAAGACGGAACGGTGGCGGTCGCCGGCAACTGATTGCCGGATCGCCGAGGGAGAATACGGAGCAGAAAATGGCAGGCGCTGCAGCTCACGAACACCACGACCACAAACCCCGCGGCTGGGTGCGGTGGGTCAACTCGACCAATCACAAGGACATCGGTACGCTCTACCTGATCTTCGCCATTTGCGCGGGCGTGATCGGGGCGATCCTGTCGATCGTCATGCGCATGGAACTGCAGGAGCCGGGGATCCAGATCTTCCACGGCCTTGCGGCGATGGTCTACGGCTTCGAGGGCGATGCGGCGATCGACGGCGGCAAGCACATGTACAATGTGTTCACGACCGCCCATGCGCTGATCATGATCTTCTTCATGGTCATGCCGGCGCTCATCGGCGGCTTCGCCAACTGGATGGTGCCGATCATGATCGGCGCGCCCGACATGGCGTTCCCGCGCATGAACAACATCTCGTTCTGGCTGCTTCCGCCGGCCTTCATCCTTCTGTTCCTGTCGATGTTCATTCTCGGTCCGACCGGCGGTTTCGGCGTCGGTGGCGGCTGGACGATCTATCCCCCGCTGTCGACCAGCGGGCAGCCCGGCCCGGCGATGGATCTGGCGATCCTGTCGCTGCACCTCGCCGGCGCCTCGTCGATCCTCGGCGCGATCAACTTCATCACGACGATCTTCAACATGCGCGCGCCCGGCATGACGCTGCACAAGATGCCGCTTTTTGCCTGGTCGGTGCTGATCACCGCATTCCTCCTGCTGCTGTCGCTGCCGGTACTGGCCGGCGGCATCACCATGCTGCTGACCGACCGCAACTTCGGAACGGCCTTCTTCGCTCCTGAAGGCGGCGGCGATCCGATCCTGTTCCAGCACCTGTTCTGGTTCTTCGGCCATCCGG
>CAYJMY010000290.1:0-4663 GCA_964371125.1 uncultured Mesorhizobium sp. | reverse complement strand
TCTTCGACACGATCTGCACCAATCTCGCCTGGACCGGCTACGTCATGGGCACCGGCCGGCTCGCGGGGCCCGATCCGCGCGAGATGGCGAAGTCGGATTGCGTGGTGATCTGGGGTACGAACGCCGTCGTCACCCAGGTCAACGTCATGACGCACGCGGTGCGCGCCCGGAAAGAGCGCGGCGCCAAGATCGTCGTCGTCGACGTCTACGACAATGCGACGATGAAGCAGGCCGATCTGGGCATCATCGTCCGGCCGGGCACCGACGGCGCGCTCGCCTGCGCGGTCATGCACGTTCTCTTCCGCGACGGCCACGCCGACCGCGCCTACCTGGAAAAATACACCGACGATCCCGCGGGCCTCGAGGCGCATCTGAAGACCCGCACGCCCGAATGGGCCTCGGCGATCAGCGGCGTGCCCGCCGCCGAGATCGAGGCCTTTGCGAGACTGGTCGGCACGACCAAGAAGACCTTCTTCCGCCTCGGCTACGGTTTTGCCCGCCAGCGCAACGGCGCCGTCAACATGCATGCGGCGGCCTCGATCGCCGCCGTCACCGGCTGCTGGCAGTACGAGGGCGGCGGCGCCTTCCACAACAACGGCGCCATCTACCACCTCGACAGGCGCCTTGTCGAAGGCAACGGCATGGCCGATCCGGCGATCCGCCACCTCGACCAGTCGCAGGTCGGCCGCATCCTGACCGGCGACGCCGAGGCGCTGCGCAACGGCCCGCCTGTCACCGCCATGCTCATCCAGAACACCAACCCGGCCAATGTCTGCCCCGAACAGCGGCTGGTGCGGCAGGGCTTTCTGCGCGACGACCTGTTCGTCGCAGTCCACGAGCAATTCATGACCGACACGGCGAAACTCGCCGACGTCGTGCTTCCGGCGACCATGTTCGTCGAGCACGACGACCTCTACAAGGGCGGCGGTAGCCAGTTCATCACGCTGGGGCCGAAGCTGATCGACCCGCCGGCCGGCCCGCGCACCAACCTCCACGTCATCGAGGAACTGGCAAAACGCCTCGGCGTCGCCGACAAGCCCGGCTTCGGCCTGAGCGAGCGCGAGCACATCGACGTCATGCTCGCCCGCCACGGCAGCTCCTACGAGGCGCTGAAGCGCGACCGCTGGCTCGACGTCCAGCCCGATTTCGAAACCGCGCATTACCTGAAGGGCTTCGGCCACGCCGACGGAAAGTTCCGCTTCCGCCCGCAGTGGGAATGGGGGCCGTCGCCGAACAAGCCGCCGAAGTCGGTCGGACTGATGGGGCCGTGGACGCGACTTCCGCAACTCCCCGACCATGTCGAGCTGATCGAGGAGGCCGACGCCGGGCATCCGTTCCGGCTCGCCACCTCGCCGGCGCGCTCCTTCCTCAACTCGTCCTTCACCGAGACGCCGTCGTCGAAGACGCGGGAAGGGCGGCCCGAGTTGCTGGTCCATCCCGACGATGCGCAAGGTCTCGGCATCGCCGAGGGCGGTCGCGTCGAGATCGGCAACCGTCGCGGCGAGGTCGTGCTGCACGCGCGGCTGTTCGACGGCGTCCGCCGCGGCGTCGTCATCGCCGAAGGCATCTGGCCGAATGGAGCCCACGAGCGCGGGGAGGGCATCAACGTCTTGACCGGCGCCGACGCGTCCGCCCCCTATGGCGGGGCGGCGTTCCACGACAACCGCGTCTGGCTGCGTCCCGCCGCCTGAGGCGTTGCCGATTCTCCCCCGCAACGCGGGGGAGGGGAACGATGCGAAGCATGGTGGAGGGCGCGCCGTGAGGCTTCGGTGTGAGGTATTCCTTCGAAACGCGGTCGACCGCCCCCGCCTCAGCCGAAATCCTTCGGCCGCAGGAAATGCGTCAGCGCCGTGCCGCCGGCCGCGAGGTCTTTCCACTCGCCGGAAAACGTGAAGCGCGCCAGCGCCCCGGTCGGGAATTTCTCGTCGACGAGCCGCCGCGCCGCTTCGTCCGAGCGCTGCCCGGCGAGCATGCGCGAAAGCTCCTCCATGCCGGGATTGTGGCCGACGACGACGAGGCGCTCGACGGTCTCGGGCGTCTTGGCGATCTCGGCGAGCAGCCGGGTCGAAGGGGCGAGGTAGAGCGATTCGGGCGAGCGCACCCGCGGCGCGGCGGTGAAGCCGGCGCTGGCGAGCTTCCAGGTCTCTGTCGTCCGCGCCGCCGGCGAAACGAGCGCGAGCTGCGGAATCCAGCCACGCGAGGCGATCTCGCGGCCGATCAGCGGCGCGTCCTTGACGCCGCGCTCGGCGAGCGGCCGATCGAAGTCGTCGAGATCGGGATCGTCCCGGCTCGACTTCGCGTGGCGGAAGAGAAGAAGTTCCTTTGTGTAGCCCATGACCGGCGATCATAGCGGCCCGGCGCAGATTCGCCATCCGCCGCAACAGTCCATGCACGGCTTTGCACGACGAGGTCGCAGCGCTGGTCGATCGTCGTGACTGGGCGATCCGGTCGTCTCCGCTTAATCTCAGATGTGATCAAACGAGGATTTGGCTCGGACGCTCTGATCCTGTATTGACCAGCTAACCCAGCAGGAAAGCCCCCTTCTTCGTCCGAGGTCATCATGCGCGTTCCGTTCAACGATCTCCGGCGCTTGGCCGCCCTCTACGCGGATGAGATCGAGACCAAAGTCTCACAGACGATTCGGACCGGCTGGTGGCTCAACGGTCAGCAGGTTGGCGAGTTTTCCAGGGAGTTTTCGAAAGCGTTTGGCGTCGCGCACTGCGTCCCCGTCGCCAACGGCACGGACGCGCTGGAGATAGCGCTGAAGGCATTGTCCTCGCGGGATCCGCAGCGGCCGGAGGTGATATGCGCGGCGAATGCGGGCGGCTATACGTCGACGGCATGCTATCAGGCCAGGCTGACCCCGGTATACGCCGACATCGAGTATGATTCGCAGTTGATATCCGCCGCCTCGGTCGTCCGCTGCCTGAGCGACAGCACGCTTGCGGTCGTTGCCACTCACCTTTATGGCGGCGTGGTCGATGTGCCGCAGCTGAGGCTCGAGCTTCAGAAAGCCGGCTACGGCCACGTTGCGATCCTCGAGGACTGCGCGCAGGCACACGGAGCGTCATTGGGAACGCAGAGGGTCGGCTCTCTCGGAGACCTATCGACGTTCAGTTTCTATCCCACCAAGAACCTCGGTGCGTTCGGCGATGCGGGTGCGGTGTGCACGTCCTCCGGCGAGGTTGCGGCGATCGTCGATTCCCTGCGTCAATACGGATGGGCGTCGAAGTATGCCATTGGCCGCGCCGGCGGCCGCAACTCGCGGATGGACGAGATCCAGGCGGCCATTCTCCGCGTGCTCCTCCCCCGGCTCGACGAGCACAATGGTGTCCGCCGGGCAATCCTGTCCCGTTACAAGGCGGCGGCGCCGAGCGGTGTCAGGTTCGTCGAGGGTGGCGACGGAGCCGTCGCACATCTGGCGGTCCTGCTCAGTCCACACCGTGAACGCTTGCGGGAACACCTCAGCGCGCAGGGCATAGCCACCGACATCCATTACCCGATACTGGATTGCGACCAGTCCGGATGGGCTGGACTTCCGAAACGCTGCGATCCACAGGGTTTGCCGATATCGCGACAGAGCGTCGGCGAAGTGCTCTCGCTGCCGTGTTTCGTCGGAATGACCGAGGAGGAAGTCCACATGGTCACCGATACTTTGGGGACGTTCTCCTAGAGATGAAGACCAACTCCCTCATTGTTCCTATCTATCGCAACGAAGAGAACATCCCCTCCCTCCTCGCAGCGATCGAGGATCTGAATCGTCAATTGAACGGCGACCTGGAAGTCGTTTTCACGGTCGACGGCAGTCCCGACAATTCCGGTGCGCTGCTGGCGATGGCGGAAAAGCACTTCACGTGCCGAATCGTCTTTCACAGCCGCAACTTCGGATCCTTCGTTGCGATCAGAACGGGAATGGAGCACGCGACCGGGCGGTATATGGCCGCCATGGCGGCCGATCTCCAGGAGCCGCCGGAGTTGATCCTCGAGTTCTTCCGGCTCCTCGCCACCGGTGAGGTCGATGTCGTGTTCGGGCAGCGCACCGCGCGCGCCGATCCTTTCTTCAAGAAGCTTCTTTCGAACATCTTTTGGGGCGCGTACCGGCGTTACGTCCTGCCTGCGATGCCGAAGGGCGGCGTCGACATTTTCGGGTGCACCAGGCAGGTGGCCGATACGATCCTGGCCATCGAGGAATCGAACGGCTCGCTCGTCGCGCAGATGTTCTGGGTCGGTTTCAGGCGGCGCTTCGTTCCCTACGAGAGGCGGATGCGGGAACACGGCAAGAGCGCGTGGAACTTCTCGCGCCGTTTCCGCTACATGATGAACAGCATCTTCTCGTTCACCGACATGCCGATCCTCGCGGTATTGTGGATAGGGCTTGCCGGATGCGCCGTCAGTACGCTCTTCGGCCTCTATACGCTGACTGCGTGGTGGCTGGGCTATGTCGCCGAACGCGGCTACACGACGATCGTTATCTTCATCTCCTTCTTCACCTCGATCACTCTTGTTGTCCAGGGGATACTCGGCCTCTATCTTTGGCAGGCTGTCGAGAACAGCAAGCGCAGGCCGCTGCGTGTCATCAGTCAGGTAATCGAACACGAGAAGGCGGAATGACCGACTATTTCGTTCACTCCCAGGGTTTATGTGAGACCGACCGGGTTGGTGC
>CAYJMY010000289.1:0-4687 GCA_964371125.1 uncultured Mesorhizobium sp. | reverse complement strand
CCGCACAGCGCCTGGTAGGTCGGCCGCGACTTCGCCTCGCCCCAGAAGGCGCACCAGGCGGCGAGCTTTCGCTTGTTGCAGACGAAGCGGTCGAAGTCGGCCGCGACAAGCGCCCACACCCGGTCGGCCGGCTCCATGCCGGCCCGCGCCAGCGCGCTGCGCCAGTGTGACGAGTACTCGTCCGCCATGTACTGCAGCGTCGCGACGAGCAGCTTTTCCTTGCTCTCGAAATGGAAGTTGACGATACCGCGCGACAGGCCGGCGCCGTCGGCGACGTCGGCCATGGTGGTTTCGGCATATCCGCGCTTGGCGAGCGAATCGATCGTCGCCTCGATCAGCTGCTGGCGGCGCTGCTCCTTCGACGCCTTGCGCCCGCGACGCTCGCTTTCGCCCTTCCTGTCATGGTCGACCGGCTTCTCGGTCTCCGGAGCCTCGTCATCCAGCGGCAGCGTGTTCATGGCGAGGGGCGATCCATCCATTGCCGGCTACCGTTCGGCGTCGGCGGGCTTCCACCCGCGCAGATGAGTGGGGCGGTGCTCGCCGCTGTCAAGCACCTTCTGCATGGCTTCCCAGGTCTTGATGTTCTTGTCGACGTAAGCCGCGCCGACGGCCGCCGCGACCGTGTCGTAGAGGGGCCCCTTGAGGCGCGCGAGTTCGCCGCGCGCGACCTCGCGATACCAGGGATTGCGGTCGACGACGGCGACGTCGCGGAAGCCCGCGCGCTCCATCGCCGCACGATAGCGGGCGGGCGACGCCATCGAAAAGGACAGGCCTTCCGCCGCTACATACGCCTTCATGTCGTCCGACGGCTCGCCGTCGTGGCCGATCATCCAGTTCGACGCGGCGAACACGCCGCCGGGGACGAGCACGCGGAAGATTTCGGAAAACAGCGCGTCCTTGTCGGGCACGTGCAGCAGCGCATCCTTGGAAAAGACCACGTCGAAGGAGGCATCGGCGAAGGGTAGCGGCCCCGGCGGCGCCTGGACGAAGCGGACGCGGTTCGCAAGGCCGCGCGCGGCGGCGCGGCGGCGCGCCGCCTCGATCACCGGCAGCTCGACGTCGAAGCCGGTCGCCTCGGCGGCGCCGTGGACCTCGGCGAGGCGGAGCGTGATGCCGCCCGAGCCGCAGCCGATGTCGAGCACGCGCTTGCCCTGGAGCGACAGCCCGGCAAGCACGCGATCGACCTCCTCGGGACCGCCCGGCGACAGGTAGCCTTCGCCCCAGAGCGCCTCCAGGAAACGGATCGCCGTATCGTCGTATTCGGGTGCCGCGTCCGTGCCCGCGCTCATCGGCAATGGGCTTCCCAACAGTCGAAAACCGCTCAAAGCCTAGCGCATGAACGGGAAATTGCAACAGCATTTGTTGAACATTCATTCAATACAGCTGGACAGGAAAGGGACCGGCGTGGCAAGTTCCGCTCCATCCGAGAGGGCGGCGGCAGATGAAGACGTGGGACGCGATCGTCGTGGGAGCCGGGCACAACGGCCTGGTCAACGCTTGTTACCTGCAGCGCGCCGGCCTTGACGTCCTCGTCGTCGAAAAGAACGACTGGATCGGCGGCGCCGCCGTCAGCCGTTCGCTGACGCCGGGCTTCCTCTATTCCAACTGCTCCTACGTCTGCTCTCTGTTCCGCCCCGAGATCATGCGCGACCTGGAGCTGCCGCGCTTCGGCCTGCAGGTCATCCCCTACGAGGGCGGCGCGGTGTTCACCCAGGACGGCGACTATCTCGCCAACTACCGCGACCACGACGCCCACCGGCGCGAATTCGCCCGCTTCTCCGGGCGCGACGCCGAGGCCTACGACCGCTACGCCCGCGACGTGACGCGGCAGTGCCGCTTCATCCAGCCGTTGCTCCTGCGCACGGCGCCCGACCCGACCAGCTTCCGGCCCCGCGACCTCGGCGAACTGATGTACCTCGGCAAAAAGTTCGCCGGCCTGTCGGCCGAAGAGATGGCGCTGACGATGCGCTTCTGGACGATGTCGATCGCCGACTTCCTCGACGAATATTTCGAAACCGACGTCATCAAGGCGAACTTCGCCCTGTCGGGCATCATCGGCACGGCGCTCGGCCCGATGTCGCCGGGCACCGCCTACGTGCTTTTGCACCACTACATGGGCGAGGTCGACGGCTCGGTCGGCGCCTGGGGTTTTGCCCGCGGCGGCATGGGCGCGGTGACGCGGGCGCTGGCCGATTCCTTCCGCGCCGCCGGCGGTACGATCCGCACCGAGGCCGAAGTCGCGCGCGTGCTGGTGAAGGGCGGCAGGGCCGAGGGCGTCGTGTTGGCCAATGGCGAGGAGGTGCGCGGAAAACTGGTCGTCTCCAACGCCGACGTGAAGCGCACCTTCCTCAAGCTGGTCGAGGAGAAGGAGCTGCCGGCGACCTTCCTGCGCCGGGTGAAGAACTTCAAGATCCGCGGCTCGTCGGGCAAGGTCAACATCGCGCTCGATTCCATGCCCGAGTTCCCGGCCCTGCCGGAGGGTTCGCCCTGCTTGCAGGCCGACATGCACTTCACCGATTCCATCGAGCGCATGGAGCGCGCCTACGACGACTGGAAGGCCGGGCGCTGGTCGGCCGACCCGTTCCTCGACATGGTCATCCCGACCACGCTCGACCCGACCATGGCGCCGCCCGGCAAGCACTTCATGAGCTGCTTCGTCCAGTACGCGCCGCCGAAGGTGGAGGGCCGCGAGTGGACCGACGCCGACCGCGACGGCTTCGCCGAGAGCGTGATCGCGCAGATTGCCGCCTATTCGCCCGGCTTCCGCGAGCGCATCGTGCACATGGAGGTGCGCACGCCGCGCGAACTCGAGGCCGAGGTGGGGCTGACCGAAGGCAATATCTTCCAGGGCGAGCTGACCTTCGACCAGCTGCTGTTCAACCGGCCGGTGCCGGGTTACGCGCAGTACCGCTCGCCGGTCGGCGGCCTCTACATGTGCGGCTCCTCGACCCACCCCGGCGGCGGCGTCATGGGAGCGCCCGGCCGCAACGCCGCGGCCGAAATCCTGCGCGACCTGAAGCGCGGCATCAAGGACATGAGCGAGGCCCATGACATCATATGATGCCATCGTCATCGGCGGCGGCCACAACGGCCTCGTCGCCGCGGCGCTGCTGGCCAAAGCCGGGCGCAAGGTGATCGTATTGGAGGCAGCCGACGAAATCGGCGGCGCGGCGCGGACCGAAGAGTTCGCCCCCGGCTTCCGCGTCTCGGCGCTGGCACACGTGCTCAACCGGCTGCACCCGGACGTCGTGCGCGACCTCGATCTCGCCCGCCACGGCCTGGCGCTGGACTCCGGCGACATGCCATCGGTGGCGCTCGCCGAAGGCGGCGAGGCGCTGATCCTGCACGGCGCCTATGGCGAACGGCTTTCCGGAGCCGCGAAGGCCGATGCCGAGGCGTGGAGGGGCCTGCGCGCCCAGCTGTTCCGCTATGCCGGCATCCTGAAGCCGTTCCTTTCCCGCCGGCCGCCCGATCTTTCCGGCATGTCGATGGGCGAGACCGCGTCGTTGGCCAAGGCCGGCCTGTCGCTGCGCCGGCTCGGCCGCGAGGACATGCGCGACTTCCTGCGCATGCTCTTGATGAACGTCACCGACGTGCTCGACGAGCACCTCGAGGACCAGCGGCTGCGCGGGCTGCTGGCTTTCGACGCCGTGCTCGGCTGCCATCTCGGGCCGCGTTCGCCGACCTCGCTGCTCGGCCTATACTATCGCCTCTGCGGCGAGGTCGGCGGCAAGCCCGGCGCCCAGGCGCTGCCGAAGGGCGGCATGGGCGCGGTCACCGCCGCGATCGCCAGGGCCGCGGCCGCCGCCGGGGTGACGATCCGCACCGGCGCCGCCGTCATGCGTATCGGCGTCGACAAGGGCCGCGCCACCGGCGTGACGCTGGCAGGCGGCGAGGAAATCCGGGCTGCGACGGTCGTCTCCGGCGTCAACCCGAAGACGACGTTCCTCGACCTCGTCGGCACGCGCGCCGTCGACACCGGCTTCGTGCGCAAACTCGGCAACATCCGCATGAAGGGCGACGCGGCGAAGCTCAATCTCGCCCTCGACCGCCTGCCCGCCTTCGACGGCGTTCCCGCCGACGCGATGAAGGGCCGCCTGGTGATCGCGCCGTCGGACGAGCATGTCGAGCGCGCCTTCAACCCGTCGAAATACGGCGCGTTCTCGCCAGAGCCGGTGATGGAGATCGCCATCCCCAGCCTCTCCGATCCGTCCCTGGCGCCGGCCGGCGCGCACGTGCTCTCCGCCGTGGTGCAGTACGCGCCCTACGAACTGAAGGAAGGCTGGGCGACCGGCAGGCCGAAGCTTCTCGCGGCGATCATGGCGCGGCTGGAAGCGCACGCGCCGGGCATCGGCAGATCGGTACTGCATTCGGAGCTGTTGACGCCGGCCGACATCGAAAAGCGCTACCGCATGCCGGGCGGCCACTGGCACCACGGCGAACTGCAGGCCGACCAGATGCTGATGTCGCGCCCCGTTGCCGGCTGGTCGGGCTACGACACGCCGGTCGACGGGCTCCATCTGTGCGGCGCCGGTTCGCATCCGGGCGGCGGCGTCTCCGGCGCGCCGGGCATGAACGCGGCGCGGACGATCCTGGCGAGGAGGACGAAGTGAGCAGACTCGCCTTGACTGCCGGCACTCCACGGCGCGCCCCTCTGCCCTGCCGGGCATCTCCCCCACGAGGGGGG
>CAYJMY010000288.1:0-4690 GCA_964371125.1 uncultured Mesorhizobium sp. | reverse complement strand
GCGCGGCGGCGGCTTCCACCACCTTGCCGACGATGACGCGGGCTTCCTGCGGGTGAATCTCGAACCAGTCCTGCAAAGCCTGGTTGATCACGTTTTCGACCACCGGGCGGACCTCGGAGGAGACCAGCTTATCTTTCGTTTGCGAGGAGAACTTCGGATCGGGCACCTTGACCGACAGCACCGCGGTCAGGCCCTCGCGGCAATCGTCGCCGGTGAGCGCCACCTTTTCCTTGCGCGTGGTGCCGATGGTCTCGGCATGTTGCGTCACCTGGCGCGTGAGCGCGCCGCGGAAGCCGGCGAGATGCGTGCCGCCGTCGCGCTGCGGAATGTTGTTGGTGAAGCACAGCACCGATTCATGATAACCGTCGTTCCACCACAGCGCGCATTCCACCGTGATGCCTTCGCGCTCGGCCTTGATCATCACCGGCTTGGGGATCAAAGGCGTCTTGTTACGGTCGAGATATTTCACGAACTCCTCGACACCGCCCTCGTATTTCATCTCCTCGCGCTTCTCGACCGCGTGGCGCATGTCGCTGAGCACGATGTTGATGCCGGAATTGAGGAAGGCCAATTCGCGCAGGCGATGCTCGATCGTGGCGAAGTCGAACTCCACCATGGTGAAGGTCGCCGGCGAGGGAAAGAACGTCACCTGCGTGCCGCGCTTGCCTTGCGCGTCGTCGATCATTTTCAGCGGAGCCACCGCGACGCCGTCGCGGAACTCCATGGCATGCTCCTTGCCGTCGCGCCAGATGGTGAGCTTGAGCCAGCTCGACAGCGCGTTGACCACCGACACGCCGACGCCGTGCAGGCCGCCCGACACCTTGTAGGCGTTCTGGTCGAATTTTCCGCCGGCGTGCAACTGGGTCATGATGACCTCGGCCGCCGACACGCCTTCGCCCTTGTGGATGTCGGTCGGGATGCCGCGGCCGTTGTCGCGCACGGTCACCGAGCCGTCGGGATTGAGCGTGGTCACCACTTCGGTGGCGAAACCGGCGAGCGCCTCGTCGATGGCGTTGTCGACCACCTCGTAGACCATGTGGTGCAGGCCGGAGCCGTCGTCGGTGTCGCCGATATACATGCCCGGACGCTTGCGCACCGCATCCAGGCCCTTGAGAACCTTGATGGAATCGGCGCCGTACTCGGCGGTCGCACCGGCAAGGTTCTCGGACTGATCGCTCATGAGGTACTTTCTCGTGATGACGCGGAAATGGCGCGCGGGAATTCACCGAATCGCGTGCCGGAGAATGGTTGAGATATAGGCGTTCGGGGGCGATTTTCCAAATTCTACGGGCGCCGACGTGGGGAAAACGGGGGTTTCGCCCTGCTACTGCTTCAGCCGCGACAGCCGGGCCTCAAGCTGGTCGATCATCCACCGATGGCGGGCCGGCAGCCGGCCCTCGGCGTCGAGCGCCGCGGCAATGGCGAGCGCCTTCTCCAGCGGCTCGCGCGGATTGCGCGATACCATCGCGATGTCGGCATAAGCGATGATCAGATCCCGCTGCCAAAGGGCGTTGCCGGGGTCGCTGGCGGCGAGCGCCTCGCGGATGGAGAGGCACTCCTCGAGCGCGTCGCGCGCCGCGGCGCGGTGTTTCAGGTCGAGATGCAGATTGCCGATCTCGGCGAGGGTTATCGAAAGATCGCGGCGCCAGTCGGCGTTGGCGGGATCGCGCTCGGTCAGGCGGCGAGCGATCCGCAGGCTCTCCTCGAAGCCCGCGAGCGCAGCGGCGAGGTTACCCTCCTGGCGCTCGACATCGGCCACCTTCTCCAGCATCACCGAGAGATCGCGCTGCCAGTCGGTGTTCGCCGGATCGCGCGCGGCGAGCGCACGTACCGTGACGAGACTGTCGGCAAACGCCTTGCCGGCTGCGTCGAGATCGCCGGCATCGCGCAGCACGTTGCCGATCTTGTTGGTGCTGACGCTGATGTCGCGCATGAGCTGCGTGTCGTTGGGGTCCTCGGCGGCCATGGCGCGGACGATTTCCAGCGCTTCCCGGTAAGCGCCCAGCGCGCCCTCGCCGTCGCCCATATCGCGAAGGACGTCGCCGAGATTGTCCCGGCTGACGGACATATCGCGCCGGCGCCCGAAGTCGCCCGGGTCTAGCGCCAGCAGTTCCTCGCGGATGACGAGACTGGCGGAAAACGCCGCCTTCGCCGCCGGCAGATCGCCCAGCATCCGCCACGCGCCGCCGATGTCGTCATAGCTGACCGTCAGGTCGCGGAGAGCCCTCGGGTCGCCGGGGGCGGTCTCGGCGAGCCGACGCTTGACGGCGAGGCTCTCGTCGAAGGCGGCGACGGCGCGCTGGATGTCGCCCTGCGCGAGGAGCGCATTGCCGATCCCGTCTTGGGTTATCGCAAGGTCGCGCAGCCATCGCTCGCCGTGGGAGGCCGCGGTCAGGTCCGCGAGGATGCCGCGGGCATCCCCGTAGGCGCCGAGCGCGCCATCGAGGTCACCCAGCGCCACCAGCGTGTCGCCCAGCCTGGTATGCGCCTTGGCGAGGTCGCGGCGGATCGAGGGATCGGAATCGGCCGCGGCGCGGCGCTCGGCCCAATGGCGCAGGGATTCATAAGCATTGCGCGCGGCGACGACGTTGCCCGTCGTTTCGTGGAGCAGGCCGAGCATTTCGAGCGCCGCCAGCCGCCGGTCGGCATGCTCCGGCGCGAGTGCTGCGTCGCCGGCCTCCTCGTAGAGCGCCAGTGCCTTCTCGTAGTCGGCGATGGCGAGATCGTAGCGCAGCGCGGTGCGCGCGGCGGCGCCGCTGAGCAGGCGGGTGGCGGCTTCCGACAGCGTGCGCTCGTTGAAGTTGGCCTTGAGTGCCTGGCGAGAACGCTCGTCGAGCGCGGCGGCGGCGGCAAGCCGTTCGCGCGCCGCGTCGACGGCGCCGAGGGAAAGCTGGACCTCTGCCTCGGACCTCAGCCTCGTCACCTCCGGATCGGCGGCGCCGAGGCTGCGCAGCTGTTCCCGCACCTCGACGAAGGCCTGAGCCGCCACATGCAGCCTGCGGCTGCGCTCCTCCGTGCTCTCGTGTTCCCCGCCCGCTTCCAGGAGCGCCCCAAAGAGGGGCGCGAGCGGCATGTCGGCTTGCGACGCGACGGCTTCGACCTCAGCGCGCTGTTCCGGCGTGACCTCGGCCATGGCCAGCAGCAGGCGTTCGCGTTCCGGCAGATCCACCGGCCGGTGCGAGGCGAAGAACACGGCGGGCAGTCCGCTCTCGACATAAGGAAGCTGGGAGCCGCGCGTCAGGTCGTAGACCTCCTGCTGGACGAGCGTGAGCACGGAGCGGATCTCCAGCCCGTCGCTCGGCAGGTACTTCGAAAGCGCCGCGGTGAACGGCGAATTCGGCCCGGCGCCGTCGGACGCGGTCTCGCCGGGCGCCGCGGAAAAGGTGAAGAGCGCGTTTTCCGCGCGGCCGACCCGCCCCAGGCCCGGCCGCACGCCTGCCTGGCGCGCTCCGGCCAGCGATACGGCGCCTCGGCCGTCGCCGGAGATCGCCCCGAAGGGATCGGTCCGGCAGGCGTCGAGCACGATCAGCGCGACGCGCGCCATGCCGCTGAGCACGCCGTGCACCTCGTCAAGGGCGAGGCTGGTCTCGCCGAGCCGCGCCGCCGACGCGGCATCGGCATCGACGGGGAGCAGCCGGTTCTCGCCGGCGATCTCGACGCCGTGGCCGGCGAAGAAGAACAGCGCGACGTCGGCGCCCGCCCTGTCCTCGCGGAAATCGTCCAGCGCCCGGCGCATGCGCTTCAGGTCGCGGTCGGTCTCCAGCGTCACCTCGAAGCCGAGCGATTCCAGCGTCTCGCGCATCGACAGGGCGTCGGCGACGGCGTTGTCCAGCGGACGCAGCGAGCGGTAGGCGTCGGCGCCGACGACCAGTGCGACGCGCCGCTCGGCGAGAGCCGGCGCCATGAACAGCAGCGACAAAACGA
Organism: uncultured Mesorhizobium sp.; assembly: GCA_964371125.1. Taxonomy (GTDB): domain Bacteria; phylum Pseudomonadota; class Alphaproteobacteria; order Rhizobiales; family Rhizobiaceae; genus DUSC01. The sequence goes on along the minus strand of CAYJMY010000288.1, from coordinate 766 downwards.
AAGCGAGGATGCAGCGCATCATCCAGAGGCCCGGCCCAAAGCTGCGCCGGTACAGTCCACACAAATGTGGCCGCCGCAAGTCTTGCACGGGCGCGGCCGCCCGCGGCGCCTGCCTGACCCCTGCCGGGTTACCGACTGTTCATTTGCCGTGGGCCGCGTGCGCGCCTAGATTCGCCGAGGAGGCCTGTTCATGGACACCGCGCCCGCACCCTTCGTCCCACCCGCGCCGACGCCGCGGACCTCTCCACCGTCGTTTCTGGAGATGATCCGCATCGTCTACCGCAACCCGCTCGAACTGTGGGGCGAGCCTTCCTATACCAAACCATGGGTGTCGGTATCCGGGGTCGGAGGACCGCTGGTGATCGCCAACGATCCCGGGCTGATCCGCCATGTGCTCGTCGACAACGCCCGCAACTACCGGATGTCGACGGTGCGCCAGAAGATCCTGAGGCCTATCCTACGCGACGGGCTACTCACCGCCGAAGGCGAGGTCTGGCGACGTTCGCGGCGGGCGATGGCGCCGGTCTTCACGCCGCGGCACATCGCCGGCTTCGCGCCCGCCATGCTGCGTTGTGCCGAGGCATTCGTCGATCGCTACGACCCGGCTCCGGCAGTTTCCGACATCGCCCGCGACATGACGATGCTGACCTACGAGATCCTCGCCGAGACGTTGTTCTCCGGCGAGATCGCCGGCTCGCCCGGCGGCTTCGCCAAGCAGGTCGACCATTTGTTCGAGACGATGGGCCGGGTCGACCCCCTCGACCTC
>CAYJMY010000287.1:0-4754 GCA_964371125.1 uncultured Mesorhizobium sp. | reverse complement strand
CTTCCGCGAGATCCTGCCCAACGCGCTGTCGCCGCTGGTCGCCGAGCTCGGCCTGCGCTTCATCTTCGCCGTCCTGTTCTTGTCTGCACTCTCCTTCCTCGGTCTCGGCGTGCAACCGCCGGAAGCCGACTGGGGCGGCATGGTCAAGGAGAACAAGGAAGGCATCGTCTTCGGCATTCCTGCGGCGCTCATCCCGGCGGCGGCCATCGCGGTCCTCGCCATCTCGGTAAACCTCGTCGCAGACTGGATCCTCAACCGCACCACCGATCTCAAGGGAGGCCGCGGCAATGGCTAAGGCGGCCCGGCAGGAGAAGGGCGACGGCCTGCTCCTCGATGTTCGCGACCTGAAGATCGAGGCGACGATCTACCCGCCCGGCGAGGATCCGCGCCAGGTGACCATCGTCGACGGCGTGTCGCTGCAACTGGAGCGCGGCAAGGTGCTCGGCCTGATCGGCGAATCCGGCGCCGGCAAGTCGACGATCGGCCTCGCCGCGATGGGCTACGGCCGGGGCGGCGTGCGCATCACCGGCGGCGTGGTGATCGTCAACGGCCGCGACATCCTCAAGGGCGGCATCCCCGGCCTGCGCAAGCTGCGCGGGCGTGAGGTCTGCTACGTCGCCCAGTCGGCCGCCGCCGCGTTCAACCCCGCCCACCAGCTGATGGACCAGGTGGTCGAGGCAGCGGTGCAGCACGGCACCCTCAGCCGCGCCGAAGCAGCGAAACGGGCGGTCGAGCTCTTCAAGAAGCTCGGCCTGCCCAATCCCGAATCGATCGGCAAGCGCTATCCCCACCAGGTATCCGGCGGCCAGTTGCAACGCGTCATGACCGCCATGGCGCTCTGCTCCGATCCCGACCTCATCGTCTTCGACGAGCCGACGACGGCGCTCGACGTGACGACGCAGATCGACGTGCTCGCCGCCATCAAGGACGCGATCCGCGACTTCGGCGTGGCGGCGCTCTACATCACCCACGACCTCGCCGTCGTCGCCCAGGTGTCCGACGAGATCATGGTGCTGCGCCACGGCAAGATGGTCGAGCACGGCGAGACCGAGCAGATCATCCACAGCCCGCGCCAGGAATACACCAAGGCGCTCGTCTCGGTGCGCTCGATCCTCCACGAGGAGAAGACGCCGTCGCCGGAACCACTGCTCAAGGTGGATAGGATCACGGCCGCCTATGGCGGCAATGCCGGCGTCAAGGTGCTGAAGAACGTCTCCGTCGAACTGCATCCCGGGCAGACGCTCGCCGTCGTCGGCGAGAGCGGCTCCGGCAAGTCGACGCTCGCCCGCGTCATCACCGGGCTGCTGCCGCCGATCGAGGGATCGGTACGCTTCGCCGGGCGCACGCTGTCGCGCGCGCTCGCCCAGCGAAGCAAGGACGACCTGCGCGAACTGCAGATGATCTACCAGATGGCCGACGTCGCCATGAATCCGCGGCAGACGGTGGCGACGATCATCGGCCGGCCGCTCGAGTTCTATTTCGGCATGCGCGGTGCGGAGCGCGACCGCCGCGTCGTCGAACTGCTCGACGAGATCGAGATGGGCGCCAAGTTCCTCGACCGCTATCCGGCGGAGCTTTCCGGCGGCCAGAAGCAGCGCGTCTGCATCGCCCGCGCGCTCGCCGCCAAGCCGAAGCTGATCATCTGCGACGAGGTCACCAGCGCGCTCGACCCGCTGGTCGCCGACGGCATCCTGAAGCTGCTGCTGAACCTGCAGAAGATCGAGAACGTCGCCTACCTGTTCATCACCCACGACCTCGCCACCGTGAAGGCGATCGCCGATTCCATCGCTGTGATGTATCGCGGCGAGGTGGTGCGTTACGGGTCGAAGTCCACCGTGCTGGCGCCACCCTTCGACGCCTACACCGACCTGCTGCTCTCCTCCGTGCCGGAGATGCAGATCGGCTGGCTGGAGAAGGCGATCCAGGGCCGGCGCATGCAAAGCGCAGGGAACTGAGGGAGCGCGCGGCCGCCCTCGGGACCGGAAGCGTGTTAGCTTCCGATGTTGACCCACAGGCCGATCTCGCCGAATCCGGTATGCGGGTCGAAGGCTGGGCCATAGAACTCGATCAGGTCGATCGGCCCTCGCGGCGAAAGTCCGAGCCTTGGCAGTTCGTGCGTAAAGATCGACATGGTCGAGGCGCGGACGGCGGAGATATGGCCCTTGTGCGTGAACTTCGCGAGCCGCATCGCGGGAACGGCGATCGTGCCGAGGTCGCCGCCGGCGTCAAGGCCGAGCCCTTCGAGAATGGCGCAGGAATAGGCGATCTTCTCGCCGTTCGGCGAAGCGTTGCGCACGATCCCGTATGCGCCGCCGACGCGCTTCGGATCCAGGTGGGCGATATGGGGGATGAAGTGTTGCCACTGGTCGGGTATCCCGCCGAGGCCGTCCATTTCTTAGGTGCGGGTCAGCCCGACGAATCGGGTCGGCGGCAATTGGGCGATCTCGGGAGTGGCGAGCGGCACTTTGTGGGGGGCAGTCATTCTGATCGGCTCCGTGAGCTTGAGGCTTGAGATGTCGCGGCCATGGCGCAGAGCCTCGGGGGTTATCCCGAACTCCCGCCGGAAGGCGCGGGTGAACGCCTCGTGCGATCCGTAACCGATGGCGTCCGCGATCCTCAGCACGGTCATTTCGCTGTCGGCGAGCAGCTTTGCCGCCTGCGTCAGCCGACGGCCGCGCAGATAGGCCGCGACCGTCAGGCCGGTCGCTTCCGCGAACAGCCGCGTGATGATGAAGCGCGACAGGCCGGTTTCGCGTGAAAGACGCTGTACCGACGGGTTGGAGCCCATCTGCGTCTCGACCAGCCATACGACCTGTTGAACCGGGTCCATCGTTGTCCCCACACTTGGCGTCGCGGACCGTAGACGCTCCGGACATGACGCCGCTTGATCGTTTGTGCACGCTCGATGACGCACATGATATGGCGTCGGGCCGTTTGGCGCATTATGAGTGGTGAGTTTCCGAAGCGAGTTTCCGATGCCTCTCTCCTCCAAACTCCTCCTGATCATCCTCGACGGCGTGCCGCTGCGCAACTATCGCCGCCTGTTCGGCAACCTCGAAGGCTGGGTGATGTCGGGTGCGGCGCGCAGCTGGACGCTGCGCAGCGTCGTGCCGTCGATTTCCGGCCCCTGCTACGCTTCGATCCACACCGGCGTGACGCCGCAGGTGCACGGCGTTCTCGCCAACGAGATCCGCTTCCGCATCGACATGCCCGACGTCTTCTCGGAAGTGTCGAAGGCCGGCGGCAAGACGGGCGCGGTCACCCATTCCTACTGGTCGGAATTCTTCCACCGCTACCCGTTCGACGTGGTCCGCGACCTCGAATACGACGAGCCGGGCGCGCCGATCACCCATGGCCGCTTCCACACCATGACCGGCTACGGCCACGACAACCAGATGACGCCGTCCGACGTCGACCTGTTCGCCACGCTGACCATGCTCGGCGAGCGCTTCGGCATCGACTACGGCATCCTGCACACCTGCACGCTGGACTCGATGGGCCACCGCTTCGGCCACGACTGCATCGAGATGGACAATGCCTGCCTGCACATGGACGTCATGCTCGCCGCCTTCCTGCCGCGCTGGCTGAAGAACGGCTACGAGGTGATCGTCACCGCCGACCACGGCCAGACCGACCGGGGTACGCATGGCGGCCGCGAGGACCTTCAGCAGGAGACGGCGCTCTACTATTTCGGTTCCGCGAAGGGGCCGTCCGCGGGCACGGTCATCGACCAACTGCAGTTGGCGCCGACCATCCTGAAGCGTCTCGGCGTGAAAATCCCCTCGACGATGAAGGCGAAGCCGTTCCTGGGGTGAGGGACGGCCGGGCACAGGATGGGTACCCGCCGCCGCACCGCGCGTGCTGTTCGGGTATGCCCCGCAGCCGGCTACGACTCATAACTTGTCATCGTCCCGCGTAATGTTAGAATACGCTAAATTAGCTGGGAGTTGGCACGATGAAGAAGAGCTTATTGCTCGCAGCGATCGTTGCTGCGATGGCTACGCCGACACTCGCCGCCGACGAAATTGTTTCGCCGTCAGCGCCGAAATACGACTGGTCCGGCCTCTATGTGGGGGCTCTCGCCGGCTATGGGTGGGGCAGTACGGACTGGACCTATACCGGAACGACTTCGACGGCAGACCACAACACCAAAGGCCCGCTGGGAGGCGTGACGGCGGGATACAATTGGGACCTCGGAAATAACTTCGTAGTCGGTGTTGAGGGTGACGCGGCCGTGGCGTCGATCAGCGGCTCAAGTCCATGTCCCAATCCAGCCTTTTCCTGCGAATCCAAGATAAAGAGCCTCTTCTCGGCACGCGCCCGTTTCGGCTACGCGGCCGGTCCGGTTCTTTTCTACGGCACCGGCGGTTATGGAGGTGGACATGTCCGCGTCCAGACGGTCCTTCCGGGCGGCACTGTTCCGACAAGCGGCACATCCACGAACGGCGAGTCGAAGTTTCTAAGTGGTTGGGCTGCCGGTGCTGGCGTCGAGTATGCGTTCAGCAACAACTGGTCGGTCAAGGCCGAATACATGCACTATGGCTTGGGAAGCAAGGGGTTCATTGTCGACAACCTGCTTCCGGTTACCGCGAAGATTAATGTCGACACTATCCGGATCGGAGCGAACTTCAAATTCTAGTTCCCGGGGAACAATCCCTTGTGCCGCAAGGCGATGAGCCGGTCACTGTTTGCCTGGAGACTAGAGCATTTCCTGCCAAATCTGAATCGCTCTGCCGGCGGGCATTTGGCACAAG
>CAYJMY010000286.1:0-4771 GCA_964371125.1 uncultured Mesorhizobium sp. | reverse complement strand
CTCGGGCGGCGGCAAGTCGTCGGGCCTGATGAGCTTCCTCAAGATCGGCGACCGCGCCGCCGGCGCCATCAAGTCCGGAGGAACGACCAGAAGAGCAGCCAAGATGGTCGTCGTCGACGCCGACCACCCCGACATCGAGGCTTACATCGACTGGAAGGTGAAGGAGGAGCAGAAGGTCGCGGCCCTCGTCACCGGCTCCAAGATCGTCAGGAAGCACCTCGACGCCATCATGAAGGCCTGCCTCAACTGCGAGGGCCACGACGACGACTGCTTCGACCCGGCGCTGAACACGGCGCTGAAGCGCGAGATCAAGGCGGCCAAGAAGAACGCCGTGCCGGAGAACTACATCCACCGCGTCATCCAGTTCGCCCGCCAGGGCTACACGTCGATCGACTTCAAGACCTACGACACCGACTGGGATTCGGAGGCCTACCTGACGGTTTCCGGGCAGAACTCGAACAATTCGGTATCGCTCAAGGACGATTTCCTGCGCGCCGTCGAGCGCGACGAGGACTGGAAGCTGATCCGCCGCACCGACGGCAAGGTGGCGAAGACGCTGAAGGCGCGCGACCTCTGGGAAAAGATCGGCCACGCCGCCTGGGCGTCCGCCGATCCCGGCCTGCACTTCAACACGACCATGAACGACTGGCATACCTCGCCCGCCGCGGGCCCGATCCGCGCCTCGAACCCGTGCTCGGAATACATGTTCCTCGACGACACGGCCTGCAACCTCGCCTCGATCAACCTCTTGCCCTACCGCAACGCCGACGGCACCATCGATATCGCGGCCTACGAGCACACGGTCCGGCTGTGGACCATCGTCCTCGAGATTTCCGTGATGATGGCGCAGTTCCCGTCGAAGGAGATCGCGCGTCTCAGCTACGAGTACCGCACGCTCGGCCTCGGCTACGCCAATATCGGCGGCTTGCTGATGACCTCCGGCATCCCCTATGATTCGGATGCCGGGCGCGGCATCGGCGCGGCGCTCACCGCGATCATGACCGGCGTGGCCTATGCGACCAGCGCCGAGATGGCGTCCGAGCTCGGCGCCTTCCCCGACTACGACCGCAACGCCGGCCACATGCTGCGCGTCATGCGCAACCACCGCCGCGCCGCCTACGGAGAGAAGGACGGCTACGAGAAGCTCGCCGTCAACCCGGTGCCGCTCAACGCCGACCACATCTGGCAGAAGGAGCTGGTCAGCCACGCCCGCGCCGCCTGGGACCGCGCCATCGAGCTCGGCGAGGAGCACGGCTACCGCAACGCCCAGGCGACCGTGATCGCGCCGACCGGCACGATCGGCCTGGTCATGGACTGCGACACCACCGGCATCGAGCCCGACTTCGCCCTGGTCAAGTTCAAGAAGCTCGCCGGCGGCGGCTACTTCAAGATCATCAACCGCGCCGTGCCGGAAGCCCTGCGTTCGCTCGGCTACACGGAAAGCCAGATCGCCGAGATCGAGGCCTATGCGGTCGGCCACGGCAATCTCAACCAGGCGCCGGGCGTCAACCCGTCGACGCTTCTCGCCAAGGGCTTCACCAACGAGAAGATCGCCGCGCTCAACGCGGCGCTGAAGTCGGCCTTCGACATCAAGTTCGTCTTCAACAAGTGGACGCTCGGCGAGGAGTTCTGCAAGTCGACGCTGGGCTTCACCGACGAGCAGCTGAACGACATCGCCTTCGAGATGCTGCCGTCGCTCGGCTTCACCAAGCGGGAGATCGAGGCCGCCAACATCCACGTCTGCGGCGCCATGACGCTGGAAGGCGCGCCCTTCCTCAAGGCCGAGCACCTGCCCGTCTTCGACTGCGCCAATCCGTGCGGCAAGATCGGCAAGCGCTTCCTCTCGGTGGAGAGCCACATCCGCATGATGGCGGCGGCGCAGCCCTTCATCTCGGGCGCCATCTCCAAGACCATCAACATGCCCAACGACGCCACCGTCGACGACTGCAAGGAAGCCTACATGCTCAGCTGGAAGCTGGCGCTGAAGGCCAACGCGCTCTACCGCGACGGCTCCAAGCTCTCCCAGCCGCTGAATTCCTCGCTGATCGCGGACAATGACGACGACGAGGACGATGCGGTCGAGGCGCTCATCGCCGCACCCGCCGCGCAAAAGGCGGTTCAGATCACCGAAAAGATCGTCGAGCGCGTCGTCGAGCGGCTCTACCGCGAGCGCGAGAAGCTGCCCAACCGGCGCAAGGGCTACACCCAGAAGGCCGTCGTCGGCGGCCACAAGGTTTACCTGCGCACCGGCGAGTTCGACGACGGGCGACTGGGCGAGATCTTCATCGACATGCACAAGGAAGGAGCCGCCTTCCGCGCCATGATGAATAACTTCGCCATCTCCATCTCGCTCGGCCTGCAGTACGGCGTGCCGCTGGAAGAGTATGTCGAGGCCTTCACCTTCACCAAGTTCGAGCCGGCCGGCATGGTCCAGGGCAACGACGCCATCAAGAACGCCACGTCGATCCTCGACTACGTGTTCCGCGAGCTGGCGATCTCCTACCTCGCCCGCCACGACCTCGCCCATGTCGACACATCCGACTTCTCCAACACCTCGCTCGGCCGCGGCATCACCGAGGGCAAGGCGACGCCCTTCTCCAAGGGGCTGACGCGCGGCGCCTCGCCGCTCAAGGTCGTGTCGGGTTCCGGCCTGTCGGGTGCCGATCCCAAGGGTTTCGGCGGCGCCCCGTCGGGCACGCCGGCCCGCGCCGCGCCGACCGCTTCCGGCGGCCCGGCCGTCCGCGCCGTCGCCTCCGGCGCCACGGTCACGGCGCTGAAGCCGCTGGTGGCGGAAGTCCGCGAGGAAGCCACCGCCTACAAGCGCGGCTACGAGGAGCGGGCCAGGGAACTGGCCGAGGACATCGCCTTCGAGGAGAGCGCCAACGAGGCGATCGACGTCAGCGAGGCCTCGCCGGCCTCGGCGCTGTTCTCCGACGCCGCGGCGAAGGAGGCCGCCGACGCCAAGGCGCTCGCCGCCGAACGCCGGCAGATCGCGATGATGCAGGGCTACACCGGCAACATGTGCTCGGAGTGCCAGAACTTCACCATGGTGAGGAACGGCACCTGCGAGAAGTGCGACACCTGCGGGAGCACGAGCGGCTGCAGCTGAGGTGATTGATGCGAATGCGAGCGATGCTGCCGGGTGCGGTCGCATCGCTCGTTTTCTTGAATTCATTGCAGAGAAGCAGTCGATCTCCGACTTCTCCTCCGCATTCAGTTCTCTGTTCCCCTATATTCATGAGCGCGGACTAACGGCCTCATATCGCCTCGCGAAAAAGCCGCTAAAGAAGATCCGAGATGAGTCTGCGGTCCTCTTTCATTTTCTTCAGTATCAAGACCAATACAAGTCGATCCGCCAAAACCTCGGCAGTGATATCCCCGATGCCTGGTTATGGACGGAGAGCACTTGCGTAGACGTTGAAATTACTGTCGCTCTTGCAGAGATGCGTCTAGCTATTGCCGAGCGATTGAACGAGTTCGGAGAAGGCCCCAGCCTCGTAGTACCGACGCGAGGTGACGATCTCGTTGCATGTCGGGCGGATGTGAAAACGGAATGCGGCAGCTACTCGACCGAGCAGTACATAGACGCGCTGTATTCGGGCGTAATAAGACGGGTCAGTAAGAAATCAAAATCAACTCGAAGAGGTATTCTTCTGGTCGATTGCCCAATCGGGGACAAATACGCTTCCGGCGACATGATAGATCGGTTGGTCGACAAGATCGCTCCGGATCTCCCGCCGAGCGGTTTTGAAAGAGTTTTTCTCGTCGACCGAGACCGCGTCGCTCCCCTAATGCGACGGAGTTGAGCGGCCCTTTCCCCCGCAGGGATCACCGTCGTTGCCGACATCGCAAACTCGCGCCCTCTCCTTCTCCCCCTGCGGGAGAAGGTGGCCGAGCGAAGCGAGGTCGGATGAGGGGTGTTGGAAGGATCGCAACCCCGCAGGCCACGCGCTCTCGGCACCTCTTCTGCACCCCCGCACTCCACGCAACACCCCTCATCCGCCCCTTCGGGGCACCTTCTCCCGCACGGGGAGAAGGAAGGCGCCGCGCCCTATCGCCAGGGTTGCAAGCTCGGGTCCCGCACATAGGCGATGATGGTCTTGCACACCGCGTCCATCTCGCGCAGCACCTCGTCGTTCCAGAACCGCAGCACGCGAAATCCCTTCTCACTGAAGAAGCGCGTACGCCGCTCGTCGCGCGTCGAACCGCCGTGCTGGCCGCCGTCGACCTCGATCACCAGCATCGCCTCGGCGCACAGGAAATCCGCGACATAGGGATCGAACGGCACCTGCCGCCTGACCTTGATGCCGTCGAGCCGGCGGCCGCGCAGCTCCTGCCACAATTGCTCCTCCGCCTCGGTCGGCTGGCGCCGCATCCGGCGGGCGAACTGACGTTTTTCGGGCGGCACCGGTTCGTGCGGCATGGCGCGAGCCTACCGCGTCCGCCACGAACGCGAAAGCCGGGCCGGCAAGCGCGCCCCTGTCCTTTCCCCCCTTGCGGGGGCTTCGAGGCCGATCTTCCGATCGAGCCGGTGGCTCGATCGTCGGCCGAGAAGGCCGGGGAGATTGCGAAGCAATCGGGGTCCCCGGCAGTTCTGCCGAGCGAAGCGAGGGCGGAAGCGCAAGAGAAGATGAAGTGCCTCGGGCCGGCCCGGCCGGAGCACGGATGCGGGGACAAATCCGCCGCCGGCCGCACGGCGGCCGAAGAATTCTCCTCGTCCCTTCAATCCCTTGCGCGATTTCTTCGCCTTCGGACGCACAGCTTTTGTCCC
>CAYJMY010000285.1:250-4811 GCA_964371125.1 uncultured Mesorhizobium sp. | reverse complement strand
GGCGAAGGCGGCGTCGCGCGCCGCGGCTGCGGTCTCCGGCGAGACGAGGGCCGGCACGGTCGACGTATGCAGGATGCCGTCGCGGTGGACGTTCTCGGCAGGATCGAAGGCGGCGCAGGCTCCGTCGCGGCCGCGCGCGGCGACCACCGAGATCTCGCGGACGAAAGGAACGAGGCTTTCGAGGATCAGCGGCACGCCGCCCAGGGCGGCAAAGGCGCCGGCGGTCTCCTGCGGCGCGGCGTCGCGGAAAAGGCGCTGGCCCTTGCCGTCATAGCCCATGCGCCGTGTCTTCAACACGCCAGAGCCGCCGAAGGTGGCGAGCCCGGCGGCGAGATCGTCGTCGCCGTCGACGGCGGCGTAGTCGGCCGTGGCGATGCCCAGCCCGTTGAGGAAAGCCTTCTCGACCAGGCGATCCTGGGCAACACCCAGGGCTGCCGGCGATGGGAAGACGTGCGCCTGCGCGGCCAGCGCCCCGGCCGCGGCCTCGGGCACGTTCTCGAACTCGTAGGTGACGACGGCGCAAAGGCGGGCGAGCCTGGCAAGCGCGTCGGGATCGTCATAGGGCGCGACGATCTGGCCGTTGGCCACCTGCGCGGCCGGGCAGTCGGGCTGCGGCTCGAGCACGATGGTGCGGTAGCCCAGGCGCGCGGCGGCCATCGCCAGCATGCGGCCGAGTTGGCCGCCGCCGAGGATGCCGATCGTCGCGCCCGGTGCGAGCGGCGCAGTCATGCCTCGTCCACGGGCCGTTCGGCGACGCTCGAAGTCTGCGCCTCGCGCCAGGCGTCGAGCCGGTCGGCGAGCGCCGGGTCGCCGATGGCGAGCACGGCGGCGGCAAGCAGCGCGGCATTGACGGCGCCGGCCTTGCCGATGGCGAGCGTGCCGACCGGGATGCCCGCCGGCATCTGCACGATCGACAGCAGCGAATCCTTGCCTGACAGGGCCCTCGATTCGACCGGCACGCCGAAGACCGGCAGCGGCGTGAGCGCCGCCGTCATGCCCGGCAGGTGGGCGGCGCCGCCGGCACCGGCGATGATCACCTTGAAGCCGGCGTCGCGGGCGCCGCGGGCGAAGGAATAGAGACGTTCGGGCGTACGGTGCGCCGAGACGATCCTCGCCTCGTAGGGGACGACCAGCGCGTCGAGCGCCTGGGCGGCATGGCGCATCGTCGCCCAGTCGGACTGGCTGCCCATGATGATCGCGACGTCGGCGCGTCCTGCCATCGTATCGCCCCGCTGCCGGAGCGAGCCTGCCCCGGAAGCCGGCGCTTAGCGGAATTCGGCCGAAGCCGCAAGGCGGCGGCCCGATCCGCGGTTCAGGCGATGATGTCGGGGATGATGCGGTCCTCGAGAAGCGACAGCCGGTCCTTGAGCGCCAGCTTCTTCTTCTTCATGCGCTGAATCTGCAGCGGGTCGCAGCCAATGGCGATCATCGCGTTGATCGCGGCGTCGAAATCGGCGTGGTCCTGCTTGAGACGTGCAAACTCGAGACGAATCTCGGCCTGTTCCTGTTCCGACATGTCTACCGTCTGCTGAGTCTACGGCGCCTTGCGGCGCCCTTTCGGCGGGACCGGAATCTCCCGACTCCGACGAGGCGCTCCTTATCACATTTTGCTTCGCCGGGAAATCCTACTACCGCGCGTTCGACAATGTTCCCCCTCGATGCCATATTGTCATGGTACCGTCATGCTGGCGGCTTTGGCGGGAAACCCGCCGCATGATGGCGCATCGAGGAAACCATGAAAGGGAGAACCAATCATGTCTCTTGCTTCCCATCTTGAAGAGCTTCAGCGCAAGCACGGCGACATCGATCGCGAGATCGACGAAGCCCTTGCCCATCCCTCGGCCGACGATCTCGAAATCGCGAGGCTGAAGCGTCGCAAGTTGGCACTCAAGGACCAGATTGAGAGGCTCAGGTCCCAGCCTACCACCCACTAGCTCCATCCCGGCGGTCCGTGGCGGCGCTGTCGGCGCGCCGCGGGTCTTCGGTGCAGGCACCGTGAATCGGCGCGGTTGAAAAGGCTCGCAGAGGCGTTACCTTGCGGGCGGCATGGTTTTTGATCTGCCGCAGGCGATCTCGCGAATGAATCCTTTTCAAGCCGCACTGCTCGCGGTCCTCTTTCTGGCTCTCGGGCTCGCCGGCTTCACCTGGGCCGCGTCGCGGCTGATCGAGCGCCGCCATCCGCCGGCCGGTTCCTACGCCAGCGTCAACGGCACGCGCCTGCACTACGTCCGCGTCGCCGGTCCCGACGCGCCCGACCTGCCGCCGGTCGTCTTCATCCACGGCGCCAGCGCCAATCTCAAGGACCAGATGACACCCTTGCGGCCCGTCTTCGAAGGCCGCGCCGAACTGCTTTTCGTCGACCGCCCCGGACACGGCTGGTCGGAACGAGGCAGTTCCGGCAACGACACGCCCTCGGGCCAGGCGGCGACGATCGCCGCGCTGATGGAGCACCTCGGCCTGCCCGGGGCGATCGTCGTCGGCCATTCCTTCGGCGCCGCCGTCGCAACGGCCTTGGCCCTCGACCATCCCGAGCGCGTCGCCGGCCTCGTGCTACTGTCCGCCGCGACGCACCCGTGGCCCGGCGGCGAGACCTCCTGGTACTATTCGCTCGCTGCGCGGCCGCTGCTCGGCCGGCTGTTTTCCGGGGCGCTCGCCAATCCCGGCGGAAACTTGAGGATCGGCGCGGCGAGCGAATGCGTCTTCGCGCCCAATCCGGCGCCCACAGACTACGTGCAGCAGGCGTCGATCCCGCTGGTGCTCCGGCCGCGCACCTTCCGCGCCAATGCCATCGACGTCGAGGGGCTCTTCCGCCACGTATCCGCAACCGCCCCGCGCTATCGCCAGATCGGGGTTCCGACCGTGATCGTGACCGGCGACAGCGATACCGTCGTCTACGAGGAGATCCACTCCGTCGGCCTGGCGCGCGACATACCGGACGCGGAGCTGGTGTGGGTGCGCAACCTCGGCCACAAGCCGGACTGGATCGCGCCGGACCTCGTCGCCGCCGCGGTCGAGAAGGCGGCCGGCCGGGCGATCGACCTCGGGGCCGTGGCACGCGCCGTCGAGGCCAGGATCGCAGCCGACGCGGCGGGCGCGCACTGCATCGACGAGAAGCCCGCCGTCGTCGCGCCGGCGCAGGGATGACCGCGGGCGCGGAAGGCTCGCCAGTGGCGGCCGATGGCCGCCTGCTCCCATGGCGCGGCGTTTCGGAGGTTGACAGAGCGGCCGCGGAGTTGAACTGTCAGAGGTTCGACAACACATGTTAGACAAACGGCGGCGACGCGGATCGTGAAGAGCAGGCCTGAACGGGAAGGGGCGCAGCAGCGGATAACCGCTGTACGCCACCTGCTGTTCTGCCTTCTCCTCCTTGCCGGCTTTGCCGACGTCCAGACCGTGTCGGCCCAGGCCTATGCAGGCGAACGCTGGGTTCGCGGGCACCTTGCAGTCGCCGAGATGCCGATCACGCCGTGCCGGGACGGTTCGGCGGCGGCGTCGATGGCAGTTGCCGCGCCTTCCGGACACCTCCCCGACCTGCTCCCCGCCGAACGGGAAGGCGACGCCGTCGCCGATCGACCGTCGTGCGGCGTCTTCGGTTTTCCGCTCGCGAGGGCATGCGGCACCCCTGCCGCTCGCGTCATCGAACGAAGGCCGGGCCACGGCTTCAGTTCACGGGCTCCGCCCATATCTTCCTGACCGCTCCCGATCCGGCCTGCAGCCATGTCCGCCAGGACGGGCCAGGCACAACAGGAAACGGGGAGCCGCGCCGAAGAGCCGCAACAGCGGCCGGCCGAAGCTCCTCCGCATGCGAAGGAAAACACAATGTCCAAAACCCATCCCCTCGGCTTCCGAATCGAACGCGACATCAAGGAAGCGCTGGTGAAGGCCGCCAAGGAAGACCACCGTTCGGTCTCCTCCCTCGTCGAGATGGTCATCGCCAAGTGGCTCCGCGAGAAAGGCTACCTCGCCGACCAGCGCGATCGCGCCGCCTGACGGGCAACGCTCGACCGCCGGGTCCTCCGGGTCTCCGCATCCGCCATCGCTGCGAACCGGTGGCGGATACGGGCCTCGCACCACGGTCCGGCCGGCGTATTGACACGGAGCCGTCGCTCCTCCACCTGAGGCCCGGATCCACCTGTTTCGCGAGGCCGGCATGACCGGTTACTTCTCCTCTCCGTTCCCGCGCCGCGCCTCGGTCGGCGTCGACGTCGGCGGCGTCTTGGTCGGCGGCGGCGCCCCGGTCGTCGTGCAGTCGATGACAAACACCGACACGGCCGACGTCGACCAGACGGTCGCCCAGGTGGCGGCGCTGCACCGCGCGGGCTCGGAGATCGTGCGCATCACTGTCGACCGGGACGAGAGCGCCGCCGCAGTTCCCGGCATCCGCGAACGGCTCGACCGGCTCGGCATCGACGTGCCGCTGGTCGGCGATTTCCACTATATCGGCCACAAGCTGCTGGCCGACCATCCGGCTTGCGCAGAGGCCCTGGCCAAGTACCGCATCAACCCGGGCAATGTCGGCTTCAAGGACAAGAAGGACCGGCAGTTCGCGGCGATCGTCGAG
>CAYJMY010000285.1:0-240 GCA_964371125.1 uncultured Mesorhizobium sp. | reverse complement strand
ACCAGGAACTGCTGACGCGGCTGATGGACGAGAACCAGCGCAACGGCTCGGCCCTGACGGCGCAACAGGTAACGCGCGAGGCGATCGTCCAGTCGGCGCTGCTGTCAGCCGCCGCGGCTGAGGAGATCGGCCTGCCGCGCGAGAAGATCATCCTGTCGGCGAAGGTCAGCCAGGTGCAGGACCTGATCGCCGTCTACACCGAACTGGCGCGCCGTTCCGACCACGCGCTGCATCTCGGCC
>CAYJMY010000284.1:0-4833 GCA_964371125.1 uncultured Mesorhizobium sp. | reverse complement strand
AGATAGTCGTCGGCGCCGGTCGACAGGCCGCGCACGCGGTCGCTCTCCTCGCCGCGCGCCGTCAGCATGATGATCGGCAGGCGTTCGGTCTCGGGCCGCATCCTCAACCGCCGGCACAGCTCGATGCCAGAGACCGCCGGCACCATCCAGTCGAGGACGAGCAGGTCGGGGACGTTCTCCTGGAGCCTCAATTCGGCCTCGTCGCCGCGCGAGACGACCTCGACCTGGTATCCCTCGGCCTCAAGATTGTAGCGCAGGAGGACGCACAGGGGCTCCTCGTCCTCCACGACCATGATCTTGGGGGCGATCATCGGCCTGTCTCCGCGTGGCTCAGCCGCCGACCAGCGCCATCGAGGTCTCGTCCAGCTTCGGACGATGCGGCGGCAACTGCTGGCCGGTCATGATGTAATATGCGTTCTCGGCGATGTTGGTCACGTGATCGCCGATGCGCTCGAGATTCTTGGCGCAGAAGAGGAGATGCGTGCAGGCGGTAATGTTGCGCGGATCCTCCATCATGTAGGTGAGGAGCTCGCGGAAGACGGCCGTGTACTGGATGTCGATCTTCTCGTCCTCGGCGCGCAGTGTGCCCAGCGCGGCGGCGTTGCGCTCGCCGAAGAGGCGCGTGACCGCGTTGACCTGCGCGAGCGCCAGCGCGGCCATCGCGTCGATCGAATGGGACAGGTTGCGCGGCGCGGCGCTTTCGCCCACGGCGCCGACCCGCTTGCCGATGTTCTTGGCGAGGTCGCCGATGCGCTCGAAATCGGCCGCCATGCGGATCGCGCCGACCACCGAGCGCAGGTCCTGCGCCATTGGCTGACGCTTGGCGATGAGCGTGATGGCGCTGTCGTCGAGTTCGCGCTGCTTGGCGTCCATCACCGTGTCGTCGGAGATGACGCGCTGAGCCAGCGCGTTGTCGGAGTTGAGCAGCGCGCGCGCCGACGCCTCCACCATCGAACCCGCCAGCGCGCCCATGTCGCGCAGCAGCGTGTCGATGTGCTGCAGATCCTGGTCGAAGGAAGTAACCGTGTGTTCGCCCATCATGATGCCCTCGCTCGGTGTTCTGGCCAATCGCTCAGCCGAACCGGCCGGTGATGTAGTCCTGCGTTCGTTTTTCGTCGGGGTTGGTGAACATCTTGTCGGTCGGCCCCTCCTCGACAAGATAGCCGAGGTGGAACATCGCGGTCCGTTGCGAGACGCGCGCCGCCTGCTGCATGGAATGGGTGACGATGACGATCGTGTAGTTCACGCGCAACTCGTCGATCAGTTCCTCGACCTTGGCGGTGGCGATCGGATCGAGCGCCGAGCAGGGCTCGTCCATCAGGATGACCTCGGGCGACACGGCAATGGCGCGCGCGATGCACAGGCGCTGCTGCTGGCCGCCGGAAAGCCCGGTACCGGGCTCCTTCAGCCGATCCTTCACCTCGTTCCACAGCGCCGCCTTCTGCAGGCTGGATTCGACGATTCCGTCGAGTTCGGCCTTGGATTTCGACAGGCCGTGGATGCGCGGGCCGTAGGCGACGTTCTCGTAGATCGACTTGGGGAACGGATTGGGTTTCTGGAACACCATGCCGACCCGGGCGCGAAGCTCGACGACGTCGATCTTCGGATCGTAAATGTCCTCGCCGTCGAGCGTGATGTCGCCGCCGACCCTGCAGATGTCGATCGTGTCGTTCATCCGGTTGAGGCAGCGCAGGAAGGTCGACTTGCCGCAGCCGGACGGGCCGATCAGCGCCATCACCTGCTTTTCCGGGATGTCGAGGTCGACGTCGAACAGGGCTTGCTTCTCGCCGTAGTGGACGGTGACCTTGCGGCCCCGCATCTTGATGGTCGGCTCGGTCGTCATGGCGTTCAGCTTCGTCTCGAGGGCAGCTTCGCTATACATATTCATGTTTCCCTGCTCCTTCACCAGCGCCGCTCGAAGCGCTGCCTGAGGAAGATGGCGATGGCGTTCATGATGACGAGGAAGCCGAGCAGGACCAGGATCGCCGCCGAGGTCCGGGCGACGAAACCGCGCTCCGGGCTGTCCGCCCAGATGTAGATCTGGGTCGGCAGGGCGGTCGAGGCTTCGAGCACGCCGGCGGGCGGGCTCGTGATGAAGGCGTTCATGCCGATCAGCAGCAGCGGCGCCGTCTCGCCGAGTGCCTGCGCCAGGCCGATGATGGTGCCGGTCATGATCGACGGCATCGCCAGCGGCAGCACGTGGTGGAAGATCATCTCATGCTTGGATGCGCCGACGCCGAGCGCGGCCTCGCGGATCGACGAGGGCACCGACGTCAGGGCGGCGCGGGTGACGATGATGATGGTGGGAAGCGTCATCAGCGCCAGCACCATGCCGCCGACCAGCGGGGCGGAGCGCGGCAGGCCGAACCAGCCGAGGAAGACCGCCAGGCCGAGCAGGCCGAAGACGACCGAAGGCACCGCGGCGAGATTGTTGATGTTGATCTCGATGAGGTCGGTGAACCGGTTCTTCGGCGCGAACTCCTCTAGATAGATCGCCGCGGCGATGCCGACCGGAAAGCTGATCAGGAAGCAGACCAGAAGCAGCCAAAACGAACCCGAGATGGCACCCGCCAGGCCGGCAAGCTCGGGGAACCGGCTGTCGGCGT
This sequence comes from uncultured Mesorhizobium sp., assembly GCA_964371125.1. Classification (GTDB taxonomy): domain Bacteria; phylum Pseudomonadota; class Alphaproteobacteria; order Rhizobiales; family Rhizobiaceae; genus DUSC01. The sequence continues at coordinate 2,227 of CAYJMY010000284.1, read as the reverse complement.
TGAAGAACAAGCCCCAGTTGAACGGCTGGGTGATGGCGCCGCTCGCCTTGAGCTGCTGGAAGTAGCCGATCTGCCGGTCGTTGACGCGGCGCTGGCTCTCGGGCAGGTCGGTCTGCACCAGCCCCTTCGCCAACTGGTCGACCGGATCTGAGACCGGCACCACGAAGGTCGCCGGGCCGTCGAGCAGCTTCGGATCGGCGATGGCCTGGTCGCGAATGAGGAACGGCGCCGAGGACGTGTACATGGAGAAGTAGTCGCGCTCGGCGGCGCGAGGCAGTTTCTCGCCGAGTTCGGCGAGCGCGGCGTCGCGGAAGATGTTGCGCCAGTTGGCGTCCATCAGCTTGCTTCGGTCGAGCTCGGCCTTGCTGAGGTCGAGGTCGATGCGCACCATCGTCTGCGTGAAGGCGCTGAAGCCCGTGATGCTCAGCGTCGTGACGAGAATGGCGAGGAATCCGAGCGCGAAGCCGATGGCGATCATCCCGTAGATCTGCAGACGCCGGTCGGCTGCGTAGCGCGCCTTGCGGCGCGCGTTCATCGCATCCGACTTCCAGTCCACCGGACCGCCGATCCTGGCATCGGCAGCGGTCGAGATTGCCGTGTCCGCCATCAGTACTTCTCCCGGTATTTGCGCACCGTCCGCAGGGCGATCAGGTTCAGGCCCAACGTGATGACGAACAGCACGAGGCCGAGCGCGAAGGCCGCGAGCGTCTTCGGGTTGTCGAACTCGCTGTCGCCGATGAGCAGGGTCACGATCTGCACCGTGACGGTGGTGACGGCGTCGAACGGGTTGAGCGTCATCTTGGCGATCAGGCCGGCCGCCATGACGACGATCATCGTCTCGCCGACCGCGCGGCTGAGCGCCAGCAGCACGCCGCCGACGATGCCCGGCAGCGCCGCCGGCAGCAGCACCTTGCGGATCGTCTCGCCCTTGGTGGCGCCGAGCGCATAGGAACCGTCACGCATGGCGCGCGGCACGGCGGCGAAGGCGTCGTCCGAGAGCGAGGAGATGAAGGGGATGATCATGATGCCCATCACGCCGCCCGCGGCGAGCGCGCTGTTGGGCGAGGATTCGATGCCGAGCGACAGGCCGAGCTGGCGCACCAGCGGCGCCACGGTGAGCACGGCGAAGAAACCGTAGACGATGGTCGGGATGCCCGCCAGGATCTCGAGGAGCGGCTTCACCGCGGCTCGGAACCGCTCGCCGGCATACTCCGTCAGGTAGATCGCCGAGAGGATGCCGACCGGCACCGCTACGATCATGGCCAGGATGGAGATGACGATGGTGCCGAACAGCACGGGGATCATGCCGAAGGCGCCCTGGCCGGCCACCTGGTCGGCGCGGATGGCGATCTGCGGCTCCCAGCGCAGGCCGAACAGGAACTCCATCACCGGAACCTTGGCGAAGAACTGCAACGCCTCGTAGACCAGGGAGAACACGATGCCAGCGGTCGTCAGGATGGCGACCAGCGAGGAGAACATCATGAACCAGGTGACGGACCGCTCGACGCTGTGGCGGGCGCGGTAGCGCGCCTCGATCGTGCGGAGGCCGAAGAAGGCGCCGATGGCGGCGAGCGCCGCGACCACGGCGACCATTGCCCAGGCGGCCAGCGACTGCAGCGACTGGAAATGCGCCACGGCGGCGGTGATCTCGGGCGTCGGCTCCCTGAAGATGTTGCCGGACGCGACCTGCCGGATCTCGCTGATGAGGAGCGCCCGCTCGGGCCCGCTCATCGCGTCGCCGCCGGGGTAGGAAGCCATCACCAGCGCGTCGACCACGCTGTTCTGGAACAGCAGCCAGAGGAGCAGGAAAACGAAGGCGGGAATGCCCGTCCAGATCGCGGCGTTGAGGCCGTGATAGATCGGGCGCGAATGCACCTTCTCCTTGGCCATGCCGCCCGTGCTGCGGCCTCGCGAGAAGCCGGCGAAGGCCATCACTAGGGCGGCGAGCGCCAGGAGGCCAAAAAGGTAGGCCGTCATGTATCCCCCGATTGCCGGTCGAAACGGGAAGCAAGCAACGCAGATGACCGGGGCGGCCGCCGACTCGGGTGGCCGCCCCGGATCCTATCAGGAACCGAGCTTCTTGCCGCTCAGGACGGCGTCCTGGACTTCCTTGAGCTTGTCGGCGGCCAGCGGGGTCAGACCGCGCTCGGCCATGTAGCCGTCGGCGCCGAGAGCGCCGTCCGAAACGTACTCCTCGAGGAACTCCTTCATTCCCGGGATGACGTCG
>CAYJMY010000283.1:0-4862 GCA_964371125.1 uncultured Mesorhizobium sp. | reverse complement strand
GCCGATGCCGGCATCATCGATCGACCACGCCTTCACCGCGACGAAGAACACCGGCCGGGCCGGGGATCCGACCTACGCCGGAGCACTGTCCTTCATGCGCCGCCGCTACTCGAAGAACGTGAAGGGCGCCGATGCCGTGGTATGGGGGATCCCCTTCGACGCGGCAGTGACCAACCGCCCCGGCGCGCGGTTCGGTCCCCAGGCGATCCGCCGCGCGTCGGTGATTCTCGACAACGACCCGCAGTATCCGTTCCAGCGCGACCTGTTCGAGCAGCTGGCGGTCATCGACTATGGCGACTGCCTGCTCGACAACGGCAACCACCAGAAGACGCCGGCGACGATCGAGCGCGAGGCGGCCAAGCTGCTGCGCTCCGGAGCGTTCCTGCTGTCCCTCGGCGGCGACCATTTCGTTACCTGGCCCCTGCTCAAGGCTCATGCGGCGATCCACGGGCCGCTGGCGCTGGTGCAGTTCGACGCCCACCAGGACACCTGGTTCGACGACGGCAAGCGCATCGACCACGGCTCGTTCGTGGCGCGCGCGGTGCGCGAGGGCGTCGTCGATCCCGGCCGCTCGATCCAGATCGGCATCCGCACCCATGCGCCCGAAGATTTCGGCATCAAGATCCTGTACGGCCACGAGGTCGAGGAGATGCGCGCCTCCGACATCGCCTACGCGATCACCGAGCGCACCGACGGGCGCAAGACCTACGTGACCTTCGACATCGACTGTCTCGACCCCGCCTTCGCGCCGGGAACAGGCACGCCGGTCGCGGGAGGCCCCTCCTCGGCGAAGATCCTGTCGGTGCTGCGCCAGATGACCAAGGTCGACGTCGTCGGCGCCGACGTCGTCGAGGTGGCGCCGGCCTATGACCACGCCGATATCACGGCCATCGCCGGCTCCACTGTCGCCATGCACTACCTGGGGCTCCTGGCCGAACGAAAGGCCCGCGGCTGAGCAGACTTGGCGCGGCAGGCGTGCGGTTCGATTCAACGCTCTGAGGTTCCGCACGAACCCGCTCAGACGACGATTCATGCGGTTGCGGAATTGATTCCGCGGTCGCGGACAAATATCTGAGGCGCGACGCTTTTTTCGGGAGCAGCGGCCATGGCGGCAAAGATCTTCATCGACGGCGAGCACGGCACGACCGGGCTGCAGATCCGCGCGCAGCTCGCCAACCGCCGCGACATCGAGCTGATCTCGATCCCGACCGACAGGCGCAAGGATCCGGCGGCACGCGCCGAGTACCTCAATGCCGCCGACATCGCCATCCTGTGCCTGCCCGACGAGGCGGCGAAGGAGAGCGTGGCCCTCGTTGGCGACGGCGCGACGCGCATGATCGACGCGTCGACCGCGCACCGCACGGCGGAAGGCTGGGTTTACGGCTTCGCCGAGATCGACGGGGCGCAGGCGTCCGCCATCGCCGCGGCAAAGAACGTCGCCAATCCCGGCTGCTGGCCGCAGGGACCGATCGCGACGCTGCGGCCGCTGATCAAGGCCGGTCTGCTGCCGGCGGACTATCCGGTCTCCATGAACGGCATCTCCGGCTACTCGGGCGGCGGCCGGCAGATGATCGAGGACTACGAGGCGAAGGGCGAGGATGCGTCCGAATACCTGCCCTACGGGTTGACGCTGAAGCACAAGCACGTGCCGGAACTGAAGAAGTACGCCGGGCTGGCGCGCGATCCGCTGATGCAGCCGGTCGTCGGCAACTTCGCCCAAGGCATGCTGACGGCCGTACCGCTGCAGCTCGGCACGCTCGACCGCGTGCCGACCGGCCGCGAGCTGCACGCGGCGATCGCCGACCACTATGCGGGGCTGAAGGACAGCGCCGTCGAGGTGGCATCCTATGCGGAGATCGAGCGCACGCCGGAGCTCGACCCCGAAAGCTACAACGGCACCAACCGCATGCGCCTTCACGTCTTCGCCAACGACCAGCGCGCCCAGGCCGTGCTGATCGCCGTCTACGACAATCTCGGCAAGGGCGCCTCGGGCGCGGCGATCCAGAACCTCGACCTGATGCTCAAGGGCGCCTGAACGCTCAGCTGATGGTCCTGGCCAACCGCGACAGGAGCCGCGCGAGCTGCTCCTGCTCTTCCTTTTTCAGGTCGCCGAACCACTCGGCAATCGCCGCGAAGTCGCCTGCGTTGCGGTCTTCCCAACCGCGAGCGCCCGATTCGGTCGCCTCAAGCCGACGGACCCGGCCATCGGTTTCATCGGCGACGATGCGTAACATGCCCTTTCGCTCAAGCGCCGCGGCAATCTGCTTGGCGTTCTGGTGAGTGGTCGACATCGCTTTCGCCGTTTCGCCCAGCGTCGGCTGGCCCCTGGCGCGGACGATGGTGAGAAGGATGCCCTGCTGCGTTGACAGCCCTTCCTCGCGAAGCCGCTGGTCGTACAGGTAGCGCATCCGCTGCGCGACATAGGCGATCAGGCGAAAGCAGCGCACCGCTTCTTCGCTTTCTCCGGCAACCCGGCTCTCTTCGCGGGACAGTTTGGTTTCGGACTTGATTCGATCGATCATTTATGTAATATATTACCTATCTGCCGTAGCCGCAAGGACCACCGCCATGATCTGCTTGATGCCCATGTGCGCCTACCTCTCGGAAACTTCCCGCATGATCCAGATCTACAAGGCGCTGCGCGAAAGGGGTGCCGCAGCAAGGATCGCTACCCACGGAGGGGTTCATGAAGCGCTCCTGCGCTCGGAAGGAATCGACTACGAGATCGTCGGTCCGCGCATGGATGAAGAGCGCGGACGCCGTTTCATACGGGACAATGTCGGCATCGGGAACCCGGCGCAGAGCATGTACTCTCCCGAGGAGATGCGCACCTATGTCGCGTCCGAAGTCGACTATTTCCGCCGGAACGGCGTTCAGGCGGTCGTCATCGGCTTTACGCTGACCGCCCTCCTGTCCTCGAGGGTGGCTGGTATACCGGTTGTGACAGAGCACGCCGGCGCGTTCCTTCCCCCGTTGTTCGAGCGAGGCATGCTGCCGGCGCCGTCGCGGCCGGTCCAGCCGATCTTCAAGTACATGCCGGCCCCAGTGGCGCGCTTCCTGATGAACAAGGGCGTCTCGCGGTTGAGACTGTATCTCGGTGGCTTCCACGCCCTCGCCGACGAACTCGGCGTCGCCCGGATACCGAGCTTTCCCGCGCTCCTGCTCGGCGACCTCTCGCTGGTAACCGAGGCGCCGGAAGTCTACGATATCAGCGAAGAAGCGATGCGGGCGTGGCGGCCGACCGGTGGCGCTTACTGGCCGACCACGCGGCTCGAATATACAGGCCCGATCTTCGCAGAACTCGACCTCCCCGTCCCCGCGCCCGTCGAGGCGGCGTTGAACCGCGATGGGCCGGTCGTCTACGTCGCGATCACCTCGGCGCCCGCCGACCTGACGCGCGCCGTAGTCCGCGACGCAGCGAGCCTCGGCGCAGAAATCATCGTGGCCGGCACGGTGCATGACCTCCCCGATCTTGCCGGGCCGAAGGTCACCGTCGGTGGCATCCTTCCCAGCCACAGGATCATGCCGCGCGTCGACCTCGCGATTACCGCAGGCGGACAGGGCAGCGTCCAGTGCGCCATGGCCGCCGGAACTCCGCTGATCGGTATCCCGCTCCAGCCCGAACAGGACGCGAACGTCCATCTTCTCGAACGCAAAGGCGCCGCTCGGACGCTGACACAGGACGCGGTCGGCAAGGGAAAGCTCCCGTCGATCATGCGCGAAATGCTCGCTCAGCCGTCCTATCGGCGCGCCGCACGGACAATCAGGGAGGCCTATGCGCGACGAAACGGCCCTGCCCTCTCGGCCGAGGCGATCCTGCGTTATGTCTCCAGCGACCGGAGAATGGTGGCATGAACGCGGCGATCCATCCGCAAGCCGGCGACGGCGCCGTCCGCCGTCGGGATCGCGCGACGGCGCGGACGCCCGCGCGTTCGAAACCGGCCGGTATCGCCATGGCTTTCTCGCGCGCGGCGTTCGCGGCACTACTGCTCTACGCAATGCTCGTCCTGCTCTATCCACCAGCCCTCTCGGGCGTGATCAGCGTCCCGACGGCACCCGGGTCGATCGTCGATGTCTTCGATCTGACGATGGCGGCGCTGATGCCGAGATGGCTGCTTTTCCCCGTCCATACGCGGATCGGCGACGGCGCGGCACGCGCCGCGGCGGCGCTCGTCCTCTGTGCGTCAACGGTAGCGCTGCGCGGACGTTGACCGTCACAGCCGGTCAGCGCGCCGTCACGATCTCCGTCGGCAGCGGATAGGCGCCCTTGGTGCCGCGCCAGTGTGCGGCGGCAAAGCCGAGCACCACGAGCGCCATGCCCTGATGGGTGAGCGCGAGATGCAGCGGCGACTGCCAGACGAGCGTGACGATGCCGATCGCCGCCTGAAGCAGCACCAGGTGGAAAAGCACAAACGCACGGCGCGAATGCGTCGTGCCCGGCAGGCGCCGGCGCGCCGCGACCATGTGCCAGAGCGCAAGCGCAAAGACCGTGTAGCCGCCGATCCGATGGACGAACTGGACGGTCTTCGGATTCTCGAAGAAATTCGCCCAGGCCGGCTCGAGCAGGAGCAGATCGCCGGGTATGAGCGCGCCGTCCATCAGCGGCCAGGTGTTGTAGCTGAAACCGGCGTCGAGCCCGGCGACCAGCCCGCCGAGGAAAATCTGGGCGAGCACGGCGACGACCAGCCAGCCGGCGAAGCGCTGCGTGCCCCGCCCCGCCGGCACCTCCGAATGGGGCGCCAGCCCCCGCGCCACGACCATGATGGCGGCGAAAATGATGCAGGCGATCGTCAGGTGTATGGCCAGCCGGTACTGGCTGACGGAGACCCGCTCGACCAGGCCCGACGCCACCATCCACCAGC
>CAYJMY010000282.1:0-4900 GCA_964371125.1 uncultured Mesorhizobium sp. | reverse complement strand
GTTGTAGGGATGTTGCGGGTCGTTGCCGAAAACGGAGCGATAGGTGTCATAACGCTTGCCGCGATGCTCGCGGTAGACGCAGACGGCCAGCAAAATGACGCTGGCAACCAGGATCGTTATGGCCAACCACGGCATCGGGAACTGCGCCAGCCCTGATCCCACCGCGCCAACTGCGCAGAACCCTGCAAAGTAGCCGGCGGTCTTATGGTAAGATTCGAAGCGCCGCCGCCGTTTGGTCATGCTGAAGTGATCGCCCTCCCATGCCCCGGGATTGTTCGGATCGGCGTTGTTGTAGTAGCGCCCACCATGGGTGCCGCGGAAATGGGCTGAGACCACTTGCAGAACCCCCAGCGTGATTGTCACCAGGCCGAAGACCGAATGCACCGAGCCGGAGAAGCCTTTGCTGACCGTCAGGGCAACCGCCATGCCCATGAGCGACATGAGGATGGCGAAGTACAGACCGTATTGGTGGATGTGGAACCAGATCCACTCGCGCCGACGAAGCGTCCGGCAGACCATGATGCCTTCCTTGGTCGGTTTCGGTTTGAAATAGCGCAGCGAGACGATGCAGACCGGCACCAGAATGAACCAGATCGAAACCATCAGGATCGCGTGATAGTTCCAATGGATCGGGATCGTTCGCCCTAGGAAATCCAGGTAGACCTCCGTGGGGATCGTGTTCTCTGGGTTCATGTCTGCTCCTCCCTACGCCCTGTTATGCCGTGCGCGGACCGGCCATCACAGTGAAGCTTGCCTTGGCAAGCGTGTGCTGGTGAATGAAGAACCCGGCAAGCGCACCGGTTGCATTCTCCGGCACTTCGAGCTTCTCGGTATCCAACGCGTGGACGTAAAAAGTGTAGCGGTGCTTGCGGCCAACGGGCGGACAGGGGCCGAAGTATCCGGGCACGCCGAAGTCGGTATTGACTTCCCTCGCGCCTGCGGGAAGCGGGCCGTCTGCCAGAGTCGTGACATGTGCCGGGATGTCAAAGGCGACCCAGTGCCAGAAGCCGCTGCCTGTCGGGGCGTCTAGGTCGTAGAAGGTGACGGCAAAGCCTTTGGTGCCTTCCGGAACGTTAGCCCAGGTTAGCACCGGGCGCTCGTTCCGGCCCGAGCAGCCGAAGCTGTTCATGTACTGCGCTGCCGAGATGTAGGTGTTTTCCGCCAACGTCGGGCTGGCGAGCGAGAATCCGGTAGACTGAGACATTTGACGCTCCTGTCTGGGCGGCGCTTTCGGCGGCGGCCTCTGATCTGCGGTCGGGAAACAGTTTGGCGGGATTGATTGTGTCCTCCTTCCTCTCAGATTCCGAGCCTGTCCGACATTCGTGAATCGGACAATATCTTGAGAAACTCGGTCGAGGAGCGGAGCGATTGCCCGGCCGATCAGTTGGCCCGTTCCAACGCCTTGCGGGCGGTCCGGGCAAAGGTTGACGGGGTCGTGCCCGCGTAATCGGCGAAGGCATTGGAAAAGGCCGAACTGCTGGAAAAGCCGACTTCGAAAGCGACTTCCGTTACCGACTTACGGTCCTTCCGCAGCAATTCCATCGCGCGGTTCATGCGGAACTCGCGAATAAATTCGCGCCAGCTCTGCCCGAGATCGATCTGCATATGCCGGCGCAGCGTGCGCTCCGACATACCGACATGGGCCGCTACCTCGGGCAGGGTCACGTTCAGCCCTTTCAGCCGAGTGTAATCGACGACGCGTTGCATCGCCGGACTACCACCATAGGGGCTCCACATCACCCGCTCTTTGCAGAACCAGTTGGGCACCATCTCTCCCAAAGCGACGAAGAAGGCCCGCGTCTGTCGCATTTGCCGCTCGACTTCGCTGGTCCACTTCAGTGAATACTCGGCCAGTTGAGTGACGATCAGCGTTTGCGCCGCGACCCAGCAGCCGGTGCGCCCCCAACTTACTTCGCCGTGACAGAACTTGACGACTAGGCCGTCAGCGGGGGTGCGGGCGCGCATGCGGAAGGCCCGGTGGGCGGGGATATAGACCATGTAGCCCGATGGGATCGACCATTCGCCGTCGTGGCCGAAAATGTTGATCTCTCCGGCGGTGCAGAGCAAAATCTGGCCTGCGGGTTCACCTTCAGACTGATAATTTAGACGTTGGCTTCTGAAGGCGAGCGTATGGCTCGGGCCGACCGCCCTTTTGGCTTGCTTCGTAGCGAAGAGATCGGGCAACGCCCTGTCAATCGTTTCCAAGTCCGTCTCCATGCGTTCCCTTAAGAATTATCATTCATTATCCGCATTATATAATCTGACTAAACCCCACTTGACTCAGAAGACACGAAACGCAGACCAGAATCTCAAGATACCGGGGGTATAATCCGCTGTTCTATCAAGCTTTGAAAATTCTCTTTGAACATATACTCCGAGTCTATACAGGAAACAAAACCATCTTTTCTTGCTTTAACTGTACTCGTAATGTTGTCGTAAGGTGTCTTGAGAATGAAATCTCCAAATCGCCACGACGCGATGTCGGAGTAGCCGTACGGGGCAAGACTGTGCTTTCGCACCAGTCCATCCCAAACAGGCCCCTTGTCGGCCATCATGTCACTCAGTGAGAAAGGCAGCGTTGGCCCCAACGATAGATTGAAGAATTCGGCGATGCGCGGCCAAAGACGTGCCCACCTAAAGTAGTCGCCGTTGGTGATGTTGTAGATTTGCCCGTGCGCTGCCTGGGTCGATCCGGCCCATTCGGTCGCCTGAGCGAGGATCCGAGCGTCCGTAACCTGGTACAAGGCGTTGTAGGATGCTTCCGTTCCGGGAAATGTAAGGGGTAGGTTCATTTCCCGGCAGATTGACGCATACACGGCGATTACCATCAAAAGATTCATCGGGTTGCCCACGGCCATACCACAAACCGCTTCTGGCCTGAGCACGGTCCAATGCCAGTGCTTGCCGACAGAGTGTTCACGCAGGAAGTCTTCTTGGTCATAGTAGAAATTGGGCGGCATGTGGCGTGGATCATCTTCTCGTGCCGGAGTGGGAAACGGCCCCAGATGACAGCCATAGGCCTTGCCGCCCTGCATCAAAGTCACGTGCTCAAGCTTTCCGGAGGACTTTTCAATCGTCGTTACAAGATTGCGGATCATCGCCAGGTTGGGGGCGACCAATTCGGCGAGTCCGGGCACCTCCTTGTATGCCGCGTAGACGATGTGCGTGACATCGCCTATTTCGGACAGCTTCAAAGCTGTCGCGGCTTCATCCAGCAAATCGACGGATATGTGCTCGGCCCGCGTCTCAAATTCGGGCCGGCGGCGCGAAAGGGCGATCACGCGTACATCGGCCTGTTGTTCGAAATGCGAGAGAACCGCGCGGCCAATTACGCCCACAGCCCCGGCAATGACGACATGTTTCATAACTTACTCCTTAAAAGGTGACCACATCGCGAAGGCGTTCATAGATGACCAATGTCATCAGCATCACCGCCCCGTAAACACATTGCCTGACCGACCCATCCACCTGGTAGACCGACAGAACGCTAGACAACAGACTGAGGAAGAGGACCGCCAGCGCGACGGCGGCGATCGAGCCCTTCCCGCCCTGCAACCGGGTTCCGCCCACAACCACGGACGCAATTACGGGAAGCAGAAACTGATCCCCCATGGCCTGGTAAGCCTGATTGGAATAACCGACCAGCAGTTGACCACCCATTGCGCTCATCAGGCCTGCGCCGGCGAAGCAGGCAATGATGACACCCCGGGTCTTGACGCCGGACAGATAGGCGGCGCGTTCGCCGTTGCCGATCGCAATGATGGCTTTCCCAAGAACGGTACCCTTGAGGATTGCGACGGTTATCAGAGCCAGGGACACCCAGAGCAGAAAGCTATTTGGAACACCTAAAGTGCGCCCCACTGCCATCGTGCGCATGATTTCGGGGGCGTTGCCGGCGGGTGCGAAGCCACCGGTAAAAAGGATGCAGCACCCCAGCACGACCGCGTTGACACCCAGCGTCCAGATCATGCTCGGCATGCGCAGGACGGCAACGCCGATGCCGTTGAAAATGCCGATGGCCATGCCCGCGCCAAGGCCCGCGAGAAGTGCGAGCCAGGACGACTCGTTGCCTGCCCCCGTCAGCGACGTTGTGACCATCGCCGCGGCGGTGATGGTCCATGGCACCGACAGATCGATCTGTCCGATCATGATGACCAAGAATGTGCCGATCGCGATCACACCAAGGAATGATGCGATCTGGGCCTGCTGCACGAGATAGGAAATGGACAGGAATTCCGGGAACCCGATGCTGCCGACGATGACGAGCAGCACCGACATGGCCAAAAGAAACGGAACCTCGAAACCAATGCGCCCTGTGATCATAGAGATCATCGCATCCCCTCCATCTTCGTCGGTGCCCTGAGAAATTCAATCGCCCCTACGCCAACCGCCAGGAGCAGCACGACACCCTCGAATAGCGGTTGCGCCAACGGGGGAAGGCTCGTGAAAATCACAATTGCTCCAACCGTTCGCAGGATTGCCGACCCGAGGATCACACCCCAGATTGTACCTATTCCGCCGGCCAGGGAGGCACCGCCAAGCACGACCGCCGCAACCGAATTCAGCGTGTAGGGCAGACCGATCGAGGCGTCGCCGGATAGGGTCTGCACGCTCAGAAACAGGCCCGCGCAGCTGGCAAAGAAACCGCTCAGCGCATAGGCCACGATTTTCGCACGCGCCGGATTCAGCCCAGACACATAGGCGCCCTTGATATTCGATCCCACGGCATAGAGCGATCGGCCCAACAAGCTGCGGCTCAGCGGCAGCCAAATGATGCAAACGACCAAGCCCAGCAACAACAGGGACGTGGGGAAGATTCCAAAGGTCTGGTACGTGAACAGATCGCTCAGCGACTCATTGATCTTTCCGCCCGGCGACGGACGCAGAAACAGCGCTATAC
>CAYJMY010000281.1:0-4982 GCA_964371125.1 uncultured Mesorhizobium sp. | reverse complement strand
CCCGATCCTGCCGTCGAAGGAAGACTTCCCCTACACCATCCGCGTGGTCTCCGAGATCACCGAGTCGAACGGCTCGTCCTCGATGGCGACCGTCTGCGGCACCTCGCTCGCCCTGATGGACGCGGGCGTGCCGCTGGCCAAGCCGGTGGCCGGCATCGCCATGGGCCTGATCCTCGAAGGCGAGCGCTTCGCGGTGCTCTCCGACATCCTCGGCGACGAGGACCATCTCGGCGACATGGACTTCAAGGTGGCCGGCACGCAGGACGGCATCACGTCGCTGCAGATGGACATCAAGATCGCCGGCATCACCGAGGAGATCATGAAGGTCGCGCTCGACCAGGCCAAGGGCGGCCGCACGCACATCCTCGGCGAAATGGCCAAGGCGATCACCAAGGGCCGTTCGGAGCTCGGCGAGTTCGCGCCGCGCATCGAGGTGATGAACATCCCGACCGACAAGATCCGTGACGTCATCGGCGCGGGCGGCAAGATCATCCGCGAGATCGTCGAGAAGACCGGCGCCAAGATCAACATCGAGGACGACGGCACGGTCAAGATCGCTTCGGCGAACGCCAAGGAGATCGAGGCGGCGAAGAAGTGGATCCACACGATCGTGGCCGAGCCGGAAGTCGGCGAAATCTACGAGGGCACGGTCGTCAAGACCGCCGACTTCGGCGCTTTCGTCAACTTCTTCGGCCCCAAGGACGGCCTCGTCCACATCTCGCAGCTCGCCGGCGAGCGGGTGCAGAAGACCACCGACGTGGTCAAGGAAGGCGACAAGGTGTTCGTCAAGCTGATGGGCTTCGACGAGCGCGGCAAGGTTCGCCTCTCCATGAAGGTCGTCGACCAGAAGACCGGCAAGGAGATCGTCAGGGAGAAGAAGCAGGATGACGGCGAGGAAACCGCCGCCTGATCCTTCCTCCCGGAAGCAATTGCAGAGAAGCCCCCGTCCCGCGACGGGGGCTTTTTCGTGCGCCGGACGTTTCGCCCCGCCGCGCCAGACGATATCGAATCGGGTCAACGCCCGCTATTGTGCAAGGCGGGTGGGTCGGGGGACGCCGGCCTTCCCAAGACCCGTGACCGCCGGAAAGCGACCTGCCCGCAGATGACCGCCGAGCCGCTGAAGACCCTCTTCCATCCTTTCGCCTGCGGGGCGCTGGATCTGCCCGCGCCGGCTTCGCGCGCGCTCTTCCTCGGCGCCCCGGGATCGTTCCGCAAGCCGGCGGGCTTTCCCGCCGCGATCGCCTGCGTCCAGGGCTTCCGTCCCGACTTCCTGGCGTTGCAGCGCGCCGGCTTCGCCGTCTCGCCGGTGCCGGAAGGCGACGGCTACGATGTCGCGCTGGTGCTTGCCGGCCGTCACCGCGGCCAGAACGAGATGCGTCTCGCCGAAGCGCTGGAGAGGACTTCGCCCGGCGGCCTCGTCCTCGTCGCCGGCGCCAAGGATGACGGCATCGGCGGGCTGGTCAAGCGCGTCTCCGGCCTCATGGCAGTCGAGGGGCGCCTGCCGAAGTACCATGGAACGGTATTCTGGCTGCGCCGGCCCGGGGGCGTGGCCGACGCAGTCGCGGCGTTGCGCGCCGGAAACGGGCCTACGCCGGTCGAGGGCCGCTTCGTCGCCGCACCGGGCATGTTCTCCCATGACGCTGTCGACGCCGGTTCGCGGCTGCTCGAGTCCATGCGGCCGGGCGACCTGGCCGCCATGGGCGCGGACTTCTGCGCCGGCTGGGGCTACCTCGCCGCGGAGATCGCTCGCCGCTCATCGTCCGTCGCGCGGATCGATCTCTATGACGCCGACTACGAGTCGCTGGAGGCGGCGAAGGCGAACCTAGCGGGTTTCGCCTCGGCCCGTTTCTTCTGGCACGATCTCGCCGCCGAACCGGTCACAGAGCGCTACGACGCGATCGTCATGAACCCGCCCTTCCACCGCGGCCGCGCCGCCGAGCCGGGGATCGGCCGCGAGATGATCAGGACCGCGGCGGCTGCGTTGCGCAAGGGCGGCAGGCTGTTCATGGTGGCGAACCGCGAGTTGCCCTACGAGGCGATGCTTGGCGAGCTGTTTGCCGTCTGGCGCGAAACCGCCCGTGAGGGCGGCTTCAAGACCTTCGTCGCGACGCGCTGAGCGTCCGCGACCGCGCGGTCGGGCGCGGTTCAGTGCACCATTCGTACCGGCGCCACGGTGCCGTTCTGGATTTGGAGCGGCGCCGGCTTGCCGTAGAAGTAGCCCTGGACGACCTCACATCCGGCGGCCCGGAGCAGGGTTGCCTGGTTCTCCGTCTCGACGCCCTCGGCGATCGTGTGCACGCCGAGGGCGCGCGACAGGCCGACGATGGTCGAAACGACCGCGCCCGTGCTCTGGTCGGTGTCGATCCGGCTGACGAAGGAACGGTCGATCTTCAACTTCTGGAAGGGGAAGTCGATGAGGTAGGAGAGATTGGAGTATCCGGTGCCGAAATCGTCGACAGCAACCGAGATGCCCATCTCCGAGAGTGCCTTCAGGATGACCGCGGCACGGTCCCGGTCCTGCATCATCGCCGTCTCGGTCACCTCGAGTTCCAGGCGCTGCGGCCGGATGCCCGTCGTCTCGATGGCGCGTTTGACGATGCCGAGGAAGTCCTTGGTCATGAACTGCACAGGCGAGATGTTGACGGCCACGAAGCAGTCGTCGGGCAGGAAGCGGGCGTCGGAGCACGCCTTGTTGAGCACCCATTCGCCGATCATGCCGATCATGCCGGTCTCTTCCGCGATCGGGATGAACTCCATCGGCGGGATCATGCCGCGCGCCGGATGCTTCCAGCGGATCAGCGCCTCGTAGCCGACGAAGCGGCCTGACGCGAGGTCGAGCTGCGGCTGGTAGTGCAGATCGAAGTCGCCGCGTTCGAAGGCGATGTTCAGTTCCGATTCCACCCAGTGGCGGTAGTCGGCGACCTGTCCCATCTCGGCCATGTAGACCGACCAGGAACCGTGGCCGTTCATCCGGGCATGCTGGAGGGCGAGATTGGAGCGGCGCAGCAAGAGGATCGGGTCGCGCCCGTCCTTGGGAATGGCGACGATGCCGACCGAGAGGTTCACCGACTGCAGGTGGGTCCTCAGCTGATAGGGCTCCATCATCGCCTCGATCAACGCCTCGACGGTTTCCTCGATCGAGAAGTCGCCGCCCGCGTCCGGGTAGAGGACTGCGAACTCGCCGGCGCCGATGCGGCCGATCTGCACGCCCTCCAGCACGCTCGCCTTGAGCCGGGCGGCGAACGCCGCGATCAGCTGGTCTCCCTGGACGTAACCGATGGAATCGTTGATCTGCTTGAACCGGTCGATGTCGATGTCGATGAGGTATTCCGGCTTGCCGGTGCGTGCGCAGGCCGATGCGGCCTCCGCGATCCTGCCGATCATCGCCGTGCGGCCATTGAGCCCGGTCAGCTTGTCGACCTGCGTCTCCTTGAAGACGTAGCTGGCGGATTCGTCCACGCCGGCAAAGAAGGAAAGCGCGGCGCCGCCGGCGGCCAGCGCGCACAACGACGCGATCACCCCGCCGATCATCGGCGCCGACAAGCCGCCGAGACCGTCGCCGAAGCCGAACTTCATGCCCCACAGGCCGAGCACGAAGCTGCCCATGCCCGATGCGGCGATCGTTATGAAGCGGAACACCGGACTGCGGTTCGGATGGCTGGCCGACGACATGAATTTCCCCCGTATCGGGGTTTTCTAACCGATCGGTCCTTAAATTCCGTTTCCCGCGAAGGATCGGATTTTACCGAATCGTCAATCTGCCTGGTCGGACGACTTCTTCAGTTCATCGAGCGTCGGCATCGACACGATGTGATAGCCGGAGTCCACGTAGTGGATCTCGCCGGTGACGCCCGACGAAAGCTCCGAGAGCAGGTAGAGCGCCGATCCTCCGACCTCGTCGATGGAGACGGTCCGCCTGAGCGGCGAATTCCGCTGCTGGTAGGAGAACATGTAGCGGGCGTCGGAAATGCCGGCGCCGGCGAGTGTGCGCACCGGCCCGGCCGAGAGCGCGTTGACGCGGATGCCGCGCGGCCCGTAGTCGTTGGCGAGATAACGCACGCTCGCCTCGAGACCGGCCTTCGCCACGCCCATGACGTTGTAGTTCGGCATGACGCGCACCGAACCGGCGTAGGTCAGGGTCAGCATCGTCCCGCCCGCCGGCATCAGCGCCGCCGCCTTCCGCGCGACTTCGGTGAAGGAATAGCAGGAAATGACCATCGTGCGGACGAAGTTGTCCTTGCTCGTGTCGGCGTAGAGCCCCTTCAGCTCGTTCTTGTCCGAGAAGCCGATGGCGTGGACGACGAAATCGAGCGAGCCCCATTCGGCGCCGAGCGTCTCGAACACCGCGTCGACGGAGGCGCTGTCCTCGACCTCGCAGGGCAGCACCAGCGACGCGCCGACCTTGTCGGCCAGCGGCCGGACGCGGCGTCCGAACGCTTCTCCCTGGTAGGTGAAGGCCATCGTCGCGCCGTGGTCGGCGAGGCGCCGCGCGATGCCCCACGCGATCGAGTGATCGTTGGCGACGCCCATGACGAGGCCGCGCTTGCCCTTCATAAGTCCGTTCATGTCCGCGAGGTCCTCAGGCGTCGTAGCGCTGGAAGACCAGCGTCGCATTGGTTCCGCCGAAGCCGAAGGAGTTCGACAGGACGCGTTCGATCCTGGTGTTGTCGATGCGCTCGCGCACGATCGGCATGCCCTCGAACTCCGGGTCGAGCGTCTCGATGTGGGCGCTTTCGCCGATGAAGCCCGCATTCATCATCAGGATCGAGTAGATCGATTCCTGCACGCCCGCCGCACCGAGCGAATGTCCGGTCAGCGACTTGGTCGAGCTGATGAGGGGAATCTTGTCGCCGAACACCTCGCGGATCGCCCCCATTTCCTTGCTATCGCCTACCGGCGTCGAGGTGCCGTGCGCGTTGATGTAGTCGACCGGCCCCGAGACCGTCGCCAGTGCCTGGCGCATGCAGCGCACGGCGCCGTCC